>JADZFV010000030.1 GCA_020854255.1 Candidatus Melainabacteria bacterium | reverse complement strand
GTTGACGGTTTGACACCGCGTCAAAATGCCCGCACTGAAGTCCATGTTCAGTTCCCAGCACCCCCGCCATCGCATCATCGAGAAACCCAGACAACACTCACCAACCGCATTGTTGGTGGAATCCTCTTGTGATGTGAGGTAGGGCTTGAAGGAGCGGTCGGTTTTAATGGTGTCGCCGATAGTGGCGACCGGTCGCTTTAGCCGCGAGTGATAGTGACCAGGTAGAGATATTCCTGGCGGTTCTGCGCGTACAGGGCGCGCTCCAAGGGAGTGATCTGAATGCACGGCTGAGGGATCTCGTGGGCTTGAGCCAGGTCCTTTGCCCAGGAGAGGAGCCGACCCTCGTTACTCCTTGCCGTGGAGACTCTGGCGATCACGAAGTGTTCGTTGCTTGCATCGAGGTTGGTGGGCGAGTTGATGATACGATTGTGGTTCATCTTGTCGATGACCTCAATTGACCGAGTCCATGAAAGCTTCCAGAAGGTGAATCGAAGAGACACCAATCAGCGCCATTCCCAGTTTCATTTTCAAGGTGGTGGCGTCGAGATGCCCCAGCATGCCCGCTTGCTCCTGGCTGTTCTTGAAATGGAACTGTCTAACAAAGTAGGCGAAGCTTCCGATGGCCGTGTACATCAGCAGATTCGCAACCATGACGATGTCGACGAGATAAAGGACTCTGAGCATCAGCTCTTTGTCCGATAGGACATCGACTTCGCCGACGAGCTGTGCGAGTTTCCTCACGAACTTGTACAGGTAGATACCGGCGGTCAAAACCATGCCCAGGTAGAATGGCGTCAATAGCCATCGCGAGTAGAGCAGCACTTGACCGAAATCCATGGTGTTCGGTGTGTTCACCATCTGTGGTGCGTTCTGGCTGCGTCCAGTGGAGTCTTCTTGGTCTCTGCGCTTTGCCAATTCCAGGAAAATCCCGAGAGCCAGCGGCATCACGACGAGAATTGAGACTGTGGAGATGATGATCGCGACGGTTAGATTTTGCAACAGCTGCTCCGAGTTGTTCGTAGTTTGAAGAAGGACAGCCAACGCTGTTTTACTGATGTCTGGAATTAGTGCAGGGAGTTGCGAAATTGGTTGTTTGGTTGGGTTCACCGGGTGAGTGAAAAATGAATACCCTTTTGTTATCACCACAGACCAAGTGGTGACAAGAAAACATTTCTGTGCCTTTTACAGCGATCTTGTCGTCTTTGCTGCTTGTTTGTGGGGTAGTTTAATTGCGAGGGATCTGCTGTTCCACACTGCTATGTCGGCAAAAAAAATAGCGTTGCGGAGGTGGCCTTGCCATGTTTGTTGTGACATTGCTTAATTTGGTAGCAACTGCTAAAAATGACTATATTGTGGGGTTTTTGGTAGTTTGCCGAATAGTGAAGGGTTTAGGTTGTGAGATCGGGGCGAATTGTCAAGAAGGCGCACGGTTACTGCGCTAAGGTGTGTTAGGTGTTGCGAACTCTCACTATTCGAGAAGTGCGCCGACTGATGGCTGCTGCCAGGTCGATCGGGCGTCATGGTGAGCGAGATGCGGGCCTAATCTGGATTTGTTATTCGCACGCTTTGAGGGTAAGTGAACTGATCGCCATGAAGTGGGAATCCGTCTCTTTTACCACCGGAAAGCTCCTGGTTGACCGCCGTTACAGTGGAGGTTTGGCTGAGCACGAGATGAGCCTCGAGGACATAGAAGTTCTCAGGGCGCTTGCGGCTCTGCCGAAATATTCCGATTACATTTTTTGCTCGGAGCGCGGAAAAGCTATGCGGGTAAGAGTTGTTCATACTATTATCGCCAGAGCCGGCAGGGTGGCCGGACTTGGGCACGCGGTAAATTCGCAGATGCTCAGGGATAGCCGAGGACTGGCACTGGTAAACGAAGGATTGAAATCGTCCGAGATACAGGCGTTTTTTGGTAACAAGAGAACGCAGAAAGTCGCAGCCTACAGAGCATGTTCGCAGCAGCTCAAAGAAGGGACAGGCAGGCTGGTCGACACTGAGCTTTCAACTTCGTTTGCGGAAGATTTCCCGATCGATCACGATAAAATCGATCGCAGCATAACTCTGGTCATTCCTGCCAGCACCTGCAACCTCGGGCCTGGTCTGGATACGCTTGGGCTTGCTCTTTCCCTCTACACCAGAATCACAGTTTGGTTACTGAAGAAAAACTACGCCGCTGTGCCGAGGGTAGTTTTAAGAGGGGTTATGGCCGACCGCAGTGAGGCATCCGACCAGGGCGACTTGATTTATACGATGCTCACGAAGTTGTGGAAGAGCACCCCTCGAGATGCCAGTCGATTGAGGGTGCTGGTTCACTCGGACATTCCTCTGGGCTCCGGGCTTGGTGGCACCGGCACCGTGGTGCTTGGCGCGCTCTGGGCTTCGCATGTCCTTCGGGACTTTATTCCAACACGCGCAAAGATATTGGCCGAAGCCACCGCTCTGGAGCATCATCCGGAGTCGTTGGCACCCAGCCTTATGGGTAACCTGATGATCTGCGGTATGGCAGATGGCGAGACGGTTCTGACAGAACAAATTCAGTGGCCTCAACAGTGGCATACCATAGTGCTTACACCCTCGTACAGGCTGACGACTCCAAAAGCAAGAGCTGTGTTGCCTAAGCAAGTAAAGCTTGCCGACGCGATCTTCAATATTCAGCGCACCTCCCTGGTTGTAGCGGCCATCCAGAATCAGAATGAGTCAACAATGAAGCTGGCTCTGGAAGACCGATTGCATGAGCACTATCGGGTCAGGCTCGTACCCGAGCTGTCGGAGATCAGGGCGGTGTTGGCTAAAGAGCCTGTAATTGGCTGTGTTCTCAGCGGTGCGGGTAGCTCAGTTCTAGTGATCGTCAATCACAAAAAAAAGAAAGCGGTGCTCTCACGCCTAAAACAGTGGATCGCTCTCGATAAGAAAGCCCTTACGTTGCTGGACCTAGCGGTCGATCCGACCGGACTTAGAGAGATTGACAGCGAATAGGTCTGTGCGGAGGTTCACCAGGCCAGCTCTCCGGCGGTCTCGCGCACATACAGCCCGAGAGCATCGTCTGGATCGCCTGGCTCATCCCAGTCTACATCTTTGTAAATCTCATCGATCCTTACTGTAAGCGGACCGACCGCCATCGAATTAAGAACGAGGCTGTCCTTCATGTAAACCTCTGGTTTGTCGAAATGCTGAAGATTTTTTTTCAGCAATTCAACCCGTTTCTGCTTTTGATGTATGAGTGCATACTCTTTGAGAGTTTCGATTTGCGCGTAAGCCATGAGTTTCTCGCGACGGTCGATTGCCGCTGTCGAAGGAGAGAGAATTTCCACTATTAAAACGGGTGTTTTTAGAAACGCCAAATTGCCGTCGAGTGGTGTGCAAGACACCAGAATATCCGGATAGTAGAAGGTGTTTAAGCTGTCGATCCTGACTTTGACATCGAATGTGAAAGAGCGGCATCTACCGCCTTTCAGGTGGTTCATTAGTACAAAGTTGAGATTGTTGCCGATTAAATTATGCCGCAGCGATGCGCCAGTCATGGCGAAGAGTTGACCGTCGAGATATTCGTGTCTGACTTTCGACTTTGCCTCGAATTCCAGGTACTCATCGACAGTCATGTATGAACGATCTTCAGGAACGTACATAGCACTCCTCCAGGTTCCAGAATTATAAAGGAGTCTCTGTCAATTGTCTTGTTCTGACATGATCCTTTTGTTATGCCACTGCCCCGAGTTAGAGAAAAAAGTTTGTTATGCGATCCTTGTTAAAGAAAAGCGGGGTGTGGTTGCTCGTGGAAACCTGGTTTCAAAGCCAATCTGTAAAATTCTTTGCGGCACGTGAATCGGTGCTGGCAGTTTTTGCCATTGTTTTGATCTTATACGGCTCTTCGACAAGGGCTTGGGCACAAGAGAGCGATGTTGAGTCCACCGTCCTTGACGTCGAGAGCACCCTCGCTCCCAAAGACGCGGCTTCGTAGAGCGCACGTGGCAGTGTCAGAGGCTTTCCTGCGCTTTTACTCTTGCTGCGCCCTCCCAAAAGTGCTTCATCAAACTCGATAGATCCAGCAAGCGTAAGATTCTCGTCGCGAGCAGACATAGCTGATCGAATCTTCATAAGCATGAGAGAAACCGTGTTTCTATAGACACCAAGCTGCTTTGAGAGTTTCGTAGCGCCGCAGCCGCCTTTGTCCTGAGCTACGAAGTAGATCATCAAAAACCATACACTGAGCAGAATATGGCTTTGTTCAAAAACAGTCCCCGATGTAATCGAACTCTTTCGGCGGCAAAGGCAACATTGCATCAAGCGGCGCGTGTACGTGTGGACTCGATGCCCATCATTGTGTTGGCAATATGGGCAAATGAAACCACGTAGCCAGCGTGCGGCGAAAATCGCCTGCAGACAGGACTCCTCATCTGAATATTTTTTCTGAAACTCCAAAAGGTTCATATCTACGTACAGCACTAGTTTTGCCTCACTTTTGGGGGAGCTAGCTATATCATATAGTTATCCATTCCACAAAAGGAAATAACGGGGAGCGCCCGCTATTTCACAATTGTCTGCGCAAGGTGCGCAGGCATGCGCTAAAAAAGCATACCGACAGAGGAGCGTGCGCTGCAAAGGCGGTATGCCAATGTTCAACGTCCTTGTCGAACTGCGTTCAGCTCTGCTCGGTGACCGGCTCGGCTTCCACCCGCATGTAGTCCAGCTGGTAGCGAACCACCGACCAGGACTCCATCAGCTCGGGCTTGCCGCGGGAGAAGGCGACCGCCGCTTCGATTTCGGCGTAGGCTTCCTTCCACTTCTTCTCGCGTCCGAGCTGCAGCGTCCGGAGGAGCTGAAGCCCGAAGTTGAGCTTGGCCATTTCGCCTTCGACCTGGTCGAGCGTGCGGCGCCCGTCCTCGATGTCGTTGGCTCTTGACGCGTCGTCGTCACCCCTGTCCCGCGCGATGAAGAATCCGGCGTCGGTCATCAACTGCATGACGCGCTTTCCGGCATCGACGAGGGCTTGCATACGGGTCGGCAATTGCAGAAGCATTTGTACTCTCCAGACTCCCAGACATGTTCAACATGCAGGAGCGGTTTTCGAACATTGACACAAAGACAGGCCATTCGACCTGCCCACCAACTACGGAAACTGAGCAGCCGGACTGAGGGATGAGCACCATCACTGGTGCCCATCCTCAATCCGGTTCTCAGCCTTTCGACTCACGCCGGTTAGACGACCTGGACGCCAGCGTCCTTGTCGACCACCGTGCCCGAGGGCAGCGTGATGGTGCTTGCCTCCACCGGCTGGACGCCGACGGGGAAGATGGAAGTGGTCTTTTCACGGACCACGGCGCCCGTCGTCGAGTTCTTGGCGGTCATGATGGACACCACGAAGTCACCCTCGGTGAGGGCGCTGTCGTCGATGATCACCTTTCCCTGCTTCTGCTCGATGACGTCCGCCTGGGCCTCGAAACGGGCGATGCCGTTGCGAGATGCACGAACCACAGTCGTGATGACCAGGTTGCCCGCGTGCTGCTTGATTACGATTCCGTGTACCATGAGAGTTTCTCCTTTGTTTTTTTCTTTCCGCACAACATGTACGGAAGGTGGAGCCGGATTTAATGAGCAACGCGCTCATCGTTTAACGGGAGCGCACTACGTGCGTTCCATCCGGCTGGCCTTGGTTAGAGATAGATTCACACGGTGCTGAATTCAGGCGGCTTTAGCACCAATCAAGCCGTCTGCCGAGAAGAACGGGCTAGGGTCTCTTACGAGACCCTAGCCGTTCCAACTACCTACCGGACAACCGCGTGTTGGCGGATGAGGCTTACGCCTTCTCCACCACCAGACGACCG
>JADZFV010000029.1 GCA_020854255.1 Candidatus Melainabacteria bacterium | reverse complement strand
CTGCAATTCAAGCCTTTGTGCCTTTTCCTCTGTACGTAGGTACTTAAGCCGCCAAGTCTCTTCCTCGCTCCTCGTAACAGCGCTCTGGCGAATACTCTTGCTTCCCAGCTGAACAACCATGTCATATGAAGCGGTGGCGGACGGCGTTTCACTGGCAGAGTTGCGCACAGCAAAGACTTGCCACACATCTGTTTTTGCAGCTCAGGCGCATACCTAATCTGTCGACAATGCTCCCAAACATGACCGGGAGATGCGATGCATGGACCCCGCAGATTGCCAGAGCCGCAAGAAAGAAGGCTAAACAGCTGGGCTATGATACGAAGAATGAGCCACGACCGGCCGAATAAACGCCGTTTCTTTTTCCTGATTGACACTGTGCTGATAGATTCGACAGGCATCATCAGTCTTTCCGAGTCGCGTGTAAATCCATGCCATTTTCATCAAGCGTTTTTTCGCAATGGGATCGCTCTTGGCCAGATATTCGCTGTCGAATGCCAGTGCCTGCCGGCACCAGAGCTCTGCATCTTTCATCCGATCGAGTGCGACATAAAGATCGATTATTCTGTTGTATGCAGCCGACGAGTCAGCCAGTCTTGAAACAGAGAGAAAATACGAGAGCGAAGTCTTATAGTGTTTGAGCAGCTGAGTATGTTTATTCTGAACAAGATATATGTTCGCAATCTGCACACGCACTTTCTCCGCGAAATCGGAGTGCAAAAGCCCGTTTTCAGTTAGGATTGCTAACGCCTGCTCGAGCAATCCCTCGGCTTTTCGATAACGTTTTTGTTGATAATAAAACAAAGACAAATTGGCATAAACCACAGCCAGTTTGGGGTCAGACTTATTGAGAGCGCGCGACTTCTGGTAGGCGGCGAGAAACAATCTGCCTGCCGCCTGAAACTGTCCTTGCTGGAAAGCGGCGGCGCCCTGGGAAACGTATGAATCGATGAGGTTTTCGGTAATCATGGTACGACGATTCTCACGCCGCGTTGTTGCAGTTTGATTGCACGAGCATGCGCAAAATACGTAGTGACGCATTAAATGACGTCCGCTGCGCGTGTCTGAATTTTTCCAATGTTTTCTGTCCAGAAATGAAGTGCGTGAGATAAGTATCAATCCACAACCTCATTCATTTGTTTCCATGAAAGATAACTGTTTCAATATGCCTGAGATTATCTGACATCGAGGACATGCGTCTCGAGAGGGTAAGTAGTGTTTGTTGGGGACTTTTTTACAGCCACTCCCCCTGGCGCGCAACTCAGTCAAAAACCAATGGATCTGGCAATCCTCAAACAATTGAAAGGCTCGAAGATAAGCGCGGAAGCGCTCAGAGAAACGATTGCCTCTGCAATCGAAAGCAAGAATTTGGCACCCGGAGAGAAGCTGCCTTCGACCCGCGATATAGCTCTGTATCTGGGCATCTCGCGAACTACTGTCATGAAAAGCCTTGATAATTTAATTGCTACCGGCCACCTCACTACAAGCCCGGGCTCAGGCACCTGGGTGAGAAAATCAGAGGCAAATGGATCTCCTGAAATTGCACAGGCTGAGAAAGAACAAGCAACGGGTTATCCCTGGAAAGATCGCTATTCTAATCTGGCAATAAATCTCGACGCGCAGAGAATTGAGGCAATTGAGAGCACCGATTTCGACGAAATCAATTTCGGATCCGCGCCCAGCGGCATGCTACCTATGGTCGCATGGAAGAAATCCCTGCTGCACTGGAGCCACAGTACAGATTCGGTCAACTTTGAAGCAAACAGCGATGCCTTTGGTTACCGGCCCTTACGCCAGGCAATAGCCGGTTATTTGCGGCGGACAAAACAAATCAATTGCAAGCCAGAACAGATAGTCATTGGCTCAGGCGTGCAAAGCGTCATTTCACCAGCCTTTTCACTGCTCGTAAAACCGGATGATGCAATCGTCTGCGAAAACCCGGGATTCTGGGGTGCGCGCGAACAGTTTCACAGTCTCGGCGCTGCGGTCGTTCCGGTCGGCGTCGATGAGCACGGACTGATGGTAGACTTGCTCGACGAGATAGAACGCCCCGTGCAATGGGTGTACGTCGCACCATCATGCCAGGAGCCCTCCGGCGTTATGCTTTCGGAAAAACGGCGCGGACATCTGCTCGATTGGTGCAGGCGAAGAAATTGCGCGATTTTGGAGGACGACTGGGATTCGGAATTTCAATATGACGGGCAAGCGGCCCCTTCACTCTTCAGCCTGGACAAGACGGGTTCTGTTGTCTACTTCTATTCTTTCTGGCGTTTGCTCTACCCGCTTGTTTCAGTCAGTTTTCTTGTCATTCCAGAGCAGCTCATCGAATTGTTCCAGAGTTACAAATGCAGTTGGGATCGCCAATTTACACTTGTCGAACATCTCGTTTTGACGGAGCTGCTCGACAAAAATGTCATAGAAACACACATGAGGTCGCTGTGGAAAACGCTTCGCAAGCGTCGCCAGACTTTGATCTTCTCCTTGAAGAAAGTGTTCAAGGACGAAGTGCAGCTTTCTTCCTCCACAAGCGGCATGCATGTCGTCTTGCAGTTTAAAAACGACCTTCCTGAAAGCGCTATCCTGATCGCCGCCCGGAAAGCGGGTTTATCATGCGGGTCAACAGCGCCTTTTTATGCACACTCTGCGAAGGCGAACGAATTTATGCTCCGATTTTCCAGCCATTCTGAAGACGAGATCGAAGCTCGAGTGAACGAATTTGCAATAGCGCTTAATACAAATCACAGAGCTTAATACATATCACGGAGTTCAATACAGATCACAGAACTTAATCTTGGTCCATTTCCAAACAAAAAGAGTTGGCCAGATGCACCTTCATGAACGCAAAAGATTATGGATTTAACTAATAACACTCACCAGAGTTCTTAACTGCTTGCGTTTGGCATAACCGCTCATTAGTTTGTAAGCCTGCATTTTTAATTCAAGATTTCCGAGCCAGCCCCTTCCAAACGCAATTAGTTTTAACACAATCGCCTCCGCATTAAGACGCGCGCACGTCACGGCGGGGCACGCTTCGCGATCGCCGCGGGTGAAAGCCCCAACTTCGAAATTCCGCGCATGGTTTCGCAAGAGCCCGGCGCCATTCTCAGTCACCGGTTCCAACCACTTTTTTCAAGGAGTCAATTTCCAATGAACGCTCAAACCGCTCTTCCCGCTTCCGCTCCCCGCCGCACTTTTCGCCAGCGCATCGATGGGCTGATGGACCATGTGCTCATGCAACTGGACATGGGCACCACCGCCCGCCACGAGCAGCAATACCTCAAGACCGGCAACCTCCTGGGCGCCGCCGGCAAACTCCTGGACGCGCTCCAGGCGCAGCCCGATTCACAGGTCATCGAAGGCAGCGCGGCTGTCTTCGTCATGGAAGCCGGCGTCTGGGATCAGACAGCGACCCTTAAGCGCATCGCCGGCGAGCAGGGCGTCACCTGCAAGATCGAGCTGAAAGGCAGCCACACGTCAGTCGACCTCACCGGCGCCGACCGCACGGCAGTGGCAAAGTTCGTCAACGAGGTGATCAATCAGGCGGTCAAGGAACTCAAGGACACGGGCACTTACGAGTCGGCCTGAACGGGGTTCGCTTCGGCTTTCTAGCTCAATCAACAAAACTGGAGAAACCAGCATGAAAGTTATCATTGAACAAGAAAAGGTCGATGTCTATGAAGCCGAGGTGAATCGCATT
>JADZFV010000028.1 GCA_020854255.1 Candidatus Melainabacteria bacterium | reverse complement strand
TATGAGACTTACGCTATGGATGGCATCGGTTTTGGCCGTGAGAAGTTCTACGGATACGATGAATCAAGCATGCGTCAGAAGATGGGCATGCCACCGATGCATCATCACAGGGATCACCATAATTACAACACACCCAATGAATGGATGCCCTATGATGCAACACCGCTTTTGGCCAATCTTTTCCACGGAACGATGTCGAATAGCTTGAAGTCGGTTATGCGTGAAGGCGGAATTCTTTCATCGCGCGAGTTGCGCCTGCGCGGTCTCAGCCAAACGACCGGAGAGAGTGCCGGACAAGAATTTCCACGCCACGAAGTCTCGATCACTCGCGATTTCAACGAAGCCTTTGCCTATCATCGTCACAGTCCTGAATTCTTAACAGAGTTTCCCGTTGTTTATGGAATCTCCAAATCGGTAGCTCCGAGGATAAGAAGTGCAGGAGTTATCGAACCTGGCGAGTTGTTGATTCCCAGTATGGGACTCGGTCAAAATCTACTGACGCGGCTTGGGCTGCGTAATCCCGACGTGACGCACATGTATGTGCCGGACGCTGAAGTGCATAGCGTAACTCAGCAATTATGGGCTAATCGTATCAAGGGCGTGAAGGTTGTTGGATTCAATCAAATTCCCGAGCCAAAGTGGCATCCGGAGCCGACCGTTCAAGAAATGCTGGACATGGGCTATCGCTGACCAGAAAAAATGTGCGTTCGACGGCCGAAGAGTTGCAGAATCAAACTCTAGATAGCTGATAAACTATTGGCGTGAGCACTCGAAAGGCTTGATATGGCTACCTTTGAAACCGTTGGCAGAAAAGAGATTCTTCCGCCCGACGATAATTTTCAGGAAAAGATTCGCCAAAGCTTTCGCCATCAGGGGGTAATGGCGGCGCTCAATGGCGAGCTGGTTGATGTGCGTCCTTGTTATGTCGAAATTCATTTGCCTTTTAGTGAAGCCACAAGGCAGCAGCACGGGTTTTTCCATGGTGGCATGGTTGCCACTGTCGCCGACTCCGCTTCCGGCTATGCTGCTTATACTGTTCTCGAGGCTGATGAAGAGTGCCTTTCGGCTGAATTCAAGATCAACTTTCTCAGCCCGGCGCGGGGCTCCAAGCTGATTGCCCGCGGCAGTGTCATCAAAGCTGGAAGGCAGCTGGTGATTACCGAATGCTCCGTCTCGGTTGTTCGCGAAGGGGAAGAAATCGATTGCGCTCTGATGTTGCACACGCTGGCGCGCGCCAAGTACGTTAAAAGCGGCCCGCACAGCGACTAGAGCGACTAGTTTGCTTGCCTGGTAAGAAAGCGTAGTGAAGGGCGCCGGCGATAGATGCTTGTTTCCAAGACACGGGAACAAGGTTCTGCCAGCATCGTCAAGGGGCTCATAACAAAGCGAACCAAAACGCGTTTTGCTAAATTTCGGCATTACCGCAATGTCAAGCGAGGATGCCGGTTTTGGAAGGGTATGTTGCTGACACGTGACTCTACAAGAGTGCAGGTTGGCAGGCGTCTGCCCACATTTGCATCACCGAACATAGAAGGCGAGGTTGGTCATGAGCATTTTAGGAAACTGGATCAAACAGATTATGGACGTGCTAAACCCAGACAATAGCAGCGCCTGGGATGAATACAGACGAGCGCGTTTAATAGAAGAAGCGGAAAAGGCAGAGCGCGTTTAGTAGCAGGAGGGTCGCATTGGATGCGACCTTATTATGATTGCGCCGAGGCAACCTGACGCGCTTCTGCGTAGACCAGAGCCGCTTCGTGCGGTCTGTCAGTCCGTGCCAAGAGTCGAGCATAGTCCTTGAGCGTCGCAATTAGCTGACGGCTCAAGCGTTCGCTCCCATTGCCTTCAGACATCTTCGTGATCGCTATCGCGCGGGCAATCAAGGGCTCTGCTTCCTGGAAGCGTCCAAGTTGCAAATAGACACGTCCCAAGCCGCTGAAGCAGAGGGCGGCTTTGTCGGCGCGATATGGCGTTTGCGTCTCTACGATATTAATCGCCTTGAGGATCGCTCCTTCGCCTTCCGTGAGCCGCCCCTGGAAGCACAGTGCCGCGGCCAGGCTGAGGAAGTCGTCCACCAGCTCGATGGAATCATGCCCGTAGAGCGCGGTTTTCAGTGAGAGCGTGGTGCAGAAGTTTGCTTCCGCCTCGACATAATCGCCGCGGTCCAGCGCCACATCGGCAAGGGTTTCGTAAGAGTGGCTCAACGCCGTCAGATACTCGTTGCGATCGGCGTTGCCGTGAGAGAAGCGCTTATCCATGCCGATGGTGATTCGTTGTTTGTTCGATTCGGAAGGTGCCGGATGCTCGCTCACCTTAGGCTTATCCATCTCACTGAGCGTTTGAAAACGCCTGCGCGTCACCAGCCCCAGATCAACCATTGCTTGCGAAAGTGGGCTGCGCATCGAGTGCACGCGAGCCAGGCACAGGGAAGCTTGTTCTTCAGTGATAAAGCTATTGTCGATCATTTGCTGCACGGCAAGCGCCGCTTCAAGAGTCGCATGTTGAATCAGACCGCGCGAAAGGAGCGCCTGACCGATGCGCTGCCCGTTTGCTACAGCCGATTCCTGTGCTTCCAGGACTTCATGTTGATTTACAGCTCCCGATTTGACCAAAAGTTCGCCGACGCGCACTGTGTGCTTTCTGGCCTCCTTGCCGATGGCGCCAAATTCGCCTGTGAAAACCGCGCGCCGATTGTCTTCGAGGTCGCCTTTCAGCGCCTTCACAGCATCTTCGCGTTTGGTAATTTCATCGCGCACGCGGATTTGCAGTTCCAAAGCCAATTCCAGAACAGGAGCTGAGATCGCGTTGTTCAAAACCAGGCAGCGTCCCAGTGGAAGCCCGGTAGAGAGACTTTGGGTGAGGGCCGTTTGAAACTGTTCCCAGGAAATGAGACTTGCTTCCAGAAGCAATCCGCCCAATCTATTGGATGGTCCACCCGCCGATGCGGCGCGCTTGACTTCGCTGAGCGACATTTCAAATGTGTTTTTGGTCTTCACCGCCCTGCGCAAAGCTCTAAATCCAGTGCGCGCATCGCATTGTTTGTCTTTCAGCGCTGCCTGCGCATCGATGGCGGCGCGCAGTTCTTCAACAGTAAGAACGCCGTTTTTCACAAGTGCCAGGCCCAGGTGCAGATTCTCTGCTTGTGCCGTTTCTACCGCTTTCACCAAGTCATCTTCGGTGATGACGCCGGCTTTGACGAGTAGCTCGCCTACTTTGATGTCAGTCGTAAATTGATTCATATGGAAATTTTGAAACTCAATGCAATTGCCCACTCCGGCAATCTCACTTTAGTGAACGCCGGTTCAAAAAGAGATCTCGCTGCAACGACAAAGGGAAATTGCCGAAGTTCCAGCGAATTGGTTTGCGCTTACAGGTTTCCTGGGGATACCGGCCGCTTTCAAAGCGGACAGCTTGAACATTAAAACACCAAGTCCCTTACTTTTTCGTGAATAAAATGAAAAGTGAAGGTGAGATCAATCTCTATTAAGTAAATTAGGCCGCATTTGAGTAAAACGAGCAGTCCGCTTTTTTAAGATTTTGTTTTTATTGCAATTACATTCGAGTCTGCGCTCTGACTCCTGACGAAGTCCCAATTAAGTTGTCGAGCGCGTGTTTGTAAAAGAGGAGAAGTCGTGAGACCTCTCCTCTTTGGCGTTCTGTTTTGGCGGCTTCCTAGTTGCCGGCTAAGAGCACCGCTGTATCTGCTTGTGGCATTCCGAAGCCGTACTGCTGATTCCAGGTTGATCCTGGTG
Organism: Candidatus Melainabacteria bacterium; assembly: GCA_020854255.1. Lineage (GTDB taxonomy): Bacteria > Cyanobacteriota > Vampirovibrionia > Obscuribacterales > Obscuribacteraceae > QKMZ01. Next base: position 1,599 of record JADZFV010000028.1, on the reverse strand, counting down.
CGTTGACACAGCTGCGAACCAAGATATTCTCTACCTGCGTATTAGTAAGATTTGGGTTGCGGCCGAGCACCAGAGCAGCAATGCTGGCAACCAGCGGGCAGGAGAATGAAGTACCGTAAACTGATTGGATCTGACCGTTGCGGTCCGAGCAATATATGTTGGAGCCTGGTGCCGTGAACCAAAGCGAGTTTCCGTAGTTGGAGAAGTTGGAAAGATTGTACGATTGATCGATGGCCGAAACCATGATCATGTACGGCAAGCGCTGGTGAGGGTCAAAGCTTGAGTCGTTGCCTGCGGAGAAGAACGCCAGCCCGTTTCTTTGATCGTGATACCATTTCAGGTACTGGTGCAGAACCGGGTGAATCTGTGGATTTGCATAACTGTAGTTGGTGTCGGACATACCGTAACTGATGTTTAAAATCCGAATGCCGTTCATTCCCGCATTGTAGATTGCCCGTGCGAGGTAAATTTCACTAGTGTACATGCCATTGCCATTGGCTTCGGATACAACGATGGGATAGATCAGTGAATTGCATGCCGGAGAGGCTGTAAGACTGCCGTTGCCGGTTTTGGCGGCTGCGGCTGTAGCGACTGTTGTACCGTGGCTGCCGCCGAAATGGTAGTCATAGTTTCCTCCTTGAGTGTTTTTCACGGCGTTGTAACCTTGATAGGTCTTGCCGGACAGATCGGCGTTCGAAGCTTGCGAGCCTGAGTCGCCTACGGCCACGATCACGCCCGATCCTGTTGAATATTGCCACGCGTGAGTTGCCCTTAGAGCAGCCATGTGCCATTGGCCTGGGAAGTATGGATCGTTTACTTGGGACGCTGACATAACTTGTGCTGGCGCCATAAAATCGCGTTGGACGACCGCAAAATGTTTGTCACTCTTGAGCTTTTTTTCAGTCTGCTTGAGCATTCCTCTTTCAGTCTTTATAATCAAACACTTCATCTCACCTTCACCAAAACTGTCGACGATCGTTCCGTGGACTTCCTTTAATGCATCGAGAGCCTCGCTGTAGTCGGCTGTGCGATTCGGCATGACCAGAAGAGTGTCCGCACGGTTCGGCGGTGCTGTTGAGTTTTTCTTTGCGCTATGCGGAAGGCTTTTCAGCTTTAATGCGCTGGCGTTTCCTACAGGCTCTGCTGCGCCGGCCAAGGCCGTGCAATTGAGGCTCAGTGCTAAAAGTGTCAATGCTGTTTTTGTGGCAATTTCCCTGAGCCGCTCGGCTTCTGTCTTCATTGATCGGTCTCCTTTCTAGGAAGTTGGTAAATCTGAGGAGCGCAAAGCGACGTGCTGTCCTCGGAGCTTTGTTGTTGCTGCTTACAACCAGTTGACGATGTGGCGGGAAAAATTAGGCAGCCCTTTTAGGGAGGACTGCACTTCCTTGATTGCAGGAGGCTGAGTCTGACTGTAAGGGTTAGAAAGTTAGCTGAGGCAACGCGCTGGCCGATTCGATCTATGGAAAAAACGTCAAAAACATCAAAAACATCAAAAACATTTCCTTTCAACAGCGGCGTTGAATTCAGGGCGAAAACGAATTTTTCTCTCCCGAACCATTTCACCGCATAGAATGGCTGTCGCTCGATGGGATTACCAGG
>JADZFV010000027.1 GCA_020854255.1 Candidatus Melainabacteria bacterium | reverse complement strand
TTACCAGTGGACGCAATTGTTATGTGTCTTCCGGCTGGGCCGGCGTGGAGATGCTCACATCGGGCAAAGACGGGTGGACTCCCGTTTACACTTATTCCATTCCGAGGCTGCCTGCATCCGGCGTGGCCAGCTGGAATAACATGGTCGTCCTGGGCGGGTCCGATCTGAAGTTGTACGACATCACCAATCCCGACAAGCCCAGTCTTGTTTCCACGCAAGATCTGCCCACGGCAGTAAAAGCTATTGTCGGCGCCGGTAGCTATGTTTTATGTCTGTCCAGAGAAGGCATCGCCTTGCGCAAGATGGACAAATTAGGCGAGATAGCAGCCACACTGAAAACACAGGGTGTGCAACTTTGCTACGACTCGGTGGCGCAGAAAGCGTTTGTAATCACAGAGCAAGAAAAAAAATCAATCGCGCAGAGACTGAAAGTTTATTCCAATAAACTGGAAGTGGAAAAAAGCATCGATCTGCCCAAGGGTGTCCATCGCGGCATTGCCCAGGGCGGATACATGCTGTGCTCGTCTTTGAACGATCTCTATCTATACGGCTGCGCCGACAATGTCGAACAGGTTTCTACCCGTCATTTTGAAAACCTCGCCCCGCGCGACTTTGCTCTTACCGACGATTATGTAATCGCCACTTTCGTCGACCAGCAAAGCAAGGGATTTTTCCTTGTCCTGGGCAAAGATCAAAAGGACATGCGCGTGCTTGGCTCGGTCGATATCCCGCACGACGGCACTGCAGTAGCGGTCCAGGGCAAGCGCGCCATCACAGCCGGCAGGACACCGGACGGCAAGAGTGTGGCAGCCATTGTCGATTTCACCACGCCATCGGCACCGCGAGTGGTGGCGACCATGCCGGTCGTCGAATCGGCGTCCGCAATCACCATAAAAGATCGCCTGGCCATTGTCGTCGGACGCGGTCTGGAAATTCTCTCTCTTACATGAACTCATCTCAATGAAAGCACCGAGCCTTACTTTGCAGATATTCATCGGACTGGTAGTCGGTGTGGCTATCGGAGCCCTGTTTCCGCAAGTGGGAACAGCCATTCAACCAGGCGCGACGATATTCATCCATTTGATCAAAACCATTATTGCGCCTCTGGTATTTGCCACTTTGGTCGTCGGAATTGCCGGAATGGAGAGCGCTCATTCACTGGGACGCTTGAGTTTTAAATGCTTTCTCTACTTCGAAGTGGTCACAACGTTTGCGCTGGCGATCGGTCTTTTGCTGGTCAATTTGATCAAACCCGGCGTCGGCGTGCAACTCGACGCTGCTGCCACTGTTGGTGAAATAGCCAAACAGCCGTCTGTTTCGGATCTTATTGTCCATATCTTTCCGACCAGTGTCATAGATTCGATGGCACGCGGAGATGTTCTGCAAATAGTGGTTTTCTCAATCATTTTTGCGCTGGCGGTTTCCGCCACAAAGGCAACAATGATTTTGGAGCTTTGCCAGAGCCTGGCCGATGTCATGTTCAAATACACAGGCTATGTGATGAAATTTGCGCCCATAGGCGTCGCCTGCGCGATGGCAGCTACTGTCGGCGAGCACGGACTGGGCGTCCTGGCCAAGCTGGCTCAGTTGGTGGGCACGCTTTATCTGGCATTGTTTGTCTTTATCGCCTGCGTCCTTTTGCCCATCGCAATCGTTGCCAAGATCCCGCTGAGCAAATTCGTACGTGCCGTGAAAGAACCGTTCTTCATAGCCTTTTCCACGACATCCAGCGAGGCCGCGTTGCCGAAGGCGCTGACGGCGATGGAACACATCGGGGTGCCGAAAAAAATCGTCAGTTTTGTTTTGCCGCTCGGCTATACGTTTAATTTGGACGGAACCACCCTTTATCTCTCTCTGGCTTCCGTATTTGTTGCTCAGGCAGCCGGCGTCAATCTGACAATCGAACAACAGGTTCTGATGATGCTTACATTGATGCTGACCAGCAAAGGTGTAGCGGCTGTGCCACGGGCCTCCCTGGTGATCCTGGCCGGCACGCTTTCGTCCTTCAATCTGCCTTTAGCCGGAGTGGCGCTGATTCTGGGCGTCGACACCATTATGGACATGGCTCGCACCTCAGTAAATGTGCTGGGAAACTGCCTGGCATCGTGCGTTCTGGCTCGATGGGAAGGCGAATTCGACGACAATAAAGATGACACCAAACACTCAGGCGGCGCTTCTGCCCATGCTCATACGGCAGAAGCAGAGCCAGGCGCCGAACATTCCGCTGGGACGCAAGCACAATTGCCGGTACATCCGGTATCGTCCGAAATTAAATCCGGGCAACACCAGTCCACCGAAAGGTCTTTAGACCTTGAAGCGAGCTTGCCTCATTGCTAGAACGGATTTCGGGTTAAGACTGAAGTTTTGCGATTTCAGCATGTATTTATCTTGGGCTCGATCCAAGCGGATCTTTTTGGGGTAAAAACGGGATAGAACACTCTATTAAGTGAAGACGGAATCAATTTCAGCGAGTTCTTGTCCGTAAGATCGAAAAGGATCTAATCAAGTACCGCGCTTGCCGTATTTTTCAAACTTTCGAACCAAGAAAGCCACTGGAGGCTAAATGACTACCGCTACATCTAAAAAGAAGTTTCCACGTCTGACCTCTTCGGCGTTCGAGCACCCCGCCGACAAAGCGGCACTGGATGCCTTGAAGAAGATTCCCGTCCTGGATATCGTCCTGCGCAAATTCTTCGAGCTGGGATTCGAAAAGATTTTCCGTATTCAAATGATCGGGCAAGCCGTTCACGTGACGCCCAAGCAGTGTCCGAAGATTTACTCCATGTTTCGCGAGGCCTGCGACATTCTCGATGTCCATGAGCCCGACCTGTTCCTTGTATCCAGTCCTTACGTGAATGCGTTCACGTTCGGCGCCGAGCGCCCCTTCATCGCCATTCACTCGGCTTTAGTCGATCTGTTGACAGAAGAAGAGTTGATGGGCGTTCTCGGTCACGAGCTCGGGCACGTCAAATGCGGGCACGTCCTTTATCGCAGTATTGCCGTCTTGCTTTTTGAACTGGCAAAAACAATGGGCATGGCAAGACTGGCTTCTGCCGGCGTGGCCGTCGCGCTCTATGACTGGTTCAGAAAAGCAGAAATGTCTGCCGACCGCGCCGAACTTCTGGTTACGCAAGACGTCAACGTGTGCCTGCACGTGCATATGAAACTCTCAGCCGGATCGAAGTGCATCTACGACCAGATCGATCCAAAAGAGTTTTTGAAACAAGCAGACTCGTACGAAGAGCTGGACTACAGCACTCTCAACAAGGTCTTCAAACTCTTCAACGAATTATGGTTGACTCACCCTGTGCCTGTGTACCGCGCCAAAGAAATCAAACTGTGGTCGGAAAGCAAGCAGTACAAAGAAATTCTCGCCGGCCGATACCCGACCGAAGAGCCGGGATTGGGTCTGCGTCCTTGCCCGCACTGCGGATCGAAGATCAGTCCATCTTTCTTCTTCTGTCCGGACTGCGGCAAAAACTCACGCGTATAGAAGTGTTTTGCAGGCGATGCCAATAGAAGTTTGCCGCCCTGCCGTTCTGAAAAACAAGTGAATAAGAAAGCCGGCTCGTTGAGCCGGCTTTCTATTTACTTTTAGCGTCTACTTAGTTGCCGTTCGGCTCTACATCTACAACATCGTCGTCGGCAGAAGCAGCGGCCGCGGCTTTTTTCATTGACTCTCCGCAGCTGGGACAAAACGCTTTGTCTTTGGCGGCGGGCGCATGGCAGTTCGGACATTCGTAGCCGGGAGAGGCGTGAAAACCAGCACCCTTTTCGGATTTCTTGGAGGTCGGTACCTCTGTGTCGACTTTCAAGCTGTCCATCTCCGCCTGCAAAATCTGCATTTCACTCTCGTAGCCTGCAACTTCGTTGGCTCTGTCTTTGAGAACATCTTCTGAAATGTCTTCACCCTTGACGTACTTGTCTGTAACGATGCGGCCTATTTCAAGGAGTTTGCTCGTCTTTTTCTTTTCCAACTCGCGAATTTGATTTTGCAGATTGAAGCTCTGCATCATCTCCTGCCCGCGCGCCTGAACACGGCTGACTTCTTTGCCAATCCCCTGGACAACGTCATCTAATATTCCCATTGCGTCATCTCCCTTAGAAAACTGCCGGCTGTTTCGCGTCTGTAATTTCTCAAATCCGCTCCCAACACTTCATGCCCGCAAGATACGCCGAAACGTCAATTGATAACCCATCTTTATAGGTTTCTTCAGCTTTATATCTAGTTTTATAACCGACTCGAACTTTCATTGCTTCAGGACTTTTCCTGAGAAAGAATTTCCCGCGTGACTTCAGGGGGACAACAATAGGTCACCGACTCTCCTTGGGCTTCCTTCCGTCATGGCTTGCCGTTAATGAGTATCGACCAGCTTTCTAGTTGAAGTTTTTTTTTCAGGCGGCTGCTTGGCCTTGGGCTCAGAGTCCGAGTGGCCATTGCCTTTGGCATCAGGCGCATTCTTCTTTGTGTCGCCCAGTTCTGCAGCAACACCTTTCTCGTCGGCAAATTCAGTCAAGCGAGTAGTGTCGTCCTTGTTTGCCACATGCACCCTGTTGCGCCCGCTTTGTTTGGCAGCATAAAGGGCAGCGTCGGCCTTTTGGAAAAGCTGATCGCAGTCATCAGCATGATTCGGGTAGCTGGCTACACCAATAGACGCCGATATCGTGCCCGGTCCTTCAACATGCACTTCATAGATCATGCGCCGAATCCGCTCGGCGAGCTGCTCGGCCATCTCTGTCTCGGTATTTGGAAGAAGCAGGCAAAACTCTTCTCCACCGTATCTGGCCGCTACGTCACTGACGCGCGAAGATAGTTTGAGCAACTTGCCAATGCTGGCAATGGCATCGTCGCCAGCCTTGTGACCATAGGTGTCGTTGATTTTTTTCAAGAAATCGAGATCAATCATAACCAGCGAAAGTGGCTCGTTATAACGCCTGGCGCGCTCAAATTCTCGGCTAAACGACTCGTTGAAGCTGCGCCGGTTGGCGACGCCGGTCAAGCCGTCTGTCACCGCCTGCCTGGCAATTTCCTGGTGCAGATCGGCGTTCTCGATTGCCACGGAAAGATTATCAGCCAGGGATCCAATCAAAGAAATATCATCGATACTCCAGTCTCTCGGCTCAGCGCAATCTTGCAAGAAAAGAGCCCCCAGGACACGTTCGCGCATGATCAGAGGCACAATCAATCCGGAGCGAATTCCCAGCCGCTTCAAGAAGCTGCGGTCATAAGTAATGCGCGAATCTGTATCGGGGTCTCCAATATCTTGCGGCGCTGTTTTGCTCAATGCTTGATGGGCAAAATCAAAGCCCGCCTCCGAAAAAAACAGCTCTTTGACAGGCGTTACATTTTGAGCAACGAATTCGGAAACATCCAATTGATCGATGGAATCGATAGAACGCAATACCATGCAGCGACTGACGCTGAACGCTTCTCCGATCTTTTCCACAGTAGTATCAAGCACCTTTTGAAGGTCCACGGAGCTGCGCACGAAGTTGGAAATCCAGTAAACCAGCCGCTCGCGCTCAACCTGGTTGGTGCGAATGCTGTCCCTGAAGGTGACATCATGTATGAGCTGCTGTGTCTGCGTCTCCAGCATCTGCGTCATCTTTTCGATTTCGTCGTAATTTAACCTGAGCCGCTCGTTTTCGCGGCACAATTCCGCATGCTCCCAGGCATTGGTCAACGCACGTGCCAGAGGAAGGTCAGAAAGCAGGTGTGCAATCTCGTCTGCTTTGACATTGGGTGCAGAAATGAGAAGGCAACCGCACAGCGCCTGGCCCATGCGAATCTGGTAGCAATAAACAGGCAGCATTGCGCCAGGAAGAGAGACATCCAGTGCGTCGAAATTGATTTCCAAGGTCAGCTCGGATGAGGCCTTGAATTCCTCACAAAACGCCTCGCCGACCACACTGAGGTCTTTTTTGCCGTCACCGTGCCAATATCTGTTGCTCAAAGCATCCATGTCACGGTCATAGATAATCACGCCGACAGCCTGGGCGCCCGTCCGTTCAGTAACGATTGTGGCCACCACGCCGGATAATTCCTCCAAGTCCAGTACGGACAGGAGTCTAATCTGCTGCAGATAACTGTCTTTAGCTGATGACATATGTATAAATGTGCCCCTTTGGGATTTAAAACAATCCCATTACAAG
>JADZFV010000026.1 GCA_020854255.1 Candidatus Melainabacteria bacterium | reverse complement strand
TGGACCTGGCAGGCGGCACTCAATCCGTGAGCTATACGGTTCTTTCGGGAGGCTCGCTGACGACGGTTGCAGCCGGATTGAAAAACGCCATCAATGCGGATGCGGCTCTGACCGCACTTGGAGTCAGTGCGACATCGGTAGGGACAGTAATCAGCATCACGTCCAATTCAAAGAATGTCACTTCATATTCGTCATCTCTCAGTGCCGGTGCCACAGAGACAATAACGCTTTCGATCAACCAGAACGGACCGCAGACAGCGACAATTGCCGGCACGACGACAGCGGGCGACACGCTGACAGTAAATGTGTATGACGCAGGGCTGGCAGGCGGCTTAGAGAGCGTGAATTACACGGTTTTGGCCGGTGACACCTTGGCAACGATGGCGACTAATCTTGCCGCCTTGATCAATGCGGATACGAGCTTGTCAGCAATTGCCGTGCGCGCGACAGCAGCAGGCACCGTGATAACGCTGAATTCCAAGTCGACGAATCTCACCACTTACCGGACAACGACCAATGCCACAGCTACAGCCACGCTCACATTGAGCAATCCGGTCAGCGCCTGGACGGCAGTGGCTATTGGCGGCACTATAACCGCAGGCGACGTACTCACTCTTACATTTTACGATGCCGGCTTGACCGGAGGCAGCACTGCTGTCAGCTACACGGTTGCAGCAGCAGACACACTGACCACGATTGCCACGAATTTCAAGAACGCGATCGATGCCGACACTGCTCTGCAAGCAATTGGAGTGACGGCAAATTCAAGGGCGTCCGTTATCAACATTAAGTCGACATCGCCCAATTTGACGAGCTATGCCCAATCGAGAAGCACCGGAGCGACAGAGACGATAAATCTCTCGAAGAGCACGTCAGTCGTCCGCTCGACGGTCAACAATGTCAACGCCCTGGTGGCAATTGCACCGGGCGGCAATGCACGCTTCCAGGGGACGACAAGCAAGCCTGTGGCATCAGCTTCTGTTGCCGGGCAAGTCGTGACGATAGCGCAGAAAGCATTGAAGACAGTCGACTTCGGCAGCTCAGTCACCGGAACACCGACAGAGACGATTACGCTGAGCAACAATGTCGACGGCAATATCACAGCAACTATTGGTGGCACAGTCACGCCTGGTGATGTCCTTTCCATAACTGTCAACGACATTCGCTTCAATTACGGACCGGTAGTGAATTCGTATACGGTGAAATCCGGCGACACTTTATCGAGCATCGCCTCAGGGTTGAATGCGGTTATCGCCACTCAGATGAACAATGCCGGTCTAGCAATTTATCCATATCCATATTTCCCGTCGGTAGTGGGAGCGGTTATTACGATCAATCCAAATCAAAACTACGCTGATGTCGTTTATTCGAAATCTGTAACCGGTGTCCCGACAGAAACCGTTACGTATTCAGCCAACTTCAACGGCAATACCACTGCCACCGTGGGCGGCACCGTCACAACCGGCGATGTAACCTCAATTACGGTAAACAGCCCTGGACTTTCGGGCGGGTCGCAAACGGTCTCATACACGTCCGCCGGCGGAAACACGACAACGGATATCGCCACAGGGCTGAAGAATGCCATCAACGCAAACAGCAGTCTGGCGGCAATTGGAGTGACGGCAACGTCATCTGCTGCCGTGGTCACGATTGCCGCAGCAGGGACGACATACACAACATCAAAGAGTGCCGGAGCCACTGTCACTTTGAACCAGGGCACCAATGCCAACGGCAATTCGACGGTGGCAATCGGGGGCACAGTCACAGCTGGAAACACGGCAACCATCAGAACATTTAATCCAACGCTTCCTGGAGGTCAGCAAGCGGTTACGTACAGCATCGGTGCTTCCGATACGCTCGTCAGCATCGCTGCCGGCCTGGCAAATGCGATGAATGGCAACGCGAACTTGCAAACTCTGGGCGTCACAGCCAAGAACAGCAATGCCGCCGATCTGGCATTCTCGCAAAGCTTCTCCGGCAATGGCACGGTTCCTTCTGGAGCAAGTCTGGCAAATGTCTCTGCAACTGATGCAGTGCCAACTACAAAGACAAACACGAACGGCTTAACCGCCACTGCAAGCGCGTCTTCAACGCTAACTTGGGATGCGAATGGCAATATGACGAGCGACGGAACAAATTTTTACAAGTGGGATGCCGAGAATCGATTGATTGAAATTGACTACCCGGGCACGGGCAATAGAACAGAATTCGCTCTTGATGGAATGGGAAGCTGCACCAAACTAACGGAATTCATTGGAAACTCTGTGAATGAGTTACGTCAGTTTGTATGCGGTTTTGATGGAAAACATGAGCAAAGAGATGGAACAAATGCAATTGTTCGAAAGTTTTATAGATACGGAGAAAATATAGGAGGCAGTAATTACCTTATCGCAAAAGACAGCCTAGGCTCTTGCTCCATCGCAACTGACAACACGGGAAGTGTCGTCGTAGGATACACATATCAACCGTTCGGCGAGACAAGAAAATTTACAGGTTCTTTAGATATTTCATTTCAATACGCTGGATATTATCGACATGAGAGAAGTGGCTTGCATCTCACCTTTTCACGTCCCTACAATTCAAATCTTGCACGTTTTATTTCACGAGACAAAATAGGAGAAGCTGGCGGCTCAAATCTCTTCAGATATGTCTTGAACCGCCCGCTCAATTTCACGGATAGTCATGGTTTCTTCCCCTCTCCAACTAAGAATCAGACATATAATTCGTGGAAGGATTTTACCGACGCACATGGTGGAAACACAGAAAATCAAGCAAAGTGGGGTTGCGCAGGACTTGTGCTGCATTTCATGGGCATGGGTGATCAGACAGGAAATGCTCTTCCAGAAGACTACGGTGGCAACAAGAATTGCTATTGGGGCAGAGGCGGCGACGTGTCGCCAGCGTACAACAAAGCAAAATGCAATCCTCCGAAATGTAAAGACAACGAAAAGGCGGTAATTTGGTGCAAGCAGTCACAATCGAATACACCGGGCGGTGAGCCAGGCTCACCCATGAACCCATCAAGCGGTCACAATTCGTCGGATTCTTCGGGAAATTTCAATTACTCGATCTATTTCTACGACACTGGTGCTTGGATGGGCGCTCCTGGTGTCTCTCATCAAGGCGATACCGAAGGAGGATGTCCTTATACATCAGACCATGTCCCGGATCCTGTCGGTAATTCTTCATTTTGCTGTAATGCGTGTATCCCGAAATGAGAAAAAACATTCTGAAATCCAGAATACATTTGAAGATTGGAATTGTGTTTGTCTCAATCTTCATCCAACTTTCGCCACTGAGCATTGCCGCATCAGTAGAACCAACTGTTTCAAATGAGCTGTGCCAGCTTAATACTTCTCTGCGGCAGGATGTTGGGAAAAAAAGTGGTTATGTTCCGCTCTGGAAGTGTGGCTACGTGGACAAATCCGGTAAAACTGTCATAGCGACCATATTTGACGCGTGCAAACCATTTTCTGAAGGACTGGCACCAGTTCGAGAACAAGAAAAATGGGGCTTTGTAGATACCACAGGGGCATGGAAAGTTATGCCCAAATACTCAGATGCAGAGCCTTTCTCAAATGGACTTGCGGCAGTCAAACTAAATAAATTTTGGGGCTATATAAACCCATCGGGCAAATGCATAGTTGAACATAAGTATTTAGATGCAAAGAAATTTTCAGAAGAATTAGGTTTTGTACAAGGAAAAGATTCACAGTGGAACTGTATAAACAAATCTGGAAAACTCGTTTTTCGCATAAAGGGAGACATCAATCGCATTAACCCTTTCAGCGAAGGTCTTTGCTTATTACAACGTTCTAACGGTGCGGTTTACTTAAACAAAAAGGGAGAAGCGGTAATTTCCGATTTCTATTATTACTCACACTCTTTCTCCGAACACTTAGCTTGTGTAGCGGTCCTTAACTCGAAAAATGGTAACTATCAAAATACTTTTATTGATTTAAGAGGGAATAGTGCAATACGTGACAGTTTTTTTCGAGCCGGTTCTTTTAAGGAGGGCCTTGCAGCCGTTTGCAAACGAGAAAAGAACTTCGATCATATCGGAAATCCACCATATCCATTTGGGCGGTGGGGGTTTATTCAGAAGGACGGTACGTTCGCAATCAAGCCAGTTTTTGACGATGTCGGTAATTTCCATCAAGGGCGTGCACAAATTCTGATGGGTAAGCAAAAACTTTGTGGCTTCATTGATAGAACCGGTCAGATAATTGTTTCGCCAATCTATCGACAAAGTTTTCCTTTCTATGAAAATGCTGCATTGGTTTTGAATGACGAAAAGTGGATGTATCTGGATCTCAACAGTCATCTCCTATTCCGGAGTGATGCAGATATATGTGGAAACTTCCATAACGACAGAGCAATTGCGTGTTACGCAATCCATTCAGAAAGTAAAAAGAGGGCTGCACTTTTAATGAAAAGAAATATGCCATTGCATTTTAATTATGATGAGAATGATTAAGATTTCTGGCGCATTATGCGCAATTGCCGAAGACAGATAAGCGGGCTCTGTTGCAAGTTCTCAAGAATAACAAGCGTTCAGAACGACTGGGGGACGATTTCATACAGCGTAAGCGGTGCAGGAATAACGTGTTGATAGAGGCGACCGGGTCTTGTAAGGTTGATGATACCGCAGGAGGTATCGAAGGTCTTGCCGAAACCAGGACAGCGTGATTTTGCAAAGGAAGATTATTGGCGGGGCGTGTTTTTAAAGTGGCGCGGAAGCAATGCTCTTTCAAAAACGCAGTTTTGTCGGGATGAAGGGATCAAGCTCAATGCGTTTTGCAATTGGGAAAGAATAATTCGTATTCGAGACCAGGAGAATGCTTTGACTCTGAGGCGAGAGAGTCGTGAGCGATATAGAAAAGCGGCTGCCGGGCGACGACGTGCTGCTGCCGGGCAGTCGGAATCCGCGAGCACCGCCAATGTGGAAAACGCCAGCCAGTTCGTTCGAGTGCATATTAATCAGGATCAAGGTCGGTCAGCCGCCTTAGACTTCATCGAAATAGTACGTCCAGACGGACTGATAATCAGATTGCCGGCATGTGTGCAGACCCTATTGTCCGTACTCAACAACGTGTTTTCATCTTAACTCCGATAATGTTTTTCATCAGTGATGCAATCAAGATTTACTTCTGCTCGCGCCCGACCGACATGCGCATGAGCTTCAACGGCTTGTATGGCGTGGTCAAATCGTTCATGGATAATGATCCCATGTCAGGCCAGCTCTTCGTTTTCCGCAATCGTCGTGGCGATAGACTGAAGATTTTGTTCTGGGATCGCGACGGCTTTGTCCTCTGGTACAAGTTGCTCGCGAAAGGCACATTCAGGTTTCCGACGATCATCTCCGGCAACAGTATTGAGATTGACTACGCCACGCTGATGCTGATTTTGGAAGGCATCGATCTAAAGACTGTTCGCCGACAGAAGCGCTATCAATACGCGAAAAAGACGGCGGCAAACTGATTTGCTTCTGCTCTTGTTTGTTGGCTGACTGCCCCAGAAAACACCATCAGAGCCGCAACCCTCAAGCATCTGATGGACTGGCTCTCTGTCATGAAACATTAGCAGCACCTCGCGCTCACCAGGGATAGTTAATTGCCTCACATTTCCAGATTGTTTTGGTATTACATGCGGTGCATACTGTATAATATAGTTGTACGCACGAGAAAACAAAAACATGACAAAACCAACTTCCGGCGCGCCTCCTATTAGCCTTCCGGATCCCCTGCCTGCCACCCTTGCCGCGAGCAACGAACTTCTCATCAAATTTTGGCACCGCATCCTCGAACTCGAAAAACAAGTGCGCAGGCGCGATCGCAACATCCACGGCCCAAAGTCGGCCCGCGTCGACATTGACGATATTGAAGGTGAGGGAAAAGAAGTGTACGAGAAAATTTGCCAAACAGTTGATGCTCAACGAGAAAAACTCGGGCAACCTGCTCCACCTGGACATGGCGGCGGCGGCAGAAAGGCTCCACACTTTGCCCAAGACGAAAGGACCGAACAGCACAAGATAACTGACGCCCAAGAGCTGCTCTGCCCCTGCTGTAATGTCAATCGCACACCAATTGGCTTCAAAGTCTCCTACGGGCTCGCATATGTCCCCGCTCGTTACCAAAAAATCAAGCATGTTGAATACACCTACTCTTGCCCTCTGTGCAAGGAGAACGTGGTCACTGCCGGCAAACCCACGCAGCCTGTTGACAAAGGCTACCCCGATGCCGGACTGATCGCCCACATCACACAATCCAAGTTCGACTACCATCTGCCTCTGTATCGGCAGGAACGCATTCTCCTCAGCCACGGCATTCCCATCGCCCGCTCCACCATGAGCCGCTGGCTCAAGCAAGAAGCAGACGAATTTAAGATCCTGTATAAACGCATGCAAGAACTCATCCTTCAGTGCCAGGTAATCGAGTCTGACGAGACGACAATGCCCTTCATTCGAAAAGGCGCCGGCAAGACGATCAAAGGTAAAATCTCTGTCTACCGCGGCGACATGTCGGCTCCCTACAATCTCTACAACTTTACCGAAGACGGCAAAGGCGAGCACCATAAACGATTTCTGCCAGGCTACAAGGGCTTCCTGCTTTCGGACGGCACCGCCGTCTACAACCAATTGCTCGCTAATCTCGAAGAAAAACGAGAGGGAGCCACTGCCGCAAACTGCTGGGCCCATGTCTACAGATATTTCGAGGATGCCAAAAAAGCTGAGGAGCATCAGGCTGACTACGCTCTTGGAGTAATCAAAAGCTTGTTCAAAATCGATAGCCTGGCCGTAACTCTGCCGGAAACTGAATGCGTCGCCCTCAGGCAAAGGCTCTCGAAGCCTCTTCTGGACGACTTCAAACTCTGGCTCGATAAGCAGCAAGCTTCCGCTGCTCCAACATCCTTTGCCGAGGCGGTACAGTATACGCTCAATCACTGGAAGGCCCTTTGCCAATATATCGATCATGGAATCTTGAAGATGCACAACAACGACTGCGAAAACGCACTGCGATCCGTAGTGCTCGGTCGCGCAACTGGCTGTTTGCAGGCTCGGCCGATGGCGGACAGACAAGTAAAGTATCTGAACAACCGACTGGAAGCCGATCACGGCAAGCTAAAACGGCTCATCAAGCCAGTGCGCGGATTCAAATCTATGAAAACTGCCTATGCCACCATTAAAGGATTTGAGGTGATGCGCATGTTTAGGAAAGGGCAATTAGATTTTTGGAAACAACTACCAGGCATCAAGGGCGAAGTGTGGCTAGTTGAAAAACGGTTTGGAATTCACAATCCTGAGTACGCTCAGGAGTTCTGGAAAATGATCAATGACGCTTTTGAAGCGGCATAACCACCAAACCGGCATGAAGAAACACGTCGCATAACTTCTCTCGATTTTTCCGGGCAATATTTGCAACAGAGCCGTTTTTCTTTCTTCTCTCGAATGGCCTTGTCTTTTTTTGCTCTGCCGCCACTGAGGCACAAGATCAGGGTTTCATCAGCTTTGTCCATGCGCTTGATTGCTACAGATGACTTCTTTTGAAACTGATTGTTTGGTGAGACATCACGGATGACTTCTTCCCAGCCTTGTTCAGACTCGAACTCAGCCAGAAACTGCTCGCGCTCTGGTTGTCGGCTTGCAACAATGTAGTGATTTCCTTTTGCTTTTATTGCCGCAAGATTTTCTTTACCGGACATACCACGATCAACAACTACAGTGTGTCCTTTACTGTCACCAGCGCGTTTATCCAGTGTTGTTAGCATATCGTCGACCGTGGTGCAGTCGACACGATTGCCGTCAAAAATTTCATGAGCAGTAGGGAAGCCATCTTGGTTCAAAACGAGTCCCACCACGACCTGTCTGCAATCGGACCGCTTATCCCGAGAGTAGCCGTGTTTAGCTTTTTCATTTCGAGCGCAAAGCCCCTCAAAATAGGTAGAAGTGAGGTCGTAAAGAAAAATAGTTGGCTTTAGATTGAACAGTGTTATTTCTTTTTCTGCTAATGCTTGTTCAATCTTCTCCCGCTCTGGGTGCAGCTTATCGAGGTTTTTATACAAAGCAGTGTCATTAATTGGAGGTAGTTCTTCTCTAAATATATCCGGCAGTGCAGTTCGCGATACCCAATTCCGTATCGAGTGCTCCGAGCCTGGCTCAACAAGCCGATTAATTACCTCTATTTCGGTAAGTCGTTTTGCGCGTTCAGGTAAACTGGCGGCATCCAGCACCGCATCTAATTCAAGCTTCTTCCAAATTTGGTGCGCTACGTGTACAGGTCCGGCTTCGCAAGCGTCATCAAGCCTGATTTGTGATACAATACTGACCGCATTCGCTCGCGTCACGGTCAGTGCCGCTTTTCGAGCAGGCCCGATAGAACTGGAAAGGTACGGCGAGATTCGGGCGTTTCTATTAGAATAGAGGACAGGGGCAGCGGCGATACCTTTAAAATATCGCGCCTGACGAACCCACCAGCATTGGAGACAAATAGAGTGAAATTCAACGTTTACAGATTTTGCTGGTTTTGCGT
>JADZFV010000025.1 GCA_020854255.1 Candidatus Melainabacteria bacterium | reverse complement strand
CTTCCTGGTTCGGCTGAGCAGCAATCACGCCGCCATCTTTCACAGCCTCAGGCGTTTTCTGGACGGTCTTTTCAGCGCCCTGGTCCGTTACTTTCAAATTTTGTTGAACTTGCTCGGACATAGGCGGACCCGCCATCACAGCATAATTCTCTTTATGCCCTTTTGAGATTGCCCGAAAACAAGCCTATGCCTCACTCCCCAAGACGATTACTCTCAGCCGATTCCAGAGATTCTCCGCTTCCGTGTCGTTGTCGTGATTCTCGCAAAAGTTCATCAGCTCTAAGACGGCTAGCCCAGTCTGCGGGCTGGATGGGCCATAAAACAGCTCAGAAGTGCTCACAGCTTTTCTGTATAGCCCTTCCGCACACTCGGTAGCACCATCCATCTCGAGTTTTTTGGCAATTGCCATCAATGCGTCAATCTGTGTGCTTTTCATCAGGCAGTGTCTTTTATTTACTGTTCCAACATGCCCTTTAATGAGAATTTTCAACCTAGCGCTAGCTATCACAGGTTGACCTTTTTGATTCATTTTCAAGGACGATTGACCCTGGTTTGCAAGGTAACCAAGGCTGGATCTATATGGAGTGCAACTTGAGAAAAAAATTTGTAGGCGTTTCGGCAAACGGGTCAAGGAACTTCGATTGCGCAGTCGATTGTCCCAAGAAGACTTTGCCGATCAGGCTGGTGTTGATAGCTCTTACTTGGGCAAAGTCGAACGGGGCGAGCGTAACCCTTCTCTGGGTGTTGTAGCCCGTATTGCAAAGGCTCTTGATATGACCCTGGCTGAGTTGTTAGCTGGTGTCTAATTTATTTTTTCGCTCCGCTTATAGTCTAAGTCCCTAGAACGAGGTCACGAGTGAGCACGCCAGTGCCCTGAACATATGACTGATTATTTGCCTTCTGTTTTGATGAGTTGTGCCATAAGGCCGCGGTGTCCTACGGTCATTGCAGCTGAATAACCTTCAGTTGCCTTGTTTCCGGCTTTCCAGACAAGCTCCGTGCCGTCAATAATCGCCTCATATTTCCATTGGTCCTTGTCCCAGGGCGCCGCCTTTTTGTAATTCGGATCGTGCCTGAACCACCACCACATCGCGAATTCTTCCCGCTGTTTGTATGGAATATAAGTACCGGTGAGATTGTCCAGGCGCTCTCCTTTGCCGAAAGCCCAATTCTGTAAGTCAATTGAGAATGCCGCTTTCACGTCGTTTGTTACTTTCCCATAGCCGGACTTAAAGCGCCTGGGGCCTGTAGGAAACCAGTCCTTGTTTGGCGTCTTGTCTTGCTCTGCGGCTATTTCTTTGATGGCGTTGAAAAACGTCGGGCTGCGTTTTTCTGCGCCGGTATCGCCAAAAACTTTGGTTGATTCTTGCGCCAGGAGCGGAAGGCCTACGATAAGGCAAACAGCTATTGATGCCAATTTCAGACGTGCTTGATTTTTCACTATATACCTCCTGGTGCTTGCGGCCCTAGCTGTGCACAAGTCCTGATGCGCTTGTTTATTGTCCTGACAATGTTTGTGTTCAGATAGCCGTTAGGCGGAATCTCGTAAATGTGCCACCGGTAAAGGATCAAAGTCCCTCCGTTTTCCTGTGGCTGAAAGTCAATGTAACAAGTGAGCTGCCGGATCACGTCATGCACGCCAGGAATTTGCTCGCTGTATTGAACCAGAGTAGTTATCCGCAATATGTCAGGATCGGCTTTTAGACTCACTCCCAGGTGCCCGATGTTCGGAGTCAGGTCTCTAGCCATCTGCAACCAGAGGTCATCTACAGAGAATTGAGAATAGAAGCTGCCCTCCCGAGCTTCCATAGCAAGGTCATCTTTGCGCTTTTGCTCGAAATCGTTGTATGCCTTGCCTGCCTCGTCGGCAACTTTCTTGGCTGTATCTTTGCCGAAGTCAAACAGCTTTTTGCCCCAGCCCCTGGCGGTTTTCTTCAGTTCCTCGTCCATGCTCAGCCTCTAAATTTGCCTGTAATCGTCTTCGGCCTCATCTTCTATTTCTTCCGCCTCCGCTTCTTCGGGCTCGGCTTCTTCCCCATCTTCCGGCTGCACATACTTCGTCACTTCCGGGGCCGGGTCTTTTATTTCTTCTTGAATTTCCGTTTTTGCTTCGCTGTCGCTAATAGGCGATTCTCTCATCTCTTCTCGTCTTTTTCTTTCGCCTTTGATTTGCCAGTCCTGTACCTCATTCAGATCCTGGCAGTCTTTCACCAGCCGGTCATCCAGCTCAACCGCAGGCTTAACAACACCGGGAATGTTCATGGCATTTATGTAATCGCGCCAGGTGAATCTTTCCATGCGCATTGGCGAAGTGCGCGGCGTGAATACCAACATTTTGCTGTCAGGCAATGACATTACTTCGCTCGGGTCTATTAACGGCCTGCCGCTTTCCTTTTCCTGAATTTGTCCTGTGCTCGATACTTTCCGCTCATAGACAGTGCTTTGACCTGCCATTTTGCTTATTCTTTCCGCTACATCAATCGTCCTGGGCCTAAAAAATATCCGGGTGCCAAGCTGCCCAAACATGATTGTGGCGTCCTCTCTTCCATAGACTCGCTCTAATTGCATGGCGTCCTGGATGCCTAACATCACTCCGATTTTCTTGTGCCGGATTATTCCCAAACGGTCTGCAATGCCTGGAATCATGCCGAAATTTGTAAATTCATCGAGGCTCAAAAATAAGGGATGTTCAAAGTGTTGCTCTTCGGCATACTGAAGAACATAATTAAAAATGAGCGCCGCTACTGGCTTTAGGTGCGTCTTGCGGGCAGGCACCGCCAGATAGAAAGTGAATTTCTCTTTTGCCAATGAGTCCAGGTCAATCGTTGTTTTGCTCGTCAGAGCCACTACGCGCGGGTTTACCCAGAGCGCCAGGCGTTGCATCAAACTTGCAAAAACACCGTATCTAAAACCTTCCCGGCTCGTTTTGTGAAAGCCGTGATACTCGCCTCTGACTTCTTCCACTGGGCTTGCCTTCATCTGGTTAACGAGGTCGTCCGGTCCTTCTCTCAAAAGTCCTCTGATGTAGCCGAGGTCTTTTCCCAGTGCGGCCGCGTGCGCCAGGAACATGGTCAAAAGGTTCATTTCAGCTTTCGGCCAGACATCATCTCCGTAATTGTTTTTGCTCGTCGTGTTCTCAACTATGAGCTTTGCCAGATTCTGTGCATCTGCATAGCTTTTCACTGCATCGACCGGATTGATGCAATCTGACGATAAGTCGTCTGGATTGAAGTAATAGATCTTCTGGCGTCCGGCTAAAGAGCGATAGCCGGATGTCTTTGCATAAAGGTCCGGTGGCTCGTTTCCGGCTGTCGCCTCCGTCACTATTGCGCTTGAATCAATCCGGTCTATAAGATTCGGAATAAAGATACTGGTTGTTTTTCCTGAGCCGGTCGGACCGCAGACAAGTGCATGCATGGCTGAATCTTCAGGCGTCAGGGTCACATAGTTGTCGTCTTCACCAGGGCTGATTATCATCCGCCGGTGGTCTTCTCCACCTCCCCAGTACCCGGCGTCGATGATGTCTTGATGCGTCGCCCACTTTGCAGATCCGTATCTGGTCGGCTGCGGCTGCTCGGCATTTGCCTGCATCAAAACATCAGCAGATTCAGCCACCCGTTGCATGATCTCGTCACATTTTGCCTTGCAATGCGTTATCGTCCAGCGGTTTCTCTCTTCTCTTACTTCCAGTTTCAACTGGCATCCTGAGCCGTTCGGCTGCCAGTTGAACGTAGCGAAAAACTCATATGAAAACGGCCGCTCTGCCTTTATCTGTGTCGCTACTAGCTGCCGCATCCTGTCATTTACGGTCACTGGCCGCCAGCCCAACCCCGTTAAACAGACAACAAGCAGTTCAGCCATGTCCTTGGACTCTACTGCCAGTTCCTGCGTTGCTGTCTGAGATGGCATCCCCTAGCCTAAGCCTCTGTCGAATCCGTCGTCTATTTCCTTTTCCTGCTCTATCTTCGCCTGGTCGCCGGAAGCTTCTGCATGAATTTGATCGATCGCTAAATCTTGCCCGGCGCGATCGGCTATTAAATTGCCGCTTCCTGCCTCCGATTTGCTTGCATCCTGCCGGTCCTTTCCTTGCTCCAATTCCTTCTCTGGAGACTTCCAATTCTCTCCCAAAAGCGCGTCAAAGTCTTTCCACTTGTCTCCCTTCTGGTGCTCTTGCCTCTGCTCCAGCTCAAACTCTTTCAATTCCTGGAGCTGCCTTTCTATCTCATCTTTCTTTTCAGGGTGAAGGTCCATCAAGTCTTTCAGCCTTTGCGCTTCCATCGCACTCGTATAACTTGCGTGCTCTGGCGCTAATCGCCCTTGTTGTTCTTTCACCCATTGCCTGTAGCCTTTACCCAAAACGTCGCCTTCGCCGCGCTCCATCTCTTTGAAGGCGCGCTTTAGGTCTTTGTCTAGCTTCTTCTGCTCCCTATCGTCCTCAAACGGATCGCGCTCTTTCTCCTTTTTCTTTTCTTTCTTGTCCCACTTGTGACGCGCTTTGCGCTCGTAATGGTCGTCTCCAAATTTTTCTTTAGTCCAGATCCATTGCCCAAGCTTCCTGTTTTGTTCGTCAGGGACTCGCTCTATTTCCTCTTTGCTCAGCTTCTCGGCTAATTCCTTCAGGTCTTCAAGCTTCGAATACTTGCTGTAAGTCTCGCCGTCACGCTCGATTTTCTCCCGCTCCGGCAAATGCTCGATGGCTTTTTCGTTGTCCCAAGCTACTGCCTTGTATGGCTCCCGCTCCGGCTCTTTCCCCTCTCGGTTAAGGTCTCTGATTAAGTCCTCGAATATGTTATCTCCACGGTCCCGCTCGTATCCTTTCTCAAGCTGCCGGTCCATGTCTCTCTGCAAAAACCGCTCATAGTAATGATGCCGCTCTAAATATCTGTCTCCGGCATCGCGCATGTTCTTGTAGTCTTCTTTGTCAAACAGCACCTCTCTGCCATTCTTGTCTTTTCCATAGACAATCACATGCGCGTGGTCGTGATCTGTGTTCCTGTGGATAACCGCTCTCCAGTCCAGATCCAAGCCTTTCTCTTTGCCAGCTTCTTTGAGTACATCCCTCGTGTACTTCTGCATGTCGATGTTTTGCAGCCCTGGCGACAAGATGAGCTTGTGAGCTACCACCTTGGAACGGTCCATATCATCAATGTCTTGCTTAACTTCGCGCCCTTGTATCTTCTCTCTCTCGTCACTGAAAAACTCGCGCGGCTTCCTGTCTTCCCGGTCCTCTCCTCGCCTGTTCTGGATGTAATTGACATGCGCTTTCGCCCGGGCCCTTCCGCTTGCCCCTTTGACATAGCGGTGTTTAACCACCGAGCGCATGTTTCATAATCTCCGTCGCTTCCGGGTCTCCGTCTTTGCGTTTAAACCTCAGTCGCTCTGCTGCCTTTACTTTCGCCGTCTCCCAAAGCTTCGCTCTGTCCTCTTTCGAGGCTCTGTCATAGAAGACTTGCTGCACTGTTCCGATGTCCATCATCACCCGGGCGATCATCTTCGCCAGCCTCTCAGTGTCTTTCTTGTGTCCGGCTTGCATGGCTTCCACCGCCTCAGCTAGCCGGTCCCTCGCCTGGTCTTCTGCCCTCTGTTCGTATCCGTCCAGGTACTGCAAAAGCGCTTTCCTCAAGATCTCGGTCTTGGTTTTGCCTTCCATCCGGCACACTGTTTCCAGCTTCAAATACTCTTCTGCCGCCAGCCGCGTGTTCAGTTGCGGCGTTCTGAGTGGCGGTTTGTCGGCTTTTCTTGGTCTTGGCATGGTTTACTCTTAAACCTCCAGCTGTTTGCCTATATAATGAATGGCTTACACTACCATCATATACCACGCCTTGGCTTATCTCTAAAAGCTAGTAATACTGGCTTTTTTACACTTTCGGCTTACGATCTTTATCCTGCCTTACTTGCGTAAGGGCGTTTGCGCGGCATCGATTGCGCCTCGTTGCCTACTCGCCGCCGGTGAGCGCAAATGTCCTACCAAGTCGCCACACCTCGGGTCAGCACGACTGCCAGGTTAGATTTCACGCTTCCATTTCTCTTTGTCGTGCGGCTCAAGCCCCCTCGGGGGCGTGCGGGGTCCATCAAGCCCCGATGCCAGGGGCGCTTTCTGCTTTGCACGCAGGCGAAGCACATACGAATAGCAACCAAATTCAAGTAACTCCAACAGCCTCAAATGCAGTCACGCCGGACGGCTTCTGAGCGCTTGCGCTCTGTTGTGACAAATAATTCTGGAAACACCGCGACAAATAATTCTGCAAAAAGTGCGACAAATAATTCTGAAACTGATAGCTCCTGTGCAGAATTCAACAGTTACAACGTAAGCCAAGAAAGGCAGACTGTAGCGGTCCCCTTCATATGGAGCTATCCGCTATGCCTTCCTTCGACTCGCCAGAACCATCACCACAAGCCCAAACCCAAGACATAGGTTTTGCTCAAGCTGCATTTGAAGAGCTGCAATACGCCTACCGTAAAGACCCGGCTAACTGCGCCAGAATGTACAGAGACCTTAAAAGCGAGGCCGACAATAACATTAGCAACGACGAAGAACGGGCCGACAGCTGCCAAAAGCTCTGTCTTCTCGATCTCGCTGTCGCTAACATCAAAGCAAATGCAGGCGACAACAAAGAAGCATCGGTCATGTTCAACGATGCCGCTTTGTATTTGGATAAGCTCAAGTCCCTTCCAGGCGGCTCCACCACTCAGGAAATCAATGACATAGCCAGAAAAGTAAAATGCAAAATCTAAATCAGTGCAGGTTATTCCTTGCCTTTCTTTTTCTCTTCTTTTTCTGTCTTCTCTGTCAATTTAGCCAGGAGCTGCTCGTTTTGAGCCTTTAGAACTTCGGCCTTGCCCTTGAGCTCTGCCGCCTCCTTCATCGCCGCGTCTCTTTCTTTGCGGTCGGATTCAGCCGCGGCCTCTGCTTTCTCTAGTTGTTTGCGGCTCTCTTCTGTCGCCGATTTCACTTCTTCTTTCTCTCTTTCCGAAAGTGCCAGCTTGCTCCTTGCGTCTTCCAGGGCTGCTTTCAGGTCACTGTTTTCTTTTTCGAATTTTTCTTTTGTGAGAGCCGTGCTTTGCTCCAGCCGCAATACTTGCGCGGTGTGCTTTTGCCTTTCTTCTGCTTGCCCTTTGTGCAAGCGCTCCAGCTCTAGCTCTTGCGAGCTGACCTGTTGTTGCAGGTGCTGCGCAGTTGCCTTGTAGCTTGCTTTCGATTCAGCAAGTGCGCTCACTTCCTGAGTCAGCTCAGCTGTTCTTGCTGTGAGGGTCTCAATCTCTTGAGCGGCTTCCTCAGCGCTTTTCTCCAGTTTCTCTAAGGCGTCCAGGGCCTCTTGAAACTGCTTGTTCGCTGCCGCTACTTCTTCGGCTGCCTTTTGCTTCATGCCTTCCAGTTCTCGTTCAGCCTCTTGCCGTGCCGCTTTCCAAACTGCAACGAATCCAGCCTGCACCTGATCGGGCACTTCGACGGCCGCCCTGGTCGTAGTCACGACCGGCGTCTTTCCTTTCCAAATTTCCAGGTACTTGTAGATGGTCCTCAAACTGCCGCCGCCTAATGCATCGAGTAACGCTGTAGCCGTTACCTCTTTACCTTCTGCTTGAAGCCTGTTCGCCGTTTCGAACAATTCATCCGGCTCAATCGCCTGCCTTCTCGCCATCTTCAGCACCTCCGGTCGTTTTCTCCGCTGACATTGTAGCACTTTATTATTACCATTACTATTTTACTATTACTATTACCTTATTATTACCATTTCGAGCAAGAAAACCGCCGCCCGCCTGCCGCCGCTCCCGGCTCCGCAGCCGCAAAAGATCGCCCCGGCGGCTACTTTTGTACTCGGCGAAGCAAAAATCCGCGCAAATCGTCTTCCAGGCATCTCTATGAAGCTCCGAAAACCGATCCAACAGCCTAAAAACAAGGCGGTTCAAAAATGTGGTTTTCAAGGTCCGGCGCCGTTTTGACGGGCTCACTTTGCTCTTGACACCGGTTGCCTTCTGCTTGCCGCTAGATTGGTGTCCTGAGCCCCTATAGAGAAAAAGGAAATGTGCGCAGCACATTTTGTCCCTGGCGCGACGAAGGAGCGCGCGCTTTATGCGCACTAATAGAAATTGCCGAGGAATAAATGGAGGGGACCCGCGCGTGAGCGTGGGGAGGCAGCCGTTTATGCCGCAGGCTTCTTCTTGGTTCTAACCTGCACGCTTTAGCGTGCGTCTGAGATTGACCCCGTAGCTAGACTTCGGAGGCAGTGACGGCGGCAAGTGGTGGCAAGTACCGCTTGCCGCTGAGTTGTTCGCCGTCGCTCCCGCAGATGTCTAAGCGGAGGGTCTCAATCTCCACAAAAAAGAGTCGCGCCAAAGGCGCGTACCTTCACCCAGGAAAGGCGTCTTGCCAAGTGATCGGCCGCTCTCTTTATTCTCTTACTAACTCTCTTAGATCTCTTAGGCGCTTGACAACAATCGAAAACGGGCACAAATACACGCCTTTGACAACACCCCGCCCCGTCGAAGTACGGTGATTTCTCCGTCGAGGGACGGTAGGTTCTCCGTCGAAGTACGGTGACTTGCGCTGTCATTTTGCCGACTGTTTTAGTCTAAGTGCCATAGATTCGACATCTTGGACTGTCCATCCATACCGAGCCAAAAGATCAGCATCCGGTGTCTGGCGGCAAAATTGCAACCGAATAGCTTGACGCATGAGTGTGCTTTCGCGCTCATCCTCGTCCGTAATCGCAATATGGGGCGCATTTCCCCGTGGAAGGACGGTGAGCTGTCTTACTTGCTTTTGTCCCTCAACCCATTGTTGATATTGATCACGAGCCTTGAGCCTATTACGTAGCTCATCAACAAACTTGTCTCCAATCTTGAAGACATATTCATCGCCGCTCCAGCCAGAAGCTTCGTCAATGTAGTGGCGCGTCTTCAATTCGTTTAGAGCACTTGCTAAACGTTCTTTTGATCTCCACTGAGAATCCCAGCCGGAAGCAGCAAGATAAGCGGCCAGGTCGCGCCAGTGTTCAGCGGTGTAGTCACGACCGCGCTGGACAGCAAGCCAGAAACGATACGAGAGATAGGAGTAAAGTTGTTTTGCTAGTTCACTACTGAGAGTCTGTACAAAACGAACATCAAGCAAAGCAATGTAGCCGGAATCAAGGTTCTTTCGGACAAAGTCTCCAAGTTTGATCCATGTTTTTTCATAGAAGCCACCATTGCGATCTTCGTCGCCTCGAAATGCACAGGCTTTGATCAAGTGCAGTGGTTCTAAAAGTGTTAAATAACCACCGTCAGAAGGGCAGTTAAAAGCTTTCTCCGTCACGCAGGTAGTAAAACAAAGCCTCTTAATTGACTCTTTAACACGCGCTGTCGACTTACCCCCATCAGACTTTTTACCAATACGTTTGAGAAATTGTGTAAGCGATGGAATCTCGATAGTCTCTGGAATTGGCTTCCGTCCGCCTTCTGTTTGCTCTTGTATGAGATCCATCAAGCCCAACCATACATCTCTATCAAATGTGCTAGGAAGTCCAAGAACAGCATCATGCCTAACTTCCCAGACAACCTGAAATGTCTGGCCTCCTTGTGTCACATCAAAAGTCTGGCGAATGTTCCTAAACCTATCAGCCTTCTTATCTGATGAAACGAACAGGGCCAGCCTACAGAAATTAAAGTCATCGCGCACGGGCCGCCATTCTTCAAGCGGTCTGGTATCAAAAATGCTTAACTGGTGCGGGTCGCTTTGAGTACTTGCTTCCGTTGCTTTTATGAGAGCCGTAGCTTGTTTATGACTGTTTTTCATCCGTCATTTCCCTGGTAGGGGGATTGTTTTCCCTCTTGCACTTACCAGGATCACCAGCTAGACTTTCGAGTAACCAAATTCGATGCGCCTGTTAGGTAAAACGCCTGGCAGGCGCTTCATTCTGTTTAGTTGTAACTATACGCCCGCTCGTACCTACGATCAAGGATCGTGGTATCACATGCAGTGCATATACGAAACACCCACAAAGCATTACCGCCCCATACACCACTTTCTGAAGCGGCTCCACCAGCCGCTTGAATACTCTTGAAGCTGTAACTCAAGCGACTCTATTTTGCTTTGTAATTCAACTGACGCATCAGCTTTAGCTTGTAAATCAGGCAGCAATTTAACTTGCTGATCGCGTTCACTCAGTTGCGCTTCCAGGTATCCATTTCGCCACGTTAGCGTTTCAATTTTGTCAATTAGTTCCTTGAGCAAATGCTGCTGGCCTGCGGCTTGGCCCTCCGACCAGGCATGGCCCTGGACGTCGTCCACATGCACGGCCACCTGCTCAACATTGCCGCTAGCACTGCTTTTTGCGCTCAAGCGTTCTTTAATGCTGGTTCTATCGACTAGCCATTGGCCGTGGCCGTCCTTGGTCGCGGCCAACTTACCTTCATGAATCAGGCGTAGCGCTGAACGCCTGGTTATATTAAGGATTTGAGCAGCTTCTGTGAGAGGCAGACCCTGGCCCTCGACTATGGCAGGCCGGACTACGTCCAGGTCGTCGGCCAGCTCCGCATTAAACAAGTCTCCCAGTCCTTCGTTAGCGGCTGGATCGAATATCTCATTTTTGGGCGCAGATTCAGTCATTGCGCCGATTATAAAGTGGTGCGATCATACCCTGCAATGCTTGACTAGCACACACCACCTGACAGGCGCAGGGTTTGCCGCCTATCACATATACTCAGACCGCCGCCACATCCAGTGTCCGGTAACCG
>JADZFV010000024.1 GCA_020854255.1 Candidatus Melainabacteria bacterium | reverse complement strand
GTCTTTTCGAATAACTACTATAACAGATAAGAAAGATGCCGCAAAAAACAAGACCGGAGAAAACGGTCTTGAAAGGAGGAGCAACGGCGGACAATAAGGTTGTCCAATTGAAATTGGATTCCCCGCTGTCCGTCGTTCGCAAGCCCCTTTTTGCTGACGGCCTGTCAAAGGCAATTCCTATGTTGGTAGGCGGCGCGCCGGATGCACTGCGTCTCGACGATTCCGGCTAGAACACGCGTTCGCCACCGGCTTTATCAGCCAGTGTTCGAGTGCAGTGCAGGTCGGGGTCGAGAGAATAGGTGAGTGTCTCGGCGACGTAGCTCTTGCCGAACCAGATGAACTTCTTGTCGCTGCGCTTGGCGGTGATGGTTTCACCAGGCTGGAGCCCGGCGAGAATCACCTCGTCTTCGCCCTGCAATGGCTTGTAGTTCTGGAACCCGCGCTCAACGACAGCGAAGCCGTTGGGCACATCGAAGGCGAGCGCGCCGTAGCTGCCCGAGCTGATGTCGATCAAAAGCAGGACGTTGTGGTCCTCGGGATCGGCGGCAACAAGCTCCAGGTCGCCCTGGCGATTGAGTTCAACGGACGCACGCGCAATGCGCAGCTGCAAACCCTGCTCGTCGACCGCTTCCACGGCATCGGAGAGAACCAGGGCTGCCGAAACAGGCACACGCTTGTCGCCCACCTGGACGTAGAAAGTGTCGCCGTCGAGCTTGGCGATAATGCCGAGCTGCGGCTTGGGGTAGGCGTCATGGACGACTTCCACAGCCACAGGGGCATGCATTGACGAGAAACCGGTGACGATTCCGCGTTTTGCGATGATCGAATAACAGATCATAGTGAGGCCCTCTAGTTGAGGTTTAACGCTGGAACATGCGAACACCGCATGACGAGCGCAGGAATTGGAACGCTTGGATTTGGACCGAAGACGGCAAGGCGCAACCGGACATCCCCATTTCTGGAGATGTCCGCTGCTCCTGCCACATCGCTTACATCATCAGCCCTGCCAGCGCTGCAGTCAGCCAGCTTGCCAGGGTCGCTGCGACCAGAGCCTTGAAGCCCAGGCGAGCAATGTCGCCCTTGCGTTCGGGAGCCATGGCGGTGAGACCGCCGATGTTGATGGCGATGGACGCCAGATTCGCGAAGCCGCAAAGCGCCACAGTCGTGATCATGAGCGTGCGCTGAGACAGCGCCTCGGCACCCTTCTGCATGGCAGAGAGGTCGACGTAGGCGATGAACTCGTTCAGGATGGTCTTGGTGCCGAGCAACGGTCCGACGCGAACCGCTTCGTCCCAGGGTATGCCCAGCATGTAGGCGACCGGCGTGAAAGCGGTGCCGACCATCTGCTGCAGCGTCCAGGGCGAGCCCAGTCCGACCAGGATCTTGTTGAATAGAACGACGGCGGCGATGAAGGCGACAAGCATCACCATCACGTTGACGACGACGTCCCAACCCTGGCGAGCACCGTCGGCAAGCGCGTCGATGAAGTTCACCGATTTACGCTCGTCGGCCAGCTCTACCTCGCGCGTGAGCGCGCTCGAATCCGTTTCCGGAATCATGATCTTCGCGATGACGAGCGCTGAGGGCGCAGTCATGAACGAAGCCATGAGCAGGTAGGTCGGGTCGATGCCCAGGCTGACGTAGGCGACAAGCGCTGATCCTGAGATGGTCGCCATGGCGCAAGCCATGATGCCCAAAAGTTCGGACTGTGTCACCGACTTGATGTAGCGCGAGATGAGCAGCTGCGACTCCACCTGACCGAGAAAGACCTCGGCGCCGGCGGAGAGTGCTTCTGCACCGCTGATGCGCATCGTTTTGCGCAGCGCCCAACCGAGCCCCTTCACGATCTTCTGCAGGATCCCGAAGTGGTAAAGCAGGTTGGTGAGCGCGCCCACGAAGATAATAGAACCTCCGATGACGAGCGCGAAGATGAATTTCGTCTTCGCAAGTTCTTCACCGGCAACGAATGCGACTCCATCTCTGGCGGAGTCCAGAATGCTCTGAACACCGTTGCCGAGGGAGTCGAAGATGCCCCTGACGAAGGGCACCTTCAAGATCAGGAAGGCGAAGACGACCTGGATGGCAATGCCTGTAACGACCAGACGCCAGTTGATCTGGCGGCGGTTGTTGGACAAAAGCACGCACAGAGCCAGGATCAGTCCGATGCCTAGTAATCCAATCAGTTTCTCCATATGTAGCTCCTGGTGGGAGTGTGAGCTCCCGTGGTTACAAACGCGCGGTCGGTCTGCTGAAAGCGCACTCAGTGCACATCTGCAAACAACCGGGCGTGTTAGTGAGACGGGGAGGCGAAGTATTCGCATCTCCGGATTCTTCGACCTGCCAGACAGGCAACTACCCCTTCACTCCTGAAGTGAAGAAAAGACTCGTAATGAACGGTATTAAGGGTTCAGGAGTTCGGGATAGCGGTACTTGTTTGGAAAAGGTCTGGAAAGCATTAGACTTTAACGCTAAACAGAAAATCGCCACTGGTAGCAAGGCATTGTTACTGGTTGTCTGACAGGCCTCGGAGTCGAAAATCTCTTCTAATGCTTATTACATGTGGTAGCTGAAGCACGCTTAATTGCCGATTTACTGCTAGCGAGTTTCCGCTAAGAGCTCTTGGCATCTTGCAATAGCCTCGCTAGCCAGCCTATTTGCGCCTTAAGCCGCGTTTAAGTTGTGGTTTTTGACCCGCCTGAAAATTCAGGAGAGATGTTTTGATATCGGCCGGGAACATCTATTTAGCGCCAGTCTTAAACTGGCGTGCAATTGATTGAATGCAGCGGTTTGAGGTTCTCAGATGCCTGATTCAAAGGCACAGGTTTCAAAAAACAAAGACGCTCGGGTTCTTCGTTTCCCCGCTGAGACGTCCTTTGGGCATCTTTATACCACTGATGAAAGGGGCGTGGAGGAGTTCTACGCCGAGGCGGCCGGCGACGTAGCAGCGCCCCCTGAGAAGGGTCTGGACCTGATGGTCAGCTGGACGGCATCCGAAGATTTACGCCCGCTCAGACGGTTGGCAGCTGATGATTTACGCTCGCTAAATTTCACTTGTACGAGAGTGAAACAGTCCGAACTGAATAACATTTGCGGTTTGAGTGGATTGAAGCGTCTTTTGCTTGGTGGAACAGATATCGGCAACGAAGCCCTGCAGCATGTGGCGGCGCTTTCGGAACTGGAAGAGCTGGATCTGGGTCATACCGAGGTTACTGATTTCGGTTTGCGGTACTTGCAAGGACTGCAAAACCTAAAGGTTCTAAAACTGGCCGGCACCACTGTCACCAGCAGCGGTATCAAAGTCATTGCTGGATTGAAGGCACTTGAGGTTGTTTACCTTGATGAAACACGCATAAATGATGATGCCGTCAAAGAATTGAAGGCACTTTCCACTTTGAAAGAACTGCGTTTGGACGGCTGTCCTTTTGAAGGAAAAGCGTTTGAGTCGCTGGTTGGCTTGCCGATCACCAACTTGCACCTCGAGGACACCCGAGTCACCGACAAGACGGCATCGACATTGAGCCGGTTTCCCAATTTAGAGAGGCTCTGCCTG
The DNA here is from genome assembly GCA_020854255.1 of Candidatus Melainabacteria bacterium. Classification (GTDB taxonomy): domain Bacteria; phylum Cyanobacteriota; class Vampirovibrionia; order Obscuribacterales; family Obscuribacteraceae; genus QKMZ01. The sequence continues at coordinate 4,391 of JADZFV010000024.1, read as the reverse complement.
TCGAACACTAAAGTGACGGGCAAGGAAATGAAGTGGCTCGCTCCATTGAAGAATTTGAACATGCTTTGCGTCTGCCGTTTGCCGCTGTCCGCCTCCGCGCTTGAATCCATGGGCGGGCTGACCGCTCTCGATAGTCTCTGGATGGCCGACACAGGCGTCAGGGATGAGTTTCTCAAAGGTCTGGAGCCACTCTATAAACTCGAACTTTTATCGCTCAACGATACAAAAGTGGGCGATTATGGGGTTCTCTCGATTGAAAAATTGTTCGGTCTCAAGGCTCTCTGGTTGGTGGAAACCCGCATCACTGACGTCTCTTTGCAGTCGCTGAAGAGGCTGAGAAAGCTGGTCCGACTCAATCTTTTTCACACCAAAATCACTGACAAAGCCGTTGAGAGTCTTGCTGAAATGGACAATCTGGCCGAGTTGAATTTGGCTCGGACAAAAATCAGCGATCACGGTCTGGAAGTCTTGCGAAAAGCGCTTCCTTACTGCCGTTTGATCACAACCCCATTTGCATAGTCATCACGGCTCCGTTTTTGCAATCAGCAAGATGCCATTCGATGTGATGCAATTGCCTGTTTTCAACTGTGATTTATCACCGTCGCCGGTACAAAACAGAGAAACGCGCCAGCGCTGACGGTAAATCACTTTTCGAAAAACCAGTTTCGCCCTCGTTCGAATTTCGCATAAGCAGCCGGTCGGTGCTGCATTTATCGACCTTGTGTCAACTGTGCAAGGTCGCTTATTTTTTGGAAACAATTTCGACATCAGTATGAATTACTACGGCATTGATCTCAAAACGACCGTGTGCACTCGGAGTTTTTTTTCAAGCGTGTATTTAGCGTGAAAAGCAAAGAAAGATGTCGGGCGTTAAAGAATAAATATCGCTAAGTAATTAGAAAGAATACAAAAATTTCAGCCAAGAAAAACTTCGAAACACCATCTAATTGCTTGCTTGACGCGCTTCTGCGCGCGTAGGGTCAATTTACCAGCTCTCAAATATTTCCTTAGCCGATACGATTCACTGAAACCATAATTCCAGCACCCCATGCCGATTTTTCATGCCTTCTCGCGAAGTGCGTGTGAACTCGTCTCGTGTGTGGTCGGTTTGTGAGTCGGGGATCGGCAATTCGCTTTTAGCGCCAGAAAAGCTCAAGCACTGTCCGTTCGGCCGTCCGGCTCAGCACTGTGAATACACGCAATGAGCACACGAGAAGCTCTCAAGCAGCTCAAAACCTTCGTCGCCCGCCTCGTCAGCGATCGCGTCTCCAATCCCAAGGACTGGAACGAGTGAAAGCGCAGTGAGGCCAAAGAGACATTCATGGACAAGTGCCTCGGATACTAGCGTGAGAAGGGCATGCCCTCCGTCACCAGCTTGATTCGTCCATTTTTCCATCCTGGGCTGCCGCTTGTCGGGCTCAACTACACCGAAGTCGCTCATGTCACTCTGCATGCGTTCGCCCTCGGCTGGACGCCTGCGATTCGACTGTGTCGCGGCATCGTTTTCAATCGTCGTGGCACACTCGTCGCCTTCCCTCTCTACGGGCTGGTTCCGGAAGCGGAGCGCAGGCAGTACCACAAGACCGTGTGCCAGAAGTTCTGCAAACAACTGGAGACGGAAGGCAAGCTCAAGGTGTTCATGGAGATCGTGGTGCCGGCCAAGGCTGCCGAGACTCCTGCCGCCGCTGAGGCCTAACCATCTATGACTGCGGTGCCGGCCGTTTGCAAGCACGCCGAAATGCGCGTTTTGTGAACGGCCGGTGGCCTCATGTTTCTCCCTCTGAATCGTCGAAGTTTGGAGACCATACATGAAACAACTATCAATCGAACGTCTGGTCCGAGAGGGCGGCCGTAAAGGGAAGAAGACCAGGGTGCGGGGCTACTACGCGCGACTTGTTCGCTCGCGTTGCAGAGTTCCCGTCGTGCTGGCCGAAGATCGCGATAGGCGAGTGACCATGGTCATGGGCCCGTCCGGAATCGAGCGCTTGCTTGGTAAATCCGGCTTCTGCATGCTGCTCGAACTGGGCCACACAGCCGAGTACATCGAGCGTGAAGTGGCTGCAGGCACCAAATTCAGCCTCGTCGTCTTTCGCCGCCAGAAAGGCATGGCCACCGCCACCTGGACAAACGTCCTCAAATCCGTACAGCAGTATTACCCGGAAGTGAAACACCTGGTTGCTCTTGCCGCCAATGAATTGAAACGAAACTCGTTTGCGCACTGGCAGGAGAAAGCCGGTTGCAGCTTCGCTGAAATTCACGCCAGAGGTCCTCAAGACCCGCGCTTCATGACCGTGGCGCGATTGCTCGAGAGCAAAGGCGATGCTCTGGCCGTGCGGCGTTTCCTCTATCACACCATTCGGCTCACCGAGCTGTTTTCCGGTGACGGGTACACCTGGCGCCAGGACGGCACGCGCGGTGTGCGCGAGTATGTGGTCGAGAACAAAGTGATTGCTTGCCTGGGCGAGCAGGTCACAGTCGACCTTCACGTGTACTTTCCCAGCGCGCAATAGCGGCAGGTGAAGCGGCACTGCGACAAGAAGGACACAACTACCTTCGCATCGTCGGGTTGCCAGAAATAAGAGGCGAGAGCCGGGAAACAACTTGTTTCCTGGCTCTTTGCCTTTTTGTGAAACTATGAAAACATATAGTAAAAAAATTTGCTCTATGTGGCATTCTGTTTCCAGCAGGCGTCGAAAGGCATGAGAGATGTTGCCGACGCTTTTATCGATCAGGTGTTGTCACCGCCTGCGGTGTGATAGCCCGAGACGAAATTAAAAACAGAATGCAGGCAGTTGATTGCCTGTGTTTGCCTTCGAGTTATTTTCTCTTATCGAAGAGTTCTCGGGTAATCGTAAAGACGCGCCGCTACACGTTTATTTACTTGTTGGCAAAACTTTGATTGTGTTACCCAAAGGTATCTGTATTTTTGATCCAACCCGATCTGACCCCCACCTTCGAAGAATAACCATACCGGAGCTTTGTAAGCACTGAGAAGCAGCCACCAGCTGCATATCTACATCCGGCCTTTGCAAACTCGATAGGCGGCGCCAGTAAGAAAGATTGGCAAAATGGACCAATGCAGTTGATTCGCAAGGCCGAAGCGGCCCCGAATTGTCACCAGCTAGCGCAGCGTTCCTAAGTTTTCAAACTGGAACATGCGCTCTTCACCAACGGCACCAACGAAGGAATACGACATGCCGAACTCGATTGAACTTGTCAGGTTCGATCCATATTCGACCGCCACGGTCGAATTGGGACCGCAAGACGAAATCATTGGAGTGGACAGCAAAATCTACAACAAGGAGAGGCTGCCCTATCTTATCGTCAGGCGGGCTCGCCCTCATCGTCTAGAAGATGAGTTGTCGATCTGGACCATCACCTCCCACAAGCTGAGCGAGACCGAGGCACCCAGGGCGATTCAGCTCACTGAAAAGGGCAAGCTTTTCACCATACAGCGCATCAGCGATTCCGGTGCACGCACAGGCAACTATGCCAGCTACCTGGCCTGGTTGATCGCCGTCGACTGCTCGGGCAGGCGCAAGCCGGTCATGTTTACTGTGGTCGAGAACGGCAAAGCGCCATTCTCGGCTGAGCAGTATGTCGGCACCTTCGGGAAGATGGACCAACTGTTCAATCTTTTTGCTGATCGCCAGTGACGATCGAAATGCCTGACAGACCGGAGTTTGCTTAAGCAAAAGAGGTGGTCTTCGGGGATGGGGAGCATGCATGGCCCCATCCTGGTGAACGGCATTATTGACCGCACTTTCAACACAAAAAAACGCCGAGATACTATATATATGACTAGACCCGGATTTTGCCAATAACAATTTTGCTGTACCACTTTGATTTAAAAATGTGATCCACTTCAAGTTGTGCAAACGATGTTCGACTCAAGAGTTTTTGTAGTGTCGAGAGCCGAAAGAGTTCTTTGAGTTTTAGAAAAGAGCCACAGACATCCCCAAAAGTCGCACCGGCGCGCAAGAGAAGTCCGCAGAGTCTAAGCAGTTGGGCATTGTTGCGAGATGTCAAGCGCTTATGTAACGGCTCAGTTTATAGGTTCTTATACGGTTCTCATGTTTTTCTGAATGTACTCATTCGTTTCCTTTCGCCAGAAAACAAACACAACCAGTCCATAATCTTCCTCAGCGCTTAATTCATGTCTTTTCCCGTGCAGCCTTGCTGTGGTGAAGAGACACTGGTTATGAGGAAGTGCCAGTTTTCTGCTGAAGTTGACGGTTTGAGATTCGCGCCTCGCTCACGCGAGGTTATGTTCACTGAAACCGGTTCTGAAGAACCGAACACTGGAGAGCATCATGACCCAGGCTAACAATGACTCGTTCGTCGTGCGTTTCGTCTCCGCCGATCGCGGTGTGAAGTCCGAGGCTCGCCTG
>JADZFV010000023.1 GCA_020854255.1 Candidatus Melainabacteria bacterium | reverse complement strand
TTTATCAAACACATGGGCATTTTGAGCCGGCGCGTCGGCACCAGCCTTCAGGGCGGCGAAGTGCCCGACGTCACTCTTGATGACGAAGTGCGCCGCTTGCGTCAACTGCAAGTACGCGCCTGAAGATCTTATATATGGATGCAGTTGACTCACTATTGAGGCGAGGGCGGTCGTTTCTGTTTGTTGTCACGATTGCGCTCTTGTCCCCGCCTGTTATTGGTCAGGACAGCCGAAGGGAGATGGAGCAACTGCTCAACAAAGTCGAGGAGTCGCGCGGAATGCAGCAGGGCCTGCAGCAGCAGCAGTACAGGCTCAACCAGATGCAACAGCAACCGGTGCCGCAGCCGATGCCTCAGGGCAACGCCTTTAATCAAGGCACGCAAGCCGGCTACCCTAACAACTACCGCGGCAGCAATGGCTTTTCCTACCCACAACAACAGCAACGCAACAGCATATTCAGCCAGTCGCCCCTCAGACAGCAACCACCAGTCAAACAGACTCCTTTCGCCAGTCTGTTCGGGGGTGGTCAACAAGCCGCACAGCCGCCGCCGCCAAGACCATTAACAAAACGCGACTTGTTTCGCATGTTCCTCGAGGGCGATGCATCATCCGGGGGCTCCGGTTCATCCAGCGACTATCAAAAGCAGCAGAACAATCAGCGCAAGTACAATAATGCCGCACAGTACAGGCAAACTGCAGAAGACGCAGCCATGAGAGCGCTGGGAGCCGAACAACGATCGCAGTACGGCAGCAAGAGTTCGCGCAACTCAGCGGCTGACGAAGCCTATTACGCGGCTCAGGCGGCGCGTGGAGCGGCAAACAGTGCAACAGCAGCAGCTTCAGGCGGCGCGCTCAATGCCAATGATGCGGCAGCATCGGCAAGAAACGCAGCCGACCGCGCTCAAGCCTCAGCCGACAGGGCTCGAGCCAATGCCGATCGATATCACGACAATTGAAGGTCTCCGGACCGCGCTCCAGCCTCAACGGCTAGCACCATATACGGTGTCACAATTGTCTTGCTCGACAGCCACCGAAAAAGGCGGTCGATCGCCTCTTTCTATTCGCTCGAATATCGAATTCAGCACATGGCCAACAGCCCAGGCTGTACATAAAAGTGCAATTGGAAATGCCAAAGTTTCAAACATGCCCGACAATCTATTCGACTCAGGTTCTTCAATTCTTGCAACATACTCAGTAAGCCATAAAATGCATAATGAGGGGGCCAAAATGTTCAGTAAGGGAATAAAGAAAACGCAAAGACTGATCAATTCTGGAAAAAAACATCAGTCAATTGCTTCGTCAGTACTTAAAGATGGGTCAAACCCCGCCCTTAAGGGCGGGGTGCTTGAAAGGTCAATCGCGGCACAAATTGGGTGATGGACGATACCGGCAATTACGCAAGGATGCGACCTCTGAGCGTCCAGTTTAGAGAACTCGAAGAGAAACTCGATCTTCCCTGGCAAACAGTGGGTAAGTGAGATAAGAAAGCAGACTTCCAACGCTGATTACCGGCCGGGGTTAGAAATTTTTAGCTTTAGCTGAAATGCTCGGGCGGCGGTTGTCATTGGCATATTAAGAAGCTATTCTAATGCGCATAAATAGACATCTCCGGCGGAGGATTTCGCGATGGTCGTTGCGCAAGGCAAGGCTACAACTTGCAAGCTATTGATCGATGGTGCCTGGGTAGACTCGAAGGCAACTGAATTCGGCGAGGTCAACAATCCGTCGACCGGCGAATTGCTTGCCAAAGTGCCTATGGGCGGAAACGATGATGTTGACCGGGCCGTTAAGGCAGCACAGAAAGCGTTTCTCGAGTGGAGAGAAGTACCCATCGTCGAGCGCGCCCGCGTTATGTTCCGTTTTAAAAATCTTCTCGATGCGCACTACGAAGACATCGCCAGGTCAGTGGTGAGAGAGCACGGCAAGACAATCGCCGAAGCAAAAGCATCAGTAATGCGCGGCATCGAAGTTGTCGAATTTGCATGTGGAGTGCCTTCTTTGATCATGGGCGAATCGATGGAAAACATCGCTCGCAACGTTGACATCGAAACCGTCCGCCATCCGCTCGGCGTCTGCGCCGGCATCACTCCATTCAATTTCCCGGCCATGGTGCCGCTCTGGATGTATCCTGTCGCCATCACCTGCGGCAACTCTTTTGTTCTCAAGCCATCCGAGAAAGTGCCGCTCACCAGCATGCTCATCGCTGAGTTTCTCACCGAAGCCGGGCTACCCAATGGCGTTTTCAACATCGTTCATGGCGGCAAGGATTGCGTCAATGCATTGCTGACACACCCTCTCATCAAAGCAATTTCGTTCGTCGGCTCGACACACGTTGCAAAACACGTCTATGAAACCGGAACAAAACATGGAAAACGCGTTCAATCGGCCGGTGGTGCGAAGAATCACATCATCATCATGCCGGATGCGGACATGGATCAAACAGTACAAGCATTGCAAGCTTCCGCCTTCGGTTGCGCAGGCGAACGCTGCATGGCAGGCAGTTTGGCGATACCTGTCGGTGAAGCTGGAAACATGCTGATTCCGCAGCTTGTCGATTCAGCTGGCAAAATGAAAGTCGGGCGCACCGACGTAGACGACACCATCGACATGGGACCGGTGGTCTCGAGAGAGCACCTCGCCAAAGTCACAGCGCTGATCGACAAGGGCGTCAAGGAAGGCGCAGATCCGGTTTTGGATGGTCGCAAACTGAAAGTCAAAGACGCGCCTGAAGGCTACTTCCTTGGACCGACAATTCTGGACAATGCCAGAGCAGACAACACCGTCGTAAAAGAAGAAATCTTCGGACCGGTGCTATCCTGCGTCAGAGTCGACACAATTGAAGACGCGATCAAGCTTGGTGAAGACTGCCAATACGGCAATGGCGCGGTCATCTACACCTCTAGCGGAAGAGCGGCACGCGAATTCAAACATCGCTTCAATGCAGGCATGATTGGAATCAACGTTGGCGTACCCGCACCGATGGCATGGTTTCCCTTCACAGGATGGAACAATTCCTTCTTCGGAGACCTGCACATACAGGGCAAAGAAAGCATTCACTTCTACACCCAGCAGAAGATGACCATGACCAGATGGGTCGCACCTTCAAAAGGAAGCTCCAAATTCCACGACCCCATCTGGAAGGCGAAGAGCTAGAATCTTGTAGGCGAAGCCCTACGAAATAGAAAGCTCGGACAAATGAAAATCGACGATCTGATAAACAAGTTCAGAGTAGCTTCGCGTGAGCTGTTCAATAACTATTTTCGCATTGAAAATCCATGGAGCAAGGAGAACCAGGAAGAAGCCTGGTATCGCCAAAATCGCTATTTGGAAGTCGAGAAAATATTGTGGCAGCAGTTGGTTCTTGATATGGCTGAAATCGACGGACCTGGCTATGAGTCGAATGAAGCACATCCAAAGATTCGATTGAAAATCAAAAGCGATATTGGTCCAATCATGCTTAATAGAGAATTTCACTCCGGCTACTGGGACTATCCTATAAAGGAAGTGACTAACAAAGCGGTTTTCAGCTTCGTCTGCTTTTTCGATTTCGACAATCTCTCAATCCGCGACAATCAGTATGTGCGGGCAAAACTGATCGAATGGCCGGCGCATCCGGAGGCAATCGGCAAACATGCGTTGCTTGATGCAAACAACGTCGTGTACAGCCTGTCCGAGGGCTAACAGCCACCCGACACTAACTGACAGGGCCACCGATGGCGTCGCCCCTAAAATCAAGCTCCCTCAGCCGGCCACTGATTCTTTGGGCGATACAAGCTGCGCAATCGCAAGTTCGGCTGTTTCAAGCGCATCTCTTGCAGCCAAGCTGGCAGCTTCAGCCGCTTCACTTGCTGTTTTACCGGCAGCCAAGGCGGCTTCGCGAGCTGATTTGCCTGCCTGCTCGGCAGCATCTCTTGCTGCGTTGCTTGCGGCTTCAGCAGCTTCGCGAGCCGATTTGCCTGCAGCTTCGGCGGCCAGGTAAGCACACTCTGCCGCTTCATGTACGGCAGCACTTGCAACTTCAGCGGCTTTTTGAGCGGCTTCGGCAGCATGTGTCATCGCGGCGGAAAGATTTTGCTGAGCCTTGCCGATTACAGATGTCTCGCGCTTTTTCGCGAGCAACTCTTTGGAAGGAAGGACTACACGAGTTGCCAGACCAAGTCTCTCGAGCAAAACAATGCAGCAAAAGGTGAAATCGAATTCCCACCATTGCAGCCCGTGGCGCGCGCTCTTCGGCACAGCGTGGTGATTGTTGTGCCAGCCTTCACCGACGGCAAGAAGACCAACCCACCAGACGTTTCTCGAATCTTCCGTGGTCTTGTAGCTACGATAACCAAGGCCGGGCAAATGGCAAAAGGCGTTGACAAATTGCGTGCTCCAGAAGATCGTGAAGGTGGCAATCAGATTGCCGACGACGCATTGCCAGCCAAACACTATGAAAAGCACTATGCGGAACAATACACAGAAAAAAAGATTGAGCTTGGCGTGATAAGCGCCGTGATCGCATCCGAGCCTCTTATAAAGTGGATCAGTCATTAGGTCGGCAGCTTGCTTTTGCAATTCTTCATCGGATTGCACTTTACCTGTGTAATACATCCACTTGTACAGCGAATGCCAGAAGCCATCTCTGGGCGAATGCGGGTCGCCGGGCTGATCGGACTTTTGATGATGCTGGCGGTGAACCCCCACCCAGACGATCGGCGAGCCCATGAGCGCAAAGTACGCACCGGAGCAGATCAGGTATTCGAGCCATTTAGGGACGGACAGAGACTTGTGTGTAAGGAGGCGATGGTATCCCAGAGTGATTCCGACTCCATGCCAGTGATGCCAAAAAACCGCCCAGGCCATAATCACCAAACTGGTCGAAAGTACCGGATCGTTATAGATGCCCAAAGCGAGTTCCTCTGTGTTTCTCAATAGTTTCTATGTATATGGCCGTTCAAGCTCAATTGGCACAGTTATATCATGAGTTCTCAAGACGCGCGCGCTCCTTCAGAACCTTTCGCGCGAGCGGTCACTCGATCAACGACGGAACCGCAGCTGAATAATATCTCATGCTGCAACAAACCGCATAGTTATTGAAGCCAGGCAAGCCCTTAAGGGTATACTGACAGCTCACTTTTAACGTCGCTTTGCAGCTGGCTATGCCGAAATTCGGTTTACTGAAGTTTAAATACAATCTTCCAAAGCTCGGGCAAGTCTTACTGTTAGGCGGCCTGTCCTTGTTTTCGATATCGCAAAGAAGTCTGGCCCAGCCAACCTCTGACATGCCACTACAGGCGGTACTAAAGCACGACAAGTCGCTAAAACGAGCCCGTGTTGTTTTGGCGCTTGGAGGTGGTGGAACCCGCGGCTGCGCGCACATCGGCGTGTTGCGCGTGCTGGAGCGCGAGGGTATTCCCATAGACGGGATCGTCGGCACCAGCATCGGAGCGATTGTCGGCGGGCTCTATGCCGCCGGCATGAAAGTCGACGAAATAGAGCACCGCATGCTTAACCGCTCGCTTTTAAAGTCATATCAAACAGTCCCTATTCCGCTGCGCGTCGCGTTGATACCGATATTTTTTGTGCCGCGCATCTTTGGTCATCGCCCCTACGACGGGCTCTACAGGGGAAATCGCTTTCGCAATTATTTGAACAACAGCGTCCCTGAAGCCGATCACCAGATTGAAGCGCTAACCATTCCATTCGTTGCTGTCGCCTCCAATCTGCTCGACGCCAAGCCTTATGCTATTGCCAGGGGCAATCTGGGTCTGGCTATTCAAGCGTCGTCAGCCATCCCGGTTTTGCGCCGTCCCGTCCCGATGAACGGTTTGCTCCTTGTCGATGGCGGACTGCAGGCCAATCTTCCGGCAAAGCAAGCCAAGCAGCTCGGGGGCGACATTGTCATTGCCGTTGATGTCGACGAGACTTTCACCAACCTCAGCGAGAAAGAATTCCACCGCGCAGGCAGTGTAGCGAAGCGAGTAATAAATATGGTCCTCGCCAAGGTTGACGAAGATCAGATTGCCGCGGCCGATGTTGTGATACATCCAGCAGTTAACAACATCAGCCTTTTGAGCACCAGGCCCAAGGACGCGCGCTTTGCCATCGCCCAGGGTGAAGCGGCAGCCACGGCGGCTTTGCCCGACATTCGCTCGCGCCTGGACAAAGTCGCCAGATTGAAAATCGCCGACCAGGTGCAGGGCGCCGAATAGTTTGCGGAGGCAACAGTGAGGACAAAGCGCATTTCTTTGATTATTTGCTGCCTCTTTTTCTTCTCAATGGGCGTGCTGCACTTTACCAATACCCAAACCTTCACGCGCATCGTTGCGGACTTCATACCGTTTCCGGACTGGGCAGTTTACATTTCAGGCATTATCGAAATTGCCGGAGGCGCACTCCTGTACTTTCCGAAGACCCGGCGTTTCGCTGCGTATATGCTCATTTTTCTTCTCATCATGGTCTTCCCTGCCAACATCAATATGGCCGTCAATAACATCGATTTCGGCAAATTGCCGACCCCGGTTTTGTGGGCCCGCCTGCCTCTTCAGGCTCTCATCATTTACTGGGTGTACAGATTGCGCCGCATCGACTGATTGCCGTCTTGCCCTCAAAGGCGGAAATGGGTGGGGAGAACCGCCCAACCTTGGTTTTATTTAGCTTGCCGAATGCTTTTCAATTGCATATCGTTGTACAAGCGACTTCTTGATTACCAGCCAACGAGCGGGGACGAAACACGGCATGCGCATAGTCATTACCGGTGGACCTTCGGTGGGCAAAACCACAATCGTGACGGGCGTTGCCGGACGGGGCTTCCCAATCGTTCATGAATTCGCAACGGAAATCATAAAAGAGGGCGTCCTTCTGCCCTGGGTCGACCGCTGCTCCTTTCAAAACGAAGTGTTACGCAGACAGTGCTTCGCAGAAAAACAACTGAGCGGCCTAGAGGGTCCTGTCTTCCTCGACCGCGGCCTTTTTGACGGTGAAGCCTATTACATTTATGACAAACTGGAAATTCCGGAAATTTTTTCGCAGTTGGACTCCTCGCAATATTCGCTGGCATTCCTGGTAGAACTACTGCCGTTTTTCGACAAGACAGATGTGCGCAGAGAAAATCTTGAATTCACTCGCGAGATCTCAGTTGTATTGGAAAACTGCTATACCAGCCGAGGCGTAGAAGTGGTGCGGGTTCCGGCCATGGCACCGACAGAAAGAGTGGATTTCGTCATCGCCGAAGTGCTGAAGCGGCTGCCTGCGTTCAAGACGCGGAAAGTCACCGCCCATTCCAATCACCTGCATGTGCAGAGGCGCTCAAATCGCGTAAGCGCAGGCGCCCTGTAGAGGCTGCGCTTACGCGTCGCCCGCTTCGCAAAGATCAGATTTCCTCGAAGTTCAATCCAGCCAGATATGGCGTCTAGTTTTGGTCTTTAGCTTTTCAACAGGCTATCCTATTGTAGTCTGAAGTCAGTCTATTAGCCGCAGGACGTCTGCCGCCAGACTGCTTACAAGGCGGGAGGGTGAATGCACGCATCAGAAGCAACCGCTTACTATTTCAAGAGGGCATCAAAACACCTTGGCATGAGCGAACGGCTTGAAAAGGTGCTGATGATGCCGAAACGCGAAGTCAAAGTCGAGATCCACGTCGAGCTTGACAATGGCGAACTGGTTTCTTACACGGGATTTCGCATTCAGCATGACAATTCGCGCGGGCCGATGAAGGGCGGACTTCGCTATCACCCGGAAGTCGATCCCGATGAAGTAAATTCGCTGGCTAGTTTGATGACATGGAAAACGGCCGTAGTCAACGTGCCTTATGGTGGCGCCAAGGGTGGTATCAGCTGCAATCCGTCTTTGCTTTCGCATTCAGAACTGCAAAGACTGACCAGAGCCTTTGTTGACGAGATTCACGACATTATAGGACCGACGCTCGACGTGCCGGCTCCCGATATGGGCACCAACGCGCAAACAATGGCATGGATAGTCGACCAGTATTCCAAGTATCACGGCTGGACACCGGCTGTTGTTACCGGCAAACCAGTTGAGTTGGGCGGCAGCAAAGGGCGCGACGCCGCCACCGGCCGCGGCATTTTATTTGCCATACAGGCATTCATGCAGGACGAAGGAAAGTCCCTCAGCGACCTCTCTTTCGTTATTCAGGGTTTTGGAAACGTCGGCAGTTGGGCAGCTCTTCTGATTCATCAAGCAGGCGGCAAAGTGATTGCCGTATCCGATTTGACAGGTGCAATCAGAAACCCAAAAGGGCTGGACATTGGGGCTCTTCAAAGGCATGCAAAAGAAGCCGGGGGCATCGCCGGATTTGCCGGGGCTGAAAGTTTCGACGCCGACAGGCTCTTAATCGAAGAATGCGATGTTTTGGTCCCTGCCGCTCTCGGCAACGTACTGACCAAAGAAAACGCAGCCGACATCAAAGCAAAATACATTGTCGAAGGCGCCAACGGGCCCACCTCACCGGAAGCTGATGAGCTTTTCATCAAGCAAGGCAAGCATGTCATTCCGGACATCTTTGCCAACGCAGGCGGGGTGGTCGTCTCGTATTTCGAATGGGTGCAGAATATTCAGCAATTCCGCTGGAGCGAAGAAAGAGTCAATGCGGAATTGAAAACGATAATATTGGAAGCATATCAAGATATCAAAGCGCTCGCCAAATCAAATAATTGCGACTTGCGCACGGGCGCCTTCTTGCTGGCAATATCGAGAGTGGCGCAAGCAGCGGCTGTACGTGGGCTGGAAAACGACAGCTTTTGCATGCTCAAACCGATGGGGTAGAGCTGGAGCTGCGCGAAGAATTTGTCGTCGAAAATTAGCCCGCCCCGGTCCGATTGCCTGCCGTAATTTCAATTAGTAAGGAGACCACCGCGTGTCGGATGCAGATAGAAAAAGCGAAACACCCGAGGAGAATCCGATCAACCGGGAGGTTCCTGAACAAACTACAAAGATGGCCCACGGAAGCGAAGGCGAACCGCAACACGTGGAAGGCGGCGAGTCAGTCGACGAAGCGACGGGAAATTATTCGCAAGAGTATTGGCTTAAAAACGTATATCGCGGCGACTCGGTTCCGCAGCTTACTTTGCGCGCTGTGATTATGGGCGGATTGCTCGGCGCGCTTATGTCGATTTCCAATCTGTACACCTCAATCAAAGTTGGCTGGGCGTTCGGTGTGGCAATCACGGCTTGCGTGCTTTCCTATGTAATTTGGAATTCTTTGCGTGTGGCGTTTCCCAAACTGACTCCAATGAGTATTTTGGAAAACAACTGCATGCAGTCGACGGCCTCTGCCGCCGGCTATTCGACCGGCGCCACAATTGGCACCGCCTTTGGTGCATATCTTTTGATTACAGGCAACCACGTACCATGGCAAATTCTCTTGCCGTGGACGCTGGTCACAGCTTTGCTCGGTGTCTTTCTCGCCGTACCGATGAAACGTCAAATGATCAACGAAGAAAAGCTGGCCTTTCCAAGCGGCATTGCCGCAGCCGAAACACTCAAAAGCCTGTACGGGCAGAGCAAGGAAGCCATCCTGCAAGCACGTTATCTGGTCACCTCATTATTTCTCGGTTTGTTTGTCGGACTCATCAAAGGCGAATACGAATGGCAGAAAGTTTTTCACATCAATTATCCGAAGCTGCCGGATCTGGTTCCATTTTCGGCCAACATTCGCGGAGTTGACCTTTCGAAGATGCCGGGCTTCGGTTTTGAACCCAGCGTCTTACTCATAGGCGCCGGAATGATCGTGGGCATGCGCGTTTGCGCAACCATGATGTTCGGATCGGTGCTTCTGTATTTTATTGTCGGACCATGGGTCGTGAGCATTCATGAAATTCCCGGACCGGAAAAACTGATTAAAGGGTGGGCGCTCTGGGGTGGGACCGGACTGATGGTCACCTCTGGGTTGACGGCTTTTGCGCTGCAATGGAAAACCATCGTTAAATCATTCGGCAGTGTCAGACCTGGTGCGGCCGCTGCAGACGCTGAAGAGGAAGCACGTATCGCCTCCATCGAAGTACCTATGAAATGGTTGATGATCGGAGCCATTCCTCTCACCATTGCCATGGTCATTCTGGAATACGTAGCCTTTTCGATTAATCCGGTGCTCGGACTGGTTTCCGTTGTCGTCAGTGCTTTTCTGGCCCTTGTAGCATGCCGCTCCACAGGCGAAACCGACATCACCCCGATTGGTCCGATGGGCAAATTGACCCAGCTCACATACGCACTTCTGGCGCCGTCCAACATCACGACAAACTTGATGGCGGCAAGCGTTACGTCAAACATCGCTTCCAGCTCTGCAGACCTTTTGACTGACTTGAAGAGCGGATACCTGCTCGGGGCAAACGCCCGCCGGCAATTCATCGCTCAGTTCTTCGGCGTTTTCTTCGGCACTATAGCCATTGTGCCCGCCTGGTTCTTGATGATTCCGACCAGAGAAGTTCTCGAAAAGTACAATCCGCCCTCGTCAAATATGTGGCGAGCAGTTGCAGAGGCCTTGTCGAAAGGGATTGACTACATTCCCCTGACAGCGCGTTATGCGCTCTTGATCGGCGGCATCCTGGGCATCGTTATGGCCCTCATCGACCACTTTGCGCCGAAGAAGTGGAAGCCCTATATGCCATCGGCAATGGGTCTGGGCTTGGCGTGGATTATGCCGTTTGCAAATGCTTTCTCCTTTTTTATCGGCGCGATAATTGCTCTTTTATGGGGCAAAATAAACAAGAAAACCGCTGAATTGTACGTAATTCCGATTGCTTCAGGCGCAGTTGCCGGAGAATCATTAATATGTGCTTTACTGGCGATTACAGATGCAGTCTTAGCGTTGACCACAAAACAATGACCAATACGACCGAACATGCAAACACAAGTAAAAACCAAAGAAAAGGAAATTGTACTCAAAGCGGTCGACTCGCTGGGACGACGTGTGACAGCGGCCGACGTGGCCGCAAAGACCGGTTTGCCCGTTCTGGTTGCGCAGGAAGAACTCAATCGAGTAGCTGCCGAAACCGGCGGGCACATGGAAGTCGCCACCACAGGTGATGTCGCATATAAATTCAGCCCCGGCTTTCAAAACGCATATTTGACAAAAGGCATTGCCAGATTTTTTCAGGTTGCCGGCAAAAAATTCTTTGATATCGCTTATTTCCTCCTGCGCATTTCTTTCGGCATCATGCTGATCCTCTCAGTCTTAGCAGTGCTGCTTATTTTCATCGCCATCATGCTCTATGGAAACAAAGGTGGCAACAACGACAGGGATAACTATGGCGGCGGTTTTCACTTCGGATTTTTCGATTATTTGATCTTGCGTGACTTGCTCACCTGGGGTGCGTACTCCGCCGCCGGTCAGCCGGGAAACCAACAGCAACGCCAGCGCAAAAGCAACTTTCTCTTCGATTGTTTTTCCTTCCTTTTCGGCGACGGCAATCCGAATGCCGATATAGAAGAGAAGAAGTGGTCACTCATAGCCAACTCGATTCGCGATCACGGCGGCGTAGTCACGGCCGAACAATTGGCACCATATACAGGAGCCAACCCCACAGACGATGACGCAGTGCTGCCTGTCCTGGTGCGCTTCAACGGCAAACCAGAAGTAACAGAGGAAGGCGGCATCGTGTATGCGTTCCCTTCCATGCAGGTGAGCGCGACAGCCAGAGACAGTCATGCCAGCGCTCCATTCTTGAAAGAGATGCGCTGGCCGTTTGTCGGCCCGCAAGCGGGAAGTTTGATCATGGTTTATGTTTTGGCCGGATTTAATTTCCTGGGCACCTGGTGGCTGTTTCTCCAACCCGGACTGCACGAACTGTGGCCCTTGCTTTTGCCTCTTGTCACTTACGGAACTTTATTCGTGACCATCCCAATCGGAAGGAAGTTTGCGCTCGATGTAATCAACCAGCGCATCACCGAACGCAACGGCAAGCGTTCTACCTACGCCGAAATGCTTAAAGCACCCGCACCAGAGCTGTCGAAGAAGCTCAGCCACGCAAATAACTTGCGCATCGGCAGGCACGACATCAAGGCGGAAGAAATCGTATACACAACCGAAGCAAGCAACCTGGAGCAAGAGTCAGCTGACCAACTCATAGAGTTCGACAAAAAGCTAAAAGAGGGCGCCGACAAAGGAGAATTCGACGCCACCCCTTAAAATGTAGAGGCGATGCCGTGCATCGCCCGGTCGAAAATCGTAGCGGCGTATTGCATGCGCCTGTTCGTAAATTTAAGGAGCGAAGAAATCGTCGCCCGGCCGGAAAACCAAATGACAGGAAACAGAACAATGAAAAAAGTGCGTGTGGTCGAATTGAATCGCTATCCGGTGAAATCATTAGCCGGCATATCCCTGACTTCAGCTAAGCTGGAGGAGAAGGGCATTACCTTCGACCGCAACTGGCTTGTCACCTTGCCGAACGGCAAGTTTATCACACAACGCGAATTGCCGAAAATGGCTCTGGTCAAAACAGCGATCAATGAAAAAGGCGATTTGACTTTGAGCGCGCAAGGGCGTTCGAACATCCTTGTACCGCATACCGATCATGAAGAGTCGATGGGCTTTAAGCGCGTTACAGTCTGGAGGGACGAGTGCTTTGCGATCGACGAAGGTGATGATGTTGCCGCGTGGTTGAGCGAATTTCTGGAAACAAAATGCCGCCTTGTAAAAATGAAAGATGGTTTTAAACGCCCAATAGTCGATGAAGGAAAAGAATTCGACGGCAGTGTTCGATTTCAAGATCAATATCCGTTGCTCGTGATATCGAGGGCTTCTCTTGAGGCTTTGAACGACAAACTCGAAACACCATTGCCGATGAATCGGTTTCGCCCGAACATTGTCATTGAAGGTTGTCAACCATTTGAAGAAGACGAGTTTAAAACTATCAGTTCTGCTTCCGGTGTCACTCTCACATCGGCAAAACCATGCGCACGCTGCGTGATTACAACCACCGATCAAGCGACAGCTCAGCAAGGCGTTGAACCATTGAAGACATTGGCGACATTTCGTTCGTCAGAGAACGGAATTCTATTTGGACAGAACTTGCTCGTAACGCAACCAGGCAGGCTGAATTTAGGCGACGAACTGAGCGCCGAGTAAAGAATAGCTATCCTTGGAGCGCCGGCATCTTGCCGGCAGAAAGCAGTATTGTCTCTCTGACAGTTCATTTCGCTCTAGACATGAGCGGCAGAGCGCTTTTTGCTCCTCTTATCTTTGCGTGTTTGAGTCTTCCTGGAACGCGATGTGCCTCTGGCTTTCTGACGCGAAGGCCTGCCACCTACAGCGGCAATCTCCAGAGTTTCGCAATCTTCCATCGAGACAACGGTTACGTTTTCAATTTCAAGTTCGCTATCGGCATTTGATTCGTCAAGTTGTGAAAGCGGATCCATATTGAGCATCGATTCCAGTTCGGTGCGGATCGTTTCAGGAGCTTTGAATGACAACTTTTCCGAATCAAACACACAAACAGCTTCGATTGGCTCGCCGTCAATTGTTTGCGCAACCAGCGACTTTGGATCAAAACACAATTGGTCACAAATACTCACGAAGTCTGTTAATTCGCTTGCCTCCAGCGAATCCGCAAGCGTCACAGAGAAATTACCTGCATAATTTTCGAGGATGGAATGGTCAACCTGATCAGGAACGAACGAAATTGTCACGTCATTGGTTGGAGCTTGCTCGTCAATCTCCTCAGTTGCATCCTCGAATGTTTTTGCCGCTTCATAGCATTCCGCCAGCAAATCGCTGAATGTTTCCTCCAAAATTTCAATGATTGTCTCAGACGCTGGTTCGGAGTTTTCTTTTGCCGGTGCCGACGTTTCTTGCAATAATTCTTCAATTATGGACAGTGCTTCGGCAGTGTCGACGCTGATTTTTTCACTTGACTCTTTACTGGCAGCAGAGTCTGGTGATTTAAGCGTGACGAAAGAACTGAAAGCATCGAATGACTTGCTCGGTTCAACAGGCTTGGCCGGCTGGTTATTGTCGCGGCACTCGAAAATGCGCGTCGAATTACGCGTTGAGGAAAGTCTGCGAATGCCACCACCCTGGTTATCGAAATTGGCGATCATTTTGACGTGGCCGGAGCCGAAAGACTCAATTGCGGGCGCATCGTCGGCAGTGTCCATCTCAATGAAGCTCTCACCGTCAGGGAGATCCATATCAACCGGCAGGGTGTCCTGACTGCTTGTGTATTTCGAGTTTGTCTCGTAAGCCTTGACTCCGGACTCCACACGACTGTCCCAGACGCGTGTTCCAGCCGTTTTCTTGTTGACCCAGTGCGACATTTTGTGCTCGCCGCTGTTTTGGCGTCGAAAACTTCCACTCAAGCCGCTTTTGTTTTCTTTATGTGGAGCTTGAAAGTTCAAAATTGGAAGTTCTGCCGTAATTTCATTGGCATCTACATACGCGGGACAAGCCGAAGATTCAGTTGTCGGAGTTACTGGAGCAATCGTCATTTCAGTCGAAATCGCCAGCGTGATCTTTGCTGCGACCTTGGCGGCGGCAGCGGCAGTGGGATCGCACCAAGATTCACTGACGGGTGCAGTCACTTCAGGCAATTTCACTGCGCCAGCCAAGCCTTTGGCATGCTTTTCAATCGCAGCAATAGGCTCCACAATATGCGGCGGCTCCAAAGAAGCGCTGGTCGCCGCGACCGCCGTGGACGGAGGATTGCAGTCAATTTGCGTTTTAATTTGAGGCGCTGATTGAGCGGCAAACTGCCCACTCATTTCGCCGGTTTTTTTCCGCAGCTGCGTGAGGCGTTTTCTGTTGCCCGACAAATGCTCTTCATCCGTATACGCTGAAATTTCCCTGTCACAAACAGCGTCGCCAGATTCTCCCCAAGTCAAACACGCCTGAAACAATTGCTTCATCGAGATGTCCAGCCCTTTTTATTCTCACGCCAAGATCAATGCCCGCCTGCGCGGACCTCTTTCATATTCGCCATCAACAGATTAATACCGCCCCTGCCAAGAGTCAAATTAAGTGCGGGTTAGATCCCCCATTCTGCGGGCGTTAGGGGGGAAATACGTATACCCCAAAAATCAATCAACCATCCTCATGACAACTCATCCGGGGCTGGTTCCTGGTACCTGCGACAAAAACCCCCGGTAACGCAGTTCAGACATTATTAAATTTCTGCTAGCTACAAACAGTCACACACAAGAGCGTGACATCGTCATTCTTCATGGCCGGTCGACCGTCCTCCAAAATCAAATGGCGCTCTTCATCCACGAGGCGGCACAGATCTTCTTGAGTCTCGATGTTCTGCAGCACATTGGCTGCATCCTGCATTTCCTCTTGCCTTTTGAGTGCCCAGCAGGCGATCGCATCAGAAAGCAAGAAAAAGGAATCTCCGTCTTTCCATTCGCCTTTCTGAGTCAACCTTTTCATTGCTGCATCGACAGAAGCATCGTCGTGGCTGCAAATGAGAGCCGGCGAATTGTTGAACTGCTCCGAAGCGCTTAGTGGAAAACTGGAAAGCATATTGTTTTCTCGAATATGAAAAACACAACAGTCACCTACAGCTTCGACAGTGAAAATATTTTTCTTGCCGCGCCCCTTTTTTAAATGCAGTCCGGCAATCGCAGCGTACGCTCCTTTTTCCAGCTTTTCCTCTGCGTACCACGGCAAATCTTTCTGCCGCACATCTGCATTCCATCTTTTCCTGAGCATGGCCAGCTCAGTTTTTTCCGCATAGCCTTCCACCAACAACTTCGCCCACAGTGCCGCAAATGAAGTCTCAGTCGCGCCATCGGCGACCGCGCACTTAAATTCAGATACTTCAGAGTCGAATTGCTCGACGCACGGAAAAGCAGCATCTTCGTACTCTGCAAGCGAGTTGTTATTTTTGGGGAGCCAAAATAGCTTTCCGAAAACGTGCATGTTCTACCTTTATTTGGGCGAATTTAGCGCAGATTGCTGGGTCTTGTGCCGATGTCCAGAAAACGGATAACAGAGACCAGATCCGCATTGAAGACAAATCCCCTGGTAGCGAAGGTCACAGGCACGCCTTCGGCGGACAGCATTTTTTGCATGTATTCAGGCAAAACGCTGGACATGCTGAACAAAAGCTTCGAATGATCGTCAGACAATTTCTCTTCGTCATTCGGATACTCAATTGCTTTTTCCTGAGACGAAGACAGATGCAAATTGAAAAGCAACACTTCGCCGTCGCTGCTGGACAGAGTCATCAAATCAGTGGCGGCTTGATAGGGGTCCATGTCGGAGGATTCGCCATCGGAAATATTGATGACGATGGGGGGGAAACAGTTGGGGTGCTCGGATATCCACTTGGTCAGAAGTTTTGTGGCTGTGATAAACGCAGTGCACATCGGCGTTCCACCTTCACCCAC
>JADZFV010000022.1 GCA_020854255.1 Candidatus Melainabacteria bacterium | reverse complement strand
TCCGCACAGCGTCCAACCCGGCTCCGGTACTCGCCAATTCCTCGGTCCGCGTCATTGCCACCAACTTCAACGCCCCTTCAGGACTGGCTTTCGACCGCACCGGTCACCTGTATATTGCTAATTTCGCCACCAACAGCATTGACCGCATCAGCCCGGACGGCAGCCGCAGCGTCTTCAGCTCGGGCGCCAACTTCAAAGGGCCAATCGGCGTCACTGTCGACGACCAGAACAATGTATACGTAGCCAATTACACAAGCGGAACCATCGCCAGAGTCAACCCGGCCGGGATTTCCACAATCATAGGCACGGGCTTCAAGTCGCCTTATTACCTGACCATGGACCGCGACGGCAATTTGTACGTGAGCCAGCAGGACGATAATTCGGTGGTGCGCATGTCGCTGCCCAAGCCCGCACAAGCAAGCGCCAGCCGACAGTAGAGAGCGGCCACCCAGAAAGGCTCTCAATCTGGAATTAATCTCGAGATTGGTCAGCGGCGCCGAAATTGTCACGATTTTGCCAGCCTGTCAACCTTAGACTGAGGCGTGACATACTCCGGACCATCCTCGATTTGCGGTCTAGAAAGCCATTTGCTTGGGTATGAATTAACTAGACTCGGTGCGGTCCGAGCTTGTCGGTGCGTTTGCGTATGGGATCCGAACAATTTCCAGCGACTGTAAGCCGTGACGCGATGGCGGAGCACTACGCCTATCTGGCCGAACTGCACAACAAACCGAAAGCGCCTGTCGAGCAAAACGGGCTCGTGGACGACTTCCTGCGCTCGGCCGGACACTCGGCCATTCAAACGCCGATCAACGCTGTCGTTCAACTGGCCGACAAAGGACTGGGAACCAATTTGCTTCCTAAGGTGCAGATTGGCGCTTTGGAAGCACCAGAAGCCGCGCAGTACGGAACAAGCAATTACTGGGCGCAACAGTCCGGCAACGCCGTCGGCATGTTGTTGCCTTTTATGGCAGCAGGCAAGGGTGTTAAGGCGATCACTCGCGCCGGCATGACTGAAGTACAGCTGGCAGAAAGACTGTCTCAGCGCACTGTGCTCGGGCTCAGTATGAAAGAGGCAGTGCTGACAGGTGCTGTTCATGACACTTTGCTTCGCCCGGTGGACCAGCACAACACTCAACCGTTTCTCGTCGCCAAAGGTTTGAACGGCGTCAACGGCGCCCTGACCATGGGTGTCATGCATGTCATCGCCACCAGATTTGCTCCGGCTGTCGGTGCGGAAACATCAAGGTTTGCCTCTCTGATCAAAAATCCATACATGGGCGGTCTGGCCGCAGGTGTGGGCGCAGGCGGCGTCAGTGCTCACGGGCATTCTTTTCTGGGCAACTTGAAATTCGACTCGCTGTCGTCCTTCGGCAGCTCGGCGACCACCGATGCGAAATTCGCCACATGGAAGGAAACAAAAGAATCGATGGTGACGATGGGCGTCATCGGTCTGGGCTTCGGAACTTATCACGGTGTCAAAGGCAAATTCGAAAGCCCGCGCAAGAACTTTGAATGGCAAAAAGCGGGCAATGATGTTGCCACCGCCAATGGTGAGAAAGTAAATGT
This sequence comes from Candidatus Melainabacteria bacterium, assembly GCA_020854255.1. Lineage (GTDB taxonomy): Bacteria > Cyanobacteriota > Vampirovibrionia > Obscuribacterales > Obscuribacteraceae > QKMZ01. The sequence goes on along the minus strand of JADZFV010000022.1, from coordinate 9,535 downwards.
CCAGGGAAAAGACTTCAAGGTTGTCGGCGGCGAAAGAGCACTGACTGGCGCGCTGAAAACGCTGGATAAGGCAGGCGAAGTAAGTCTGGCGGTGAGAGAGCATGTTGGTGCCGGCAGAGGACTCAAGAGATTCCTCGGCATGCAAGAGTATGGTCCTGAGCAAAGTCTTCTTGTAAAACACAATAAGACAGGTCAACCGATTGCACCCGACACTGGCAGACTTGCCGATCTGATCGCTACCTGCTACCTGGATCCGACCATGGCAGGCAAGTCCGTTTTGGGTGCTCAGAGCCTGGCCGAGAGCGCGCCAATGTTCATGCGCTCAGGCAAAAATCGCTTGAATTTTTCACCAATAGAGCAGCAAACTCGCAAAGGCGAAGCGCAGCCGCGAAGACTGGGCTCCGGCGAAGGATATGATCCACTAAAGATCGAACTGAGAGAGAGTGAGTCATGGACGAAAGATGAAATCCGCAAACTTTACGATGGCGAATGGACACCAGAAATGGTGGCAAAGCTCAAGACAGTAACTGAATATTTAAAGGGAACCGACGCCCACAATTTCCGCGATGCACTGAAAGGAACGAAGCTTGCAAATATGAAAGTGGCTCGCTATCTGTCTCAAGGGAATGATGCCTTTGTGGTGGAATTGGCACCGCAGAAGGGTCTGCCCGACGGAGGCGCTCTAAAACTCGCCAACAACTATGAGGGTGGCTGGAATGACAGCTGGGGCAAGCGTCCCTTCGACGCAGAGATACTCATGGGCGGCAAAGTCTGGGAAGTTACTGATTCTAATGGACGAGACGTGCTTGCCTTTGTGCAAGAACTTGTCACGCCCAACTTTGACGAAGCGCTATGGCCAAAATTCAAAGCGAAGCTGGACAAAGCCGGCGTTCAGGTACGCGATCCTGGTCAGGAAGGCGGCTTTCAATATGGTCAAAGCTTGCGAACCGGCAAACTTGTTCTGACCGACTACGAGTCCACAGACAAAAATCCTACGCTCGAACGGCTGATGGCTGGCAGAGATACAGAAAGACTGGAAGAGCTCGAGCGGGAAGAATTAGCCGACGAATTGAAAGGTCCGCAATACGACAGCGTGGAAGATGTAGACGTGCTGCGCGGCAAGTCGGAAGCCTATCCGCCTGACTCATGGCAGAAGTTAGTCTTCGATGAGCTCCAGATGGGCTCCAGTGTGCAGGACGCCTCACTCTCTTACATCGCCTGGAAAGCAAAAACCCTGAGTAACCCTGCCGATGCCTGGGTTCCTGCAGTACAGAAAGAAGCTCTCGCTAAGACTAAGGAACTGGCCAAAGAAGCAAAATCGCGAGGCTTGCTGCATTAGAGCGATCTCTGGAACGCCGGCATCTTGCCGGCTTCGACGGTGAGCTTGTCCAGGATGCCGCCAGAATGGCGGCGCCCCCCAGTCGACCCTACAGCTTGGCGGCGAATTCCGCTTTGACGCGGTGACAGAAAAGCAAGCGCTCTTTTTGAGCGGCGCTCAATTGCTCGGACAACCACTGGTGGCGCTGGCGGTGGCAGCTAAAAATAATCACCTGATGATCTCTTGTCAAAACATCAACAACGAATTGCATAATCGTGAAAAAACGCTCGTCGTCCGACTCGCTGAAAGGCTCGTCCAGGATGATAGGCAAAGGGTTGTCCCTGGACAGAAAACGTGAGATCACTACCCGCGCCAGCCAGTGCAACTGCTCGCGAGTACCTACCGACATACGCTCTTTGAACATGGACGAATCGATAGTGTCGGAATCTCCGCGACGTTTCAAGAGCAAGCTCAAGTCGGAAGCGAACTGCAATGTTTCGAATTCCAGATCGAGCTTGCCCAGCATTTCTCCGGCAATGGCATTGAGTTTTTGCGACCAATTTTCGTAGGTTTCGCCCGAAAGTTTGCGCAAGGTGTTTCTCGCCAGCTCCAACGACAGTTTCGAATGCCGAGCATTGGACAACTCTCTGGAGACGTTTTCAATTCGATCGAGCACAGGTAAGTAGCTGTCATCAAGACTCTTTGCCGCGACTCTGACTTTTACAAGCAGGTCGTTTCTTTCTGCAGAACTATGGCTGTCCTTGTTTTGCAACGAAATCAATTTTACCGAGGACTGTGTACTGATACGGATTTTAAGGTCATTGGCTTTCTGTTCGAGATGAAGGGCATACGTGGAAACATCGGAAAAAGCAGCTCCACCAAGGCAGTCTTCCGTAAGACGCTCAATCTGATGGGCCATATTTCTGGAGCTGTAATGGGCGTCGATACTCCTCTCGAATGTTTGAAAACAATTTTCCAGCGAAACTTCCAATATCCCGTTGTCGGTGAAGATTGAAGTGAGGTTTCTTTCGATGTCTTCAATCTCGCCTTGCATAGTGCCAATCTGCTGAAGCATCTGGCGTTGCTGCCAGGTGGCAGTCTGAATCGAGCGTCCTTCCTCGACTGCCTGCGCGACGTCATCACTCAAGCGTTTTGCTCTCTCAAGAGAAATTTCACCAGCCGGTATATTCGCTTTTTTGAAGAACATTCCCAGTTCGTCCAGCGCTCGCTCGCGCTGGCTTTCCTTGCTGGCGATCTCGGACCCGAGCTGGTCAATTGTCTTCAATTTCGGCTCGCTCTGGGACTTTTCCTCGATCAAATTCACGAGCAGCAAAGCTCCGGATACGCCGGCTTTTCTGGCGATTGATTCCAGTTTTACTTCCAGAGAACCAATTTTGCTGTGCAATTGTTGGGCCAGAGCCGTGCTCTTTTCCAACTCCGCTTCCAGTTTTTCCGAATCGCGCTTCTTGTAATATTCAGGCTTCATCCATCTGAGGATGAAGAAACCTGCCGCCACGCCAGCAGCCAGTGCCATCAAGCCAAGAGCCAACAGCGCCGGTAACATTTCACGAAAGAAAAAGGCGGCAATTGCACAAAGGACAAAACCAGCTGCTGCCCCACCGCCTATCAAAATGTCTTTGCTGCGCATAGCCTGGCGCTGCTTCTCAATTTCAAGAATGGAAGCGCGATGTTTGACCACTGTCCGCTCGCACTCAACAATCTGATCTTTGGCGGCATTCATCAAGGCATGATACGAGCGTACATCTCCTGCATCTTTGGGATCAAGTCCGGACAGAGCATTTTTGGTGGACTCATATTTGACCAGATCCACCTGGCTGCTGGTCAGCCGGTCAACTTCCTCTTGTTTTTGCGAACTGAGCGCATTGAGATCGCGGCCAAGATCGCTGAGGCGCATCACCAGAAGTGACAATGCTTGTGCGTCCTGGCTCGTGAAATCGCTTAATCCGCGCCACTTCTTCTGGAAGGCAGCCTCCAGCGCATCCACTTCCGTGCTGCCACCGCCGGGTTCGCCCTTCAATCGTTCGTGCTCTGCATAAAGAGAGTCCCGCTTGGTCCACATTTCACGGACTCTGTTCTCCAGATTGGCAAGTGCCGGTTGAGGAGGTGAAAGAGCATCCATTTGTGCTTGCAACTCGAGAATCCTACCTTCGAGCTGTTTGGCACGAGCGATGGAGGCGTCGAGATCTCTGAGTTCTTCGACCAAAACCAGAGTGGCAGTGTCAGTCTCAGGCGGCACCTCAATTTCAGTCGGGCCAGTCTCTGTGCCCATGTCGTCTCCGAGCTGATTGAGCTTGTATAGACCTTCGCAAAGATTTTGGCGCTCCACTTCAAGAGCGGCAAGTTTTTCTTTCAATTCTTTGTGCTCGACTTCCAGTTCATGGATCACTTGATCGATCTTCAATCGCTGCCCGCGGTGAGGATAGTGACTGAGAGCGGTTTCCAAACACTGAATAGCACCATGGGCTGTGTGTTTGGAATTGGATGAGTCGGCAATGCCTTGAAAGACGGAGGCGAAATCTTCGGCACCGCCTATAGTGTGCTCGTCCAATTCACGCTGCCCGACGAAGCATGTGCTGCGGAAAAGCTCGCGTGTCATTCCCGTCAATTTGAATCCGACTTCATCTTCACCCTGGGGTCCGAGAAACTCGGCGGTGACGTCATTTTGCGTGGGTCTCAGCTCATGAACCTGCACACTACGCTGGGCGAAATCGCGGACGATTTTGAGCTGCCGGTCACCGACTGTAGCCCACAAAGAGACTTGAAAAGGCAGATGCGCACCAGCGCGCGGACGCATCGACTCGCGCCCATGGGTGGTCTGGGCACCATGCAAATTGCCGGCCGCATGCCCATCAGGAAAGTCAAAGAGGGCTGCCCACACCGCCGTCGCCATCGTGGATTTTCCGAACTCGTTTGCTTCAACAAGCAGATTGAGCTTGTTGCTTGCAAATTCTATTTTTTCGCCGACAACGCTACCGAAGCCGGCCAGCTCGATGCGTTCAATCCACATTGCGTATGTCTACCTTTTGCCGCCTCAGGGCATCCAATCCATAATAAAGTGCATCCTCGGCCGCGCCGCCTGAAACCGAATCTGGTGCGTTGCCGGGCTCCAGTACTCCCGCTTCAGCGCGGCCCTTTTCGACGCGCCTTTTGTATTCGAGCATGGCTTCGATAAACTTGCCTTCGGTTGTGCGTTCGTCGAAGCGCTCGGAAAGATAATCAGGACGAGTATGATCGGCTACGCGCACGTGGAAATAATTGGCGGAAAAGCGATCGATAACAGCCGTCTTATCCGCATCGGGCGGATAGCTGCCTTCCATGTGGAGATAGACAATATCTTCGCCTGGTCTGGCGCCTTGCTCTTCAATGGACAAAAGAAGTTCTTCACCCATCACTTCTTCAGTAAGTCCCGAGACATCGGCGCCGGCTACATAGATGCGCCGGTTGTCGAATTCATAAGGCTCAACGGTGCATTCAGGAATACGGCTTGGTCCGACAATCACAGTGCCAAAAAGAGCCAGACGCGGTCCGGCTTCCTCAAAACTGCGGCCGACAAATGAGCCGCCGTAAGCGCCTATGAGTTTGCCTGCCGACGAATAGACTTCGGCAAATTCATGGCAATGACCGAGCGCAGAATAAGTGAAAGCTTGCGACTCCAATTCTTCAACTGAAAACGGTGCCGAATATTTATCGGCAACCTCCGCGTCCGGTCCCGCATAACCTTCTAGAAAACCGTGATGCACTAAGAAATTAAGCGGCGCTCCTGTTCTAACTGCCACCGGTCGATCGAGCAGGCGGCGTTGTTCGACTTCGTTTTTCTGGAAAGCGCGACCGATAAAACACACATCTTCGCGAAGCGGATGCTTGACAGTCAGAAATTCGTCGGAATCGAAAACGATCACGTTGTCCGGCCAGGGCGGCAATCCGCGGGCGTGCAGAACCCTGGGATTGTACGGCGAAGCGAAAGAATAGTAGTCGCGATTGCCTGGAGATATGATTACGGGAATGTTGCCCAGGCGAAAGAAGGATTCAATCAGATAATTGATAGTCGGTCCGGTCACCGTATCGGCGTCGAATAAATCGCCCGGGATCAAAATGGCGTCCACCCTGCGTTTGCCGGCCTCTTCCAGAGCCCGATAGAGCGAGATGAGCATTTCGTTGTTGCGCTCATAACGCTGGCTGTGAGAAAGCCCGAGGCGTCCGGAAAGGAAACGTGAATCGAGGTGCACGTCGGACAACTGAAGAAAGGTAAAGCGCTTGAGCTGTGATTCCATTTTATTGCTTGGCTAACTTTCGGCGTTGAAGATCTGGGTCCTTTTTAGCTTGAGCCTCACCGGCACACCGCCCAACTGGTGCACCCACTCACTCATTAATGCCACATTTCGAGCACTCTTCCCTCGTCCAATGAGCGATTGCGGGGCACTCTGGTAGAATCTTAGCAATTTTTAACCTCGCAGAAGCTATCCAGCCTCGCCCACCGGCGCTCCATACCCGCCGCCTAAATACGCTCGACAATCGTGGCGATTCCCTGTCCGACGCCAATGCACATGGTCGCAAGACCATAGCGGGATTTTCGGCGGCGCATCTCATGAAGCAGGGTCGTCAGAATCCTGGCGCCGCTTGAACCCAGGGGATGCCCGAGCGCAATGGCGCCGCCTAAAACGTTTACTCTAACCGGATCCAAGCCCAGCTCGCGAATGCAGGCCAGGGATTGAGCGGCGAAAGCCTCATTGAGTTCGAACAGATCAATATCGGAAACATTCAATCCGGCTCGGCTCAAAGCTTTTCGTGTGGCGGGCACAGGACCGATGCCCATGATGGAAGGATCAACACCGGCCACAGCCGACGTAACGTATCGAGCCAGAGGTGCAAGTTTGTATTCCCTGGCTCTGTCGGCGGACATGATCAAGACCGCCGTGGCACCGTCATTGATACCAGATGCATTTCCAGCCGTTACGGAACCGCCGTCGCGAAATGCCGCCTTCAATTTCTTCAAATCATCGATAGTTGTTTGCGGTCTGGGATGCTCGTCTTCACCGACGAATTCCTCCGCCGTTGAGCCTTTTTTGAGTGGCAGGGGCACAGGAACAATCTCGTCTTTGAAGGCGTTTTTCTCCTTTGCCTCGCCATATTTTGCCTGGCTCTGGCGCGCAAATTCGTCTTGATCCTCGCGAGATATGGAATACTTTTCGGCGACATTTTCCGCCGTTTCACCCATCGAATAAGGATGATACACATCGGCCAATTTTTTATTGACAAAACGCCAGCCCAGAGTGGTGTCGACCAGTTTTTGATCGCCGCGGGGAAATGCGGCGTCCGGCTTTGCCATTACAAATGGTGCGCGCGTCATCGACTCGACGCCGCCGGCAATGTAGATATCACCGTGTCCCGATTGAATGGCCATACAAGCCTCATTCACCGCCATCAAGCCCGAGCCACACAGTCTGTTAACCGTGCCGCCCGCCACTTCGACAGGCAGGCCGGCAAGCAATGCAGCCATACGAGCGACGTTGCGATTGTCCTCACCGCCTTGATTTGCGCATCCGAAAAGTACATCCTCAATTTGCAATTGATCGATCTGGTTGCGTTTTAACAGTTCACGAATTACGTGGGCGGCTAGATCGTCCGGCCGTACATCTTTAAGAGCGCCAATGTGTTTTCCGATTGGGGTGCGCACGGCGTCTACGATTACTGCTTCCTTCATTCTGTTGAATATCCATATACCAGTAGTTTTATCTGTATCTTGAATCAGGCGCTGCCAGCCAGCATTCACTATCTTCACTCAAAAGTTTGATCGTCTCGGTGGTAGCCGAAGGATTGAGCGCTACAGCTTCGCGCACTTCCGGACGTTTGTCGGACGACAGAGCGGTCAGCAGTGCCGCGGCAGTGGAAGGATTGCCGGCGACGGACTGGCGCACCAGATCGTCTTGATCTTTAGCCAGTTTTTCCAGATCGGTTGCTTGTGTGTTTGGATTGGCGGCCACCTTAGCGCGCACAAAACGGCTTCTGTCTGCTACCAAACCGGACAGCGACTCCTTGCTCATTTTGGCAGCGGAGGCGGCAACCGACCTGACTGAAGGATCGGTATCCTGGGCAAGTTTTGCCACCACATCTTCCGGCACTTGCGGGTTGCCGGCCAATCGGCGCTTTAATTCAACGTCTGCATCCTCAGCCAGTTTGAGCAAAACATCACGACCGGCATTAGGACGATTGAGCAATTCGTGACGAACAGCCGGTTCGCTCGATTGAGCAAGCAAAAGAAGCGTACTGTCCGGAACTTGCGGATTCAACGCCAGACTGCGCAAGACAGAGGCGCATTGATCGTGAGACAGCGATGCCAGACACTGCTTGGGAGCATTGACATTGCCGGCCAGAGACTGGCGGACAAACTCATCGGGATCTTGTCCCAGCTTCGAAAAAATCGCCTCAAGGTGAGAAAAATCAGCGGGAGCCTTTCCTTCAGAATGAGCCAGGACTGAGAAATTCGATGCCACAGCCGCTCTCACGCTGGGAACATCGTCTTTGGCAAGCGTGGCGACAAGGTCACCGGGCAGACGCGGATTCATGGCCAGAATTGTCCTCACCATTGGCGATTTGTCTTTAGCCAGTATTGCAAAGGATTCAGGGCTGAGATCAGGTCTTGCCGAGACCACCTGGGCAACGGCAATGGTCGAATCAGCCGACAATTGATGCAAAGCATCTTTGCTTACGGCGGGATTGACCGCGACAGAGGCTCTCACTGCGGGGTTCTTGTCTCCGGCCAGGTCAGCAAGCACCTTCGCCGCAGTCTGCCGGTTGGATGCTACAGCGATGCGAACGTTGTCGTCGCCATCTTTTGCAAGGAGGGCAAGAGTCGCCGCCGGACACTTGGGACAAAGTGCCGTTGCGGCACGCACTTCCGCTTTGTCGTCTTTGCTCAGCTTGTCGAGTGCAGAAGCCGGGGTGTTTCCGTTGCCTGCCACTGCTTGTCTGACCACGAAATTGGCATCCTTTGACAAAGCATCAAGCACCTCAGGCGGTGCAGAGTTGTTGATGGCGACAAAGGCTCTGACACCTAGATCGCCATCTTGAGAAAGAACGGTAATTGCTTCACTGGGGATATTGGGCTGCCGCGACAGGAAAGTACGCACCAGACGATCGCCAATCTTGCACAGTCGCATCACCACATCCGGTGGCGCATTAGGGTTGCGCGCCAGAGAAAGCAGCAGGAATTCAGTGTGCACCGGTCCCATTACCAGACCGTGCAGAACTTCAGGCGGGGTCTTAGGATTTGAGCCGATGGTTTCTAAGACTTTGGGAATGCCCGCCTTCGTCAATCTGTTTAAGGTCGCCGATTGCGGCATGCGTGAGTTGCGCAAAAGCGCTTCGAAAACCGGCTCGTCGGCATTTTGCGCCAGTGCATCGATGATTTCCGGCGGCGTGGAAGGATTTTGCGCAACCGCCTGCCGCACCATCAAGCTTTCGTCTTTAGACAATTTGGAGAGAATTTCTCTGGGCGTGCGCATGTTCTGGGCCACGGCCACACGCACTCGCAGAGCCGGGCTCGGCAAAGACGGTGACTGCAACTGCGGCGTCAAAATGCGCCCGGCACGCTCGACCCTTTCAGGCTTGTCGGCCGCCTGCACAATTGCCGCAGCCTGCGCCAATGTGCGAGGTTGGTCAACCAGAGGCGATTGCGCAATCGAAGGCTCTTGCGCCATTGAAGACGTTTGCGCTTTAGAAGGCGGTGCAAAAAACGACGCCACAGCGGCGGTTGCAAGTATAGACAGGGAAAGAGAAAGGCAAAAACCATGCCTCTTCAAAACGCGCATGCTTGGTCTCTCCGTACAAGGCGACAGGGCTATTACAGAAGTACCTTTGTACAGTAGTTAGAGTCTTTTTTCTATATCAAAGTCGTCAGGGGTTGGGATGAATTTCTCTGATGATGTTGAGCAGAACGTTGCTGTCCAGTTCCTGGCTGACATATTCGATGTATTTCACCTGCCAGTTCTCCAAATCCTTGACTACAGTCGAAAGCGACGTGCCGGTTGCTTTGGCGGCCACCATATCGATGCCCACCTCGGCGCTCGATGACATGACATACATGCGCGCCCGGCCGGAATAACCGATCGTGTCGCGCAAAGCCAGGCGCAAGAATGCGGAGCTGCGCTCCTTGCCGATTTTCTCTGTAATTTTTCTCAAAAGGTTCTGGAAGTTGGA
>JADZFV010000021.1 GCA_020854255.1 Candidatus Melainabacteria bacterium | reverse complement strand
CGGCGTCGAAAGTGGCAGCCACCTCTCTACAAAAAAGCAGCTAATAGTGCAAAAGGCATTCGAGGAGTACTCAGATAAAGGAGGATTCCCTGAGGTTGCCGGAGTAGAACGGCAAATGCGAATAAAAATGCACCAGGAATACTTTAACGCAATGTTGTTTCGTGATTTGATTGATCGTCATAACATATCTCATCCGCGGGCACTACTGGACCTGGCTTATTGGCTGGTGGACAATACTTCGTCTCTCTACTCGATCAACAGACTGACGGGCTACCTGAAGTCACTCGGACACAATGCCCCCAAATCAGTTGTCTCTGATTATCTGAACTGGCTCGAAGATGCATATTGCAACTTTGCCGTACTGATTTTCGATGCATCGCTCTCAAAAGCTAACGCTAACCCGAAGAAGATTTATTGCATAGACCATTCGTTTGCGACCTCAATCGGATCAGGCGTTCTGGTCAATTCTGGACACCTTCTCGAAAACCTCGTCTATACTGCTTTGCGCCGAACAACACCGGATATCGCCTACTTCAAGACGAAGGGTGGAAGGGAAGTCGATTTCATCGTACGCTTGCCAGATCGTCGGCGAATGCTGGTTCAGGTCTGTGAATCGATAGTTGACCGACAAACGCGCACAAGGGAGATTTCAGCACTTAATGAAGCAATGTCCGAACTGAAACTGAAAACAGGCACGCTCGTAACACGCAGCGAAGCTGAACTAGTCGAGGTTGACGCAGGCAAGATAACCATTGCTCCGGCCTGGCGTTTTTTGTTGGATCTGGACAGTATTTAACACCTTCGGCTCTAGCCGACAGCAAAATCCGCACCCGTATCAGGCTCTTTGGAGCAACCCATGCAGGTTTTCGTACATCAGCATGAACGATTTGAAGAGAAACGGCGAGGGGCCTGGTGCGCCCACGGCTTCCAATAATGGAAACAGAGAAACATCGTGTCCGCGCGACCATGCGCCGCTTTCGTCTTTAGCCAGAGTGCGCTTGCCTGCGTAAAACTGTCTTTCTATTTCAATAGAGGGCTCATCAACATCGACCTTCGCTGCCACTAATTGAAAAGCCTCTTCGATTGCCACCATCGGCAGTTTTTTGTCACGCTTCACCGCCCAGTCAGTGACCAACTTCAAACCACGCAGCACATCGTATTCGTAAAAGCGAGGGAAGGTAAGCTTGAGAAAATCCGCATCGATGACGGCATCTTTTTTGCTCAGTGATTTGAACACACGCCGATCCAACAGGTATTGAATGCCGCGATCCAAGATCGCTTCTTCTTCATCACTGAGTCCGCGTTCCGAAAGTTTGAGCAGTGCCTCGAGCATGGGCACTGTAGAAACGATTGAAGAGCGCGGCGTTTCTTTCAAATAGACTTCTTCGCTGCAATTGTAGCCGCCGTCAGCGATTTGATAGCGAGCAAACCACGAGCGCGCCCACGGAATCACTTCATCGCTGCGCAGCCCCCGCGCCTCCAGAATTTGCATTGCTGTCGCCAACGCGCAAAAGCAGTAGATATTGCGTGTAGTATCGCAGCCAGCGGGAATCTCCTCCTCCTTAAGAGGAAAGACATCTATAAAGTGCTTGCGCGCCACAGATTGAAACGCATCGAGAGCCCGCTCGGGAATTCTGTCCGCCAGACCCATCTCAAAAAGCAGAGTCATATGCCACCAGGGGCTGTCCCATTTCGGCCAGTAGGGGTCGGCGTACAAACTGTCCACAGCCTGCGCCGAATCCAGATAACCGACTGACTGAAGTATTTGCGGACTGAGCGCTCGCTCTGCCAGGTCGGTGACGTCGAATTTACAGGCGCCGTTCAACAGGCACCTTAATTTGGAAGCTTCCTGGGACAAATTTTTCACTTTCACGTGATTTTTCCTCTACTTTTTCCCTTTGTATGGCCTTTCAGCCGCAGGGTGAACCCGAGATTTTCCCAGAAAATGGGGATTTTTGAAAGGCAATACGTGATTCACGTGTTTTTCACGCAGTGTCCTTGACAATGTCTTTGTCGATAACAATCGGCGCCCTTAACTTCTCCAACCACCAATTGATTCTCCCTCACACCCCAGAGGTTTCCTTCACATGCCCGAATATCAAATCCTTGCGCACCAAACCGTCGAAAACCAAAAGCAACAGCAAGTTGACGAGATTGAAAAAGTAATGTCCGAACCGAGCTACTTCGAAGATACGCCAGTTTGGGCGACCTTCCGCGGTTTTGCGCACTACAATCGCAACGAAAACAGATAGCGCATGGAATACTCCGGCACACACAGGAACATTGCAAGATTGGCATGAGTCCTGAGTTGTTCCTGCATCGTCAGCCAAAATTTCAATAACGAAAATCGTCTTTGAGAGCCCTTTTTTCTAAGGGGCTCTCATCGTCGTTGCTGCGCCAAACGCAGGCTCAATCAAGCTGAAACGAAAATCGAGCAGTCGTAGTAGACTGTTGCGATGCAAACGAAGCAGAGGGAAAACTTGCAAGACGCAAGGCAGCGGCTGTTGGATAACGCCGGGCCCGAGGCTTTTTATCATCTCGATCCTTATCGAGCGTATGAACGCATGCAAAAACAGTATCGCGAGGATTGGAAGGTCTTCGCGTCATTCTCGTCTGTGGTTGCATCTTACATAACCTCTGGAATTCTCCTGGCGCTGGTACTTCCTTTCCTCGTGCCAATTTGTACTTTCGAAAAAGCTTTCACATTCTTTCCTTTGCTGGGAATTTACGGAGCGTTGTCCGCAATTTCCACGCACGCGATCTGGGCTTGTCTGCGAAATTCCAACTTACCGAAAGTTTCCAAACTGAGTCTGACCGTCTTTGGTTCGATGTCTTCGGCACTTATGATTTTTGGAAACACCGTAGAATTTTCAATCCACTGCCAAATAGACACCATCTCTGTCCTCACTTTTTTGGCATTCTGCCTCATTCCTGGTCTGACAGGCAGCCTTATTGTTTTTGCAAGCAAGAAAATAACGTGGAAATAATTGAACTGAGAAGTGCCTCGGTGCAGTTGCACGGCGGGAGACGAAACTCAGGCGAATATTCCGGCTTTGTACTAAACGCGATTTCCAGTGTGTCTGCCACTGACGGTAGAACCTAGATAGCCAACTCTTGATGACGGATAGTCGGTTCCTAATGTTCTTGCACCTTCCAGCAAAAATTGATTGCTGATCTGGTCTGCTCGACTGTTGTTGAAACTCGCATAGTAATTTGTCTCAGGATTCACATCTCTGGACTGATACGCAAGAATGCTTACTTTGGGAGATCCGTCAGGATTGGTGCCGTAGGTGTCTGCCTGATCTTGCATTGCTTTCATTACGGAAGCATTAGTCGCGTCTGGCCGAGCCAGAGCATTGTCCTGTGCTACGGTCAAATCATCCAGACGCTGGCGATTCTCAGGTGAAAGGTCTCTTTCCTTTCCAGCTGTGTCCGGCTCCCGTGCTTCAAATTGGCTGTTTTGATTGTCTTGAGCATCCATTTGAATAGGGTCGTTATCATCCGGCGCAAAGATGTTTTGCGCATCGGGAAACCCTTGACTCATCATGTATTCGTTGTTGACGCTTTTTTCAGCATCGGTGAGCGGCGTTGCGCCAACTTGCGATCCGGCCGCAGCGTCACCGATGCTTTGAGTCGATGATGCTACCTCTGGTGCGGCGTCGGTGGCCTCAGCTTGAGACTCATATGCCATTGATGGTCACTCCTGGTGGCAGAAACGAAAGCAGACATAACTGCTTTTTTCGAGCGCAAAGACTAAATCCGTGCAATTGCAGCAATATGCATTGCGTAGAACACAGTTAGAATTGCGCTGACTAGTAAGACAGGCGAGATGTTTGAAGTGGTTGAGAGAGAATGCGTCGGCATAATCTCATGCGCAAGGTGAATTCGCTGTGAAGATTTTGCGACACTCGCAGCGCGTGTTTTTCACAGTTTCGAGGCTATAAACAGAGCTGCGGGGCGGGCTTTAGGCTTTACTATATCCATCAATAGCCTTAGTTCCAAGAGAGAAAGACCGGAGCTCAAAACTTCTGGGCTCGGGTCTTTCTCCAGGAACACCTGACCAAAATACGCCCCCTTTTAGGGAATAGCGCGTTAGTGGGAACAGTCAGGCGGCGCGTCGAAAAGTGGCTGATTTCTATTCAGCTAACTATTCGATTTGCCTAAAGAGTCTCCGGCGTCTTTCCGACGGCGGTGACCAGGTTGAGTGCGCGGGCGTGCAACTCTGCAGCCTCACGGTCCTCAGGATGACTGTCAGCTCGATGCTTCAGCACGGTGAGCAGATGCCCGACCTTGCGAAGCGACTTGGGATAGCGCTGCGCCGCCGAAACGAAAGCCGCATATTCAGTGGGGCTCGCTTCAGTAAGCAGATATCGCCAATTGATCAAATCGGACACCGTCACTTCATTGTCTTCCAGGCTGATCTGAAGCTCCTTGCGATGGGTCGCAGGGTCCAGATACGTACCGAAAAGCTGGTCCATGAGCGGATGCACGATGGTGAAGTTGTAGCGCTGGTCCCAGTGATGCAGGAGGTGAATCTCCTCCAGCCACTGGAAGTACGGCTTACCCACCCAGGGATGATTGTCGAAGTGAAAGCGCGCGTGCGCCAGGTCGACTACCATCTTGGCGTAGAACCACAGCCCGAAGATGAACGAGAAGCTCACCATGTTGAAGCCGTGGGTGTAGAGGAAAAGACCGGCAGCCATGAGACCGGGGATAACCCAGCTCAGACCGAAGCCCTTCTCGGATGCGTGGTAGCGCTTGCCGTGCTTGTAGAGCCGCCCGATCGGATAGATGATCATGTGGTGGATCCAGTGAAAACGCTGGTTCCGCCGGAACACCTGAGCCTTGCGGGTCAACATACCGACATGCTGGAAAAAACGGTGGTAGCCATAGCCGATTGATTCGACGGCGATTACTGCGCGCACGAACATAACGATGGGAGTGAGGATGAACGTCACCACCCATGGTGCCACGCCGTGGCTGAGAAGCCAGTCGAAGGCCATGCCGGAAAACGGCTCAGACCAGGCGAATGCGATCAGAGCGCCGAGTCCTACGAAGAGCCAGAGGGTTGAGAGAAGCTTCTGGAAGAATCCATCCTTCGGCTTCAGAGCTGCGATGTAAATTTCATTGGAATGATTTGCGTCAAGTTTGACCTTTACGGTCCTTGTCTGGGTCATGTTGCACCTTACCCCCGGAGATTTTTGCTGTCCTCCGAGGTCGTGAGTCTTTTTTCTTTGAGGTTCTGCAAATAACGTGAGCACTTCCGGCACTGAATTTTAGATTCCAAAAAACACGCGACACAATGCGCTCGCCTGAGGCAGCAGCCAGACCTGCTACTTCAGGCGAACGCACTGTATCGGCCATGAGCGGCGACACAATGTGTCGCCTGGCGAATCAAGTTTGCCTTTTTGGAAATGCTCGAAAAACAAGCGAATGTAAGGGCGATGCATGGCATCGCCCCTACACCGCCCGTTTCGAAAGTAGGCGAGGCTGTTTCCAACCGACCTTACTTGGCAATCTCGAAGCGATCCAGCTCCTCGCCCTGGGCGGTGACCTGGCGCGCAATCAGTTTTGTCCCGTACATGTCGAGGACCGTAATCGAGTGCCTTCCGGGAATCGCGACCGCGGTCTGCGGCTGCCATTTCGCCTTTTCGGGCATAGCCTCGGTGTGAAGCGGAGCACCACCTGCACCTGTGGTCAGGTAGATGATGCCCTTCGGACGCGTGTTTGTCACACCGTCGTACTCCTCGTCCAGAGTCAGCTCGCCCTCGAACTTGGCGAACTCATCGACCACCTGATTTGCATCGGTGATACCGAGTCCGGCAATTTTGCCCTTGAGGGCAAACGACAGAGGATAGGTGCGCTCGTAGCTGTGCACGTGACCGGTAAAGACAATGTCGACACCGCACCGCTCAAGAATATCCGCCACCAGCCTCATGCGCACACCATCCTGGTGTTTGCGGCTGGAGTGGAAGCAGGAGTGGTGAAAAGTGACGAACTTCCACGTCCTGGTCGTGGCCATGAGGTCCTTCTCGAGCCACTCGCGCAGAACCGGATCAGTCCAGTCCATGTAGCGGTTGGAGTCGAGCACTACCCAGTGCGCATCTCCATGATCGTAGGAGAAATTGAGCATGCCCGGGGCGCGCTCGCCGGCTGCGGCAAAGAGAGCATCTTTGCGCGACTTCGGACCGAGCAGGTCTTTGCCGTAAGCAGCTGCAGTAGCCGCGGAAACAGGCGAGTTGTGCGGTTGCGACCAGTACACGAAATACGCGAATTGATCGGCAAACTCATTGAAATCCGGCACTGCCAGCGTTTCCGGCCGACCCATGCAGTGATTGCCTGCGACAGCCACAGTGAGAATGGAGCGTAGAATCGGCGCTCCGAGGGCATCGGCTGCCTGGTCGGAATTGTACGGCGGGAAAAACTTCTCGAGGTACTCATTGAGGCGACCATCGTCGTAAGCGATGTCACCAACCAGGACAAGCATGTTGGGCTTTTCCTGGAAGATGCGATGCGCGATGCGGCGCTCGTCGACGCCCCATTTGGCGATGTCGCCGGTGACGACGATGCGCGTCT
>JADZFV010000020.1 GCA_020854255.1 Candidatus Melainabacteria bacterium | reverse complement strand
CAGAAGGATGTCGGCGGCACGAAGACGCGCTTTATCTACAACGGCGCGCAGCGAATTGCGGAGTACAACGGCACCAGTGGTTCGCTCATTACGCGCTTTGTCTATGCCAAGGGGCTCGACGAGCCGGTTGTGGAAGTGACGAGTGTGGGCATCAAGTCGTATTTCCACCGCGACCGGCAGGGCTCGATCATTGCCAAAACAGACGATACGGGCACGGTGACTCAGCGCAATGAGTATGGTCCGTTCGGCGAATCGGCTGCCCTTTCCGGAATTTCCTTCGGCTACACAGGTCAGCGCTATGACGCTGAGTCCGGGCTGTACTTCTACAAGACCCGGTACTATTCGCCTGTAATCGGGCGCTTCCTGCAGCCGGACACGATCGGCTACGGCGACGGGCTCAACATGTACGCCTATGTCAACAACCAGCCGATGGATAATGTTGATTTGCTCGGCACAGGCGGAGAAGAGGAACCGCGGACCTACACCGGCAGTTACGGCGGCAGTCCCGCTGGACGTAGAATCCTTACCACCTCAGACGTTAACGGTGACACAGAGCCTTATGTGCCGTACCTGCCTGGTTTGAGAGGCGCATTCGGAGCTGCCGATGCGGCGGCGGACTTTGACTATGAGCCGGCCGGCGTCGGCTTTGGTGTTGGATTAAGCAGCGGGCCTGCCGGAAGGGGACTGTCCTTCGCAGGCATCAGTACTCCTTCGTTCGGCATTTCGAGGGCACCTTCGGGGGTCGGACGGTTTGGCTTGGCGGCATCCAGTACCGGTAATTTGGGTGCTGCTTCTTCGCAGCCGGCAAGACATGGCATTTCGATGATCGGATTGCTCGGTGCAGCGGCTAAAGTCAGCGGGGCCGGTCAAGGCATTGGGGTCGGTCGAAGCGCTGGGCAAGGCCTGGCGACTTTGGTTGGAAGTCCAACGGCAACCGCCAACGGCTTTGGAATCGAGATGATTCCCAGTCTCGGAAGATCAGCATCACCGTCCACGAGCGTAGCTGGTCCGGGACTGCAGGCTGTTCGTCCTTTCGGCAAGTTCTGATCACATCGTCGTACTGGTAGCGCCGGCGTTTCTTGGAGAGGCTCTGCCTCACTGGGATCGCCGGCGGCTCGCCGGCACCTGGGCGGCATCTATGTAGATGCCGCCCTCTTTCTTTGCTTGAGTTTTTCTAGAAGCAAAGCACATTCAGCCGTGCATTCGGCTGAGCAACACTGCCACCACAATCGGTGGCACCAACGAAAGGAAATTTCTATGCCACAAGGCAAGAAACATGAATTGATGGCGATCAATTCGACTGATTCGAACAACTCGAAGAAGTCGAAGAAGCTCGCCAGGAAGGCTGCGAAGAAGCTGGTCAAAAAGACAGCGGCGGCGTCTCTCGGATATGCAAGCAATTGCGTGCCTGGTCCGGCATCTATTGAAGAGCTGGCTCGCGCTCTTCGCAATGACGTCGACCTCATCTACCGCTTCGTCCACGACAACATCGAATTCTTCCCCATGTACGGCGTGCAGAAAGGCGCGCTCGGCACTCTCATCGACGGCATGGGCAACCCGTTTGACCAGAGCGCGCTCATGGTCGCGCTGCTTCGTCAGGCTGGTAAAACCGCAGATTTCGTCTTTGGGCAGATTACGCTCACTCCGTCGGAGCTTAAGAATTGGCTGGGCACCGACGACACCAATTCGGCGCCTTCCGCTGCTCTACTCTCTAAAGTCGGCATTCCCCACACCGTCAATATGACCGGTCCGACCTGGGATTCGACTACGCTCAATCACATCTGGGTGAAGTGCAATATCGGCGGCACCGACTACATCTTCGACCCGTCGCTGAAAAGCTACAGCTACAAGACCGGCGTCGATGTCGAGTCGATCATGTCTTACGACCAGACGGAATTCCTCGCCAATGCGCAGGAAGGCGCCACCGTCACTTCGGATTCGGTCTCCAAGCTCAATCGCAGCAATGTTCGCAACGACATGAACAAGTTTGCGAACAACCTCCTCGACTACATCAAGAACAACGACCCGGCAGCCGGAATGGATGACATCCTGGGCGGCAGGAAGATCGTTGCGGCATCGGAAAGCCCGCTGCGTGTCACCAGCCACCCCAATCAGACGGGCACGCCGACTACGTGGACTGATATTCCCAACACTCACAGGACGGAAGTTCGCATTCAGTTTCCCGGCTCTCCCTCGAATGTCGACGTGATGCGTTATTCCGACGAGATTTACCACAAGCGCTTGACTCTCGCTTTCGGAACCTCCGGCAATCCCGAACTCAAGCTGGACGGCACAACTATCGCCACCGGCGCGTATACCGGCGGCACCATCACTTACACCGTCACTCACAACGCCATCTCCGGCTCCGCAGAGACGCGCACCGCCGACTATGGTCTCGCCTTCAACGGCATGGTCACGTTTTCCTTCTCGTTCGGTCCCTGCACGAAAGAGGCGGCCAATTACCACAAGCATGTGCAAAATGAGCTCATCCGCGCTGCCGGCAGCTCCGTCAACTACGGCTCCGAGCCTATCCTGGCTGAGACCAGCTACATGCAGTTTTTCACCTACATGGCTCTCTTGAGCAGTGTCAGCGACTCCCTGGGGCGGCTGCGCAAGTGCGCGCCCATCCACATCCACCATGGCGGCTACTGCGGCTACAACGGTTCTGCCCAGTACTTCTACATGTCCATGACCCTGGGCGGCAGCCTGAAATTCTCCGACCTCGACGCCGGTGTCTCCAATGAAGTCGCTTGCATGGATGCATACTCCGTGCTCGTCAACGGCACCGAAGGACTGACCACGCGCCAGCAGCTGAAGAGCGACTATGTGTCGTCCAACAGCATCATGGAATCAGCCATGGTCTTGGGCGACCCCGTCTACGACGTGAACAGCTCGACCTGGGCGACTGTGAGCCCGAACTTCTTCGCCTGGGATTCGTCGCAGCTCAACATGCTGAAGACCAACTGGATCGACAATGGCGCCCGCGCTTTTGTCGCCGCCAACGGCTTCACTCCTGTGGCTGCAAGGCACGGCAACGGCTTCTTCGCCGCACTGCCGGGTGCCGACCACTATGCCGCTATCAGCCTGATGTTCAAGGGCAACCAGCAGACAAACAGCTCCAGTCCGGGGCAGGGCAGCGGTGATGGACAGAGTGGCGGTTCTGGTCCTGGCGACGAGGAAGGCGGGATCAAAGAACCCGACCAGGAATCGCAGGAGCCGATCGACCTCTACAGCGGAGCTTACCTGTACGATCGCACCGACCTTTCTGTCGGGTCTGGCGGCTTTCCTTATGGTCTGAGCTTCTCGCGCACATACAGCTCGCGAAGCAACTTCTCCCGGGGCGTGCTCGGCTACGGCTGGTCGCACAACTTCGAGATTTCGGCCAACACTGTCGAAAACGCTTTCATGACCGTGGGCTATGCGCCCGCGATCTTTGCGGTGCCGAACATCGCCAGTCTGGTGGTTATCAGCGATATTCTCGCCAACCCAACTAGCGACACGCTGGTGAATGTCATCACCGCTGCACTTATTGAGCGCTGGGCGGGTGATGCGGTTGCACAGAACAGCGTGCTGGTGTCATTCGTCAGAGACACTGACGCGCTTGTCAGGCTCGTCGACGGCACCTTCGCTCCCATTGACGGGCGCAACAGCACGATCGCGAAAGACGCCTCCGGCAACTACGTCTACAAGACTAAATTTGGCGACAAGGCAACTTTCAATTCCAGTGGCGACATTGTGACCTGGGAGATGCCGTATGGTGTCACGCTGACTTTCACGTACAAAAGCGGCTTGCTGCACACCGTGACAAACGGGATGGGGCGCGCTCTTGAATATCGCTATGACGCGAGCGGCAATCTGACGAATGTGTCCGATGGCACCGGCCGTGATGTCGGCTTCGAAGTCGACAGCAGCGGCAACCTGGTGAAGAGTCGAGACACTCTGGGCGCTGAGACGCGCTACGAGTACGACGCTGCCAGCAGGATGGAACAGATTTTCCGCCCGCAGAATCCCAACGACGAAATCGTGACCAACGTCTACGATTCGCTCGGGCGTGTAATGACGCAAACGGACGCATACAACAACGTGTGGACGTACTTCTTTGCCGGCTGGCGCAGTGAAGAAGAAGACCCGCTCACCAACTCGAAAGTCTACTTCAACGACTTGAACGGCAAAGCGGTGAAAGTCATCGACCAGCTCGGCAAAGTCACTTTGCGCGAGTTCGACAATTTGCAGCGCCAGACGAAGACCACGCTGCCAGAAGGCAACGGCGTTTCAATGGAATACGACGAGAAAGGCAACGTCATCAAGGTGACGCGATTCGCTAAGCCGAGTTCCGGCTTGTCCGACATCGTCAACACGTTTACTTTCGATCCCCTCTGGAACAAACTCGCCACCGCTACAGACGGACTCGGGCGCACCGTTACTTATGCGCACGATTCCTTGACCGGCGACCTGCTCAACGTCCAGAGTCCCGCAATCGACGGGCACACGCCAAAAGTGTCTTTCTCCTACAACCAGCGCGGGCAGCTCGTCACACGCACGGACGAGACAAAAATTGTCACTAAGTGGAATTACGCCGATGAGACAGAGTCGCTGCTGTCGGTAGTGCACGACTTTGGTGCCTCGCCGCACTTGAATTTCACTGCCTCGTTCCAGTATGACACCGCTGGCAATACCATTGCCGTCACCGATGCTCGTGGAAACACTTACAAGCAGAAATTCGATCTGCAAAGGCGACTTGTGGAAACACAGGCGCCGGAGCCCTTCGAATTCATCACTCAGTACGTCTACGACCTGAACGGGCGCCGCACTCTCATGCAGAGTCAGGCTCCGGGAATGCCGGTCTGGCAGCAGACGAAGTACACGCACGATCTCGATGGAAAAGTCCACGAGATTATTGACGCACTCGGCAATGCCACGACTTTCGCCTATGACGAGATGCGCCGCGTCGAAACGGTTGAGGACCCCGAAAGCCGCGTCACGACTTACGCCTACGATGCGCGTTCGCTGCTGTCGACGATGAAGGATTGGT
>JADZFV010000019.1 GCA_020854255.1 Candidatus Melainabacteria bacterium | reverse complement strand
CGCACCGCGATGATGCAGGCGAGTCTGAAAAATTCGCTCAACACTTCAAAGCCAAAAGAATAATTCACCGTCATGAAATAGAAGCACAACCTCATGCCGAGGTGGTCTTGAGTGATACCGAGACATACGACTATCAACCTGATTTTACACTAATACCGACGCCCGGTCATACAGAAGGGCACATGATGATGTTGTACAAGAAAAAATATCTGTTCTCCGGCGACTCTCTTTATTATGATCGCAAACTGGGTTGTGTGGAAATCTGGAATCCTCTCTGGACCTGGTATTCATATGAAGAACAGACAATGTCCATGGAAAAACTTCTGGTTCTGGATTTTGAATGGCTGCTGCCAGTGCATGGGCAAAGAGTGCGTCTGGAAAAATCCGAGATGAAAAAACAGCTGCAGGATGCCATAGACAGAGCCTGGAATATGCCTGATCCGGAGGCGGCTACTACTGAGCGTGTGCGCATTTTGGATTATTATGTCGGCGAGCTGAACACTATCAATCAGCCCGAATACGCCAAACTCATGCAGGCGAAAGCAGACTGGCTTCGAAGTTTGATGTAGGGGCGACGCCATGCGTCGCCAGGCCGAGTACAATAACAATATGAGTGAGCATCCGGAAGAGAAAACAATTGAGACGACGCCAGGACAGGTGGTTGCTTCTTCAGATAATGCCGCTGAATTGAGAGCACAAGCTCAAAGCGAAGTTACAGCAATTCTTTCTGGTGCCGCCCTTGTTGAAGTGCCAACTCCTGCAGTGGAGGAGTTTCCCGTTACGCACAAGGCAGACAAGATAAATCCTCCACTTACTATGGAAGAGAAAAAGAAAGTCTGGACAAAGCGTATAATCGGCGCCATTGTCTTCTTCGCTGTTCTCGGCAGTATTACTCTGCTGGTCGCAGCGCACGCCGTATCCTTTTTGTTCAAAACAATTCTGACGCCCTGAGCTGGTTTTGTTCCAGAGCGACAGGGCATTTGCCTTTAGCTGTATAACCATGCACAAGCATGATTGCCAACTCTTCTATTGCTTTGAGTGACGGATCAAACGTACACAAATAGGTTGCTGAGTCTGAAACGGTCAAGCAATCATATGGACTGTCGGCGGCAACCCCGAAGAAGCTGGAAGCCTCTTGTTCCAAGCGCTTCGCCAGTTCCAACTGTCCCTTGTTCAATCCGGCGCGAAATGTGAGAAGCGCCACCCGCTTTCCCTTCAAAGCTGAAATCAGTTGCGAGATCTCGGATTGATCCGGATCTACTGTATATCCGATTTCCCTTATCGATGGGTTCGAGCCATTCATCTGCAGCTGCTCTTTGAGACACGCAGCCAGTGGAAATGGATAGCGAATGTGTCTGGGGCAAACAACGTTGAGCGGTTTTTCGTCTACGATAGGCATTTCGCCTTTGAGCAAGCAAATCGCATCTTGGTAAATGGCGGAAATTCGCGCGTTGTCGTCGTCGAGCCAGCTCTCCAGTTGTGTCAAGCGCGCTTCGCGATCGCTCGCCAACTTTTGTGAAAGTGGAAACTTCTGTTCGATGCGGCGATTGGCTTCTCGAATTCTTTCTTCTTTGAGGCGTCCGCCTCTAATCGCATCAACTATATATTGATGGGACTGTTTCAATTCCTCTGCCGATGAGCAAAGCAGCACGACGTCGCAACCGGCTTCGATTGCCAAAAGCGCTGACTCAGGCAGTCCGTAGCGATTGGTGATCGCTTTCATCATCATGTCGTCTGTAAATATAAGCCCATTAAAGCCAAATCCTTTTCTGAGGACTTCTTCAAGTAATTTGGAAGACAGGGTCGCCGGCAGCGGTTTTTCTTCAAAGGCGGTCAGCCAGACGTGACCGGCCAGAACTGCCGGTGCAAGTTGCGCGCAGTTTTTGAACGGACTTAATTCCAATTCTTCGACCGATTGTCGCGATCGATCGATGACCGCCAATTCGGAGTGGGAGTCCTGTCCTGTGTCGCCATGCCCGGGATAGTGTTTTATGACAGGCACGACGCCTTCTTGTAAAAAAGTCTCCAGCATTGCTCCAGCAAAGCGCGTTACAGTCTCAGGATCGCTCGAGAATGCGCGCGTGCCGATAATTGGATTGAGAGGATTGCTTGCCACATCGACAACCGGTGAAAGCACGCAATTGACGCCCAGCAAATGCAATTGTTTTCCATTTACCGCGGCGGCTGTTTGTGCATGTTCTTCGCTGCCGGTTGCAGCCAGAGCCATAAGGGACGGCAAAGGAGAGAGCACGTCGTCGAAGCGCTGCACTGCACCACCTTCCTGGTCGACACAGATAATCGGATTGAAGACAGAGGTGGCGGAAATATTGTCCACCAGATCGGACAACTGCCGCAAGCTTTCCACGTTGTCTTTAAATATGCAGATACCGCCCGCGGTGCCAGTTTTGAGAAGCTCGGCAAAGTCATTGTCCAGAGTCTTTCCGGGCAGACGGCCGACAAGCAGCCGTCCCACAGCTTTTTCGAGACTTTCGTTAGCGGGCACGACGTACCTAAACCGTGCTGATTAGCTGGTAGACTTCCACCGGCTTTTGTCTGCCCTTGACTGAAAATTGATTGACGTATTTGAATTGAAATCGTTCGCGGGCCAGATCGTGGGTTACACCATCTACCCAAATCTCGCCTGCATGATCGCTTGTGATTAGTTTTTCCAGGCGGAAAACGATATTGGCTGTGTCGCCTGTGATTGCCTGTCCTGCGCCTGACGAACCCAGAGTTCCTGCCGCCACCGGCCCTGTTGCCAGAGCGACATCGACGACCAGTGGATGCTTTTTGAAGGGCCAGAAATTGGTGTCTTTAGACAGGCGCATTGTGATGGTGCGCATTTGCAATGCAGTCAGGCACGCTTGATAAGCCTGTAAAGCGGCACCTTCCTTGGAATCGTCTCCACTCCAGTAAGCCATGATGGCGTCGCCGGCAATTTTTTCCAGCTGTCCATATTGACGATGAATTTCTTCGTTGAGCGCGTCGAACACCATTTTTTGAGCGCGCATGACGAGATCAGGTTCGGATGCATAGGTTTCCATGAGTCCGCTGAAATCGACAATATCGGCGACCAGAATAGTGGCGTTAATCAAATGGATGCGGAATTGCGTCTTGTCCTGTTCGTCTCTGTCTTCATCAATTTCTCTGGATGCGTTGAAAGGAGGACTGACCAAAAGTTCGTATTGAGCGATCTTTACTTTGTCGCCTGAGTGAAGAACATACTCCTTGCCGGGTGTCAGCCGCGTGCCGTTCAAAGAAGTGCCATTGGTCGAGCCGTTGTCAACCAGGTTCCAGCCGTCCGATGTGCAGCGGATCTCTGCGTGCTGTCCGGAAACTTCCGGAAATGGCAAAACCAGGCGGCGTTTGTCTCCTGCGCCGGGCTTTCGACCGATCAAGAGGACTTCACCTTCAATAAGGTCTAAAGTCCAGCCATCCGGCGATTCTGGTAGCACCGTAATGGAGCCGGAGTTCGAGTTTTTCCCAGTAGAAGACAATTGCTCGGAAACCTTTTTGGAAAACTTTATTATAACGATGGACAAGTTGTATTAGCCGTCTCAAAAGAGAGACGGCTAGAATTCTCAATACTTGATTTCAGCCGGCTAGCTTTCTATTTTGCGCCCACTGCCTTGGGCAAGTGCTTTTTTAGAGCTTCCACCTTATCAAGTCTTTCCCACGGAGCATCGATGTCGGTCCTTCCGAAGT
>JADZFV010000018.1 GCA_020854255.1 Candidatus Melainabacteria bacterium | reverse complement strand
CCAGCGTCAAGCGGCGCGCGGGGTTGATCGCGTGCAACGCAGGTAAATGTCATGAACACAAAGAGTTTTCGCGTTTTATTGGAAATTTGTTGAGAAGTTAAGAAATTAGCTCGTATAAGCTGGCACGGACGAGGGGGCCAGATCCAGGTCAGGGGGCTAAATCATTTCTTTTCAACCAAGTACTTTATCCGCAAGTTAGCGCAAGCGCTTGACTACCGGGCGCTCTACAACATGCTTGTGGTGTTCAACCCGATCATTCCCGAGTTCTCTTGTGCACTCTATATGGTGCTCGCTGTTCAGTATCGGACGCTGGCAAAAATTGCTCAACTTGGGTTGCTTTGGTGCGTGAGTCAAGCTACGATTGGCTCACCCTCAAAATGGGCCGGCAGAGTGCTTCTGAAATCTCGAGATTAAGACCAATGCACATTCAAACGTTTCAAAAACTTTCAAAGAAAATCCTCGCCAGGACCTCAATGGCAACTCTCCTGATTATCGCTCTGTCGTGTGCGTCCAGCGTTTTCAGTCAAACAAGGGTGGACAGCGCAGAACCCGCTATAGATGCAGACACGCCTGACGTCGGCAAGTGTCTCAGCAGTTCTCAGAGTATTACAGTTTATTCTCTCGAGCCGTCCTGGCGTGAAACCTTCAACAAGGAAGGCAAAGACATTTTTCATCACTGCAAGATTCTAGGTCAAACAACCCTTCCGACCGCAAGATTGGCGGACACAGTCCGCGCAGTTCAGGACGGGATCGGCAAGGGGCAGCCATCGCGATGCGTCTTCGATCCGCATCATGGTCTTTCAGTCGATACAAGTACTCACAAAGTGGACATAGTGATCTGCTTTTTCTGCGGCGATGTCCACTGCTACAAAGACGGACAGTTCTGGTGCGCCCAGACAGTGAAAGGTAATCATGCTCTTATTGGCGAGCTTGAAAAAAAGCTGAACGCAATTCTTACTGAGGCAAGAATTCCTCAGTCCAGCGGCTACAAAATAGGTCGCAAATTCCACTTGCGGTCCGGTCAATAACATCCGCTCGAAACGAGTAAATAGGCTGCCAGACCGGGCCAATTCAGGATCATACGACTTTCGATAGTATACTCTACGGCAACAAAAATATTTCACCGTATATGGTGCTTCAACAGGCAAAAAAGGAAGGTGACAGACGGATTGTACAATCCAACTGCCACCTTCTCAAAGACCTTTACGTGGTCTGTCTCAACGGAGCGCACCAGTCACAAACTGACAAAGCCGGCTATGTTTAGCGCGGCAGGAAAGGCCTGTGCGTCAGCCTTTCGGTTGGGTTCGCCTCGATCAAAGGCTGACCGCAACCATTGTCCTTGAGGTTAGGAACGTGGCCGGGATCAGGTATGGTCGAACACGCCGGGAAGCTCTTTTTGAAGAGCAGGGAATGCGACGGCACAGCCTGGCTGGAGCTCGTCGATGAGATGGCAGTCTTGGGCTGAAGGCAGACGAACAAAGTCGCCAGCACCATCAGTCCGCAGATTGCCACGGCAATTCTTCTTTTCATAAATCCTCTAAGACCGCTGAATGAGACGGGATGTCTCCTGCGGTTTCTTGATGGGCTGCAAGAGTTGTTTCTTGCAGTTTCCCTGGTGGACCCCGTTTATCTAAGCACCGGCTGCGGTGTTTACATAAATAGGGGTAATGCACCCGGCCGGGAATTTGCGTAAGACCGGCCGGCGGCTCTATTTGCGTGATCGCAAACAGATGGCAACACATGCAATGCGCTGCCGATACAGAAAAGAGGGCGAGCATGATTGCTCATGCCCGCCCTACTTGTTCAGCCCTCCCTTAGTGGATCGACTGAAAGCGCTGGCCGGAAAGCCGCAGATTGCGGCCCTCAGCCATGAGACGCTCGATGTCGTCGATCTCCTTGGGCGCACCGGCGCTGAGAATCTCCTGTCCACCAGGAATAACGGCCACGTCGTCCTCGATGCGCACGCCGATGCCGCGGAACTGCTTGGGCACGCGCTTGTCGTTCTTGTCGAAATACAAGCCCGGCTCCACCGTGAAGACCATGCCCGGCGCAAGCTTGCGCTTCTTGCCGCGCGGGTCGCGAGTACCGCCCGTGCCGACGTCATGCACATCGAGCCCGAGCCAGTGGCTCGTGCCATGCATGAAGAACGAACGCAAGGTCACCGGTTCGACAGGCGCCTTGGCGTCCTTTTTCTTGGCAGCGACAACAGCCTTCATGTGCGCCTTAAGAGCCTTGCGCTCGCCTGCCACGGTGGACACATCCTTGGAGATGATGCCCAGGTTGAAGAGACCACGACGCAGCACGCGGCTGGCAGCCTCGTGCACGTCGGAAAGCGTCTTGCCCTCCACACCGACCTTGATGGCCTCCAGCTGCGCGTCGAGCACGAGCTGGTAGATGGTGCGCTGGGCGTCCGTGAACTTGCCGTTGACCGGAAAGCCGCGAGTGATGTCCGAGGCATAGCCCTGGTACTCGCAACCGGCATCAATGAGCATCAAGTCACCGTCTTTGAGCGGATCATTGTTGGTCGTGTAGTGCAGGATGACGGCGTTGTTGCCGCCGGCGACGATGCTGTTGTAGGCGGTGAAATCGGAGCCATTGAAACGGAACACCGACTCGATGATCGCCTCCAACTGGTACTCGGTCGACTCAGGCGTGCAGAGACGCATCGCCTCGCTGTGCGCTGCGGCGGCAATCTTGCCGGCGTGGCGCATGATGTCCAGCTCGCGCTCGGACTTGAAGAGGCGCATCTCGTGAACGATCGTTTCCGGGTTCTCGAGAGTGCGTTGCTCAGCCTTCCAGACCTTGTCGAACTGGGTATCGAAGTGCTCGCAGTTGCCGAACTTGTAGTACACCGTTTCGGCCTTGGCAATGGCGGAAGCGACTTCCCTGGCGAACTGGTCGACCGTAAAGGCCTTGTCGCAAACGAAGCTCTTCTTCGCACCTTCGACACCGTGACGAATGCCTGTCCAGATCTCGCGAGCGCGGTCCTTGGGGCGAACGAAGAGGGAAGCCGTCAGCTTGTTGCCGATCTTGCTGACCATAAGCGCCGCCTCCGGCTCGGGAAAGCCGGTCAGGTAGAGCAAATCAGACGACTGACGGAATTCGAATTCCGTGTCGTTGGAGCGAGTGCGCTCCGGATTGGCGACGATGATCGCCACGCTGTTCGGCTTCATCCGAAAAGCGAAATCCGTCAGCCGAGCCGCGTACAGAACAGCGTTCATGCGCGGTCCGGAGAGCGAACTTACCATGTGTTTCTTGTCCATTGGTAACTCCTATCGAGTGACGCGTATGCGTCACTCTGAACAGTTTTTAGTGGCGTTGGAAAACGCATCAAATGGAAAGATGCGTCACTTCAACTTGCGCATAGCAAGCAGGTGCGCACCGAAAGAAGCCAACGCCGTAAAGAGCACGACGAACGGCACCGCAGATGGTGACATTATCGTCTCAGCGTAGACACCCGCGAAAATCATCGGATAGATCAGGCCTGCAGCGCAGAGCATTCCTGCCCAGAGCATGTCGGCCGGCTTCTTGACCGCGAAGCAGATGCGGCTGGCTGCATACGTGACGATGAAAGCGCCGGCACAGATGCCGAACGCAATTATCAGAGTTAGAATCGGTGAAAGATTCATTGTTTCGGGACCTTCTATTGACTGATTGGAAACGCGCAATGCGCTCCCTCAAAAAGGAGGGAGCATTGCTGCCCCCTCCCTCTCAGTGACTGGCGATGGCCCCAGGCAGGGGTCACTTTGCCAACCGGCCCTGAAGCCGAGTTTCCTCGCTTACTTCAGGGTACCGGCGACGACCGTGACGAACTTGTCGGGGTCGAAGTACTTGCGGATAGCCGCGTCGACCTTCTCCTTGTTGAGAGAAGCGAGGTCGTCGGCATACGAGTCCATCGCGGCGACGCCCAACCCGAGAGACTCGAAGTCGGTGATCACGCGCGCGACGGCGTCGGGGTTGCGCAGCTGCACCTCGAAGGTGCCGGCCGCGTAGCCGACCTCAGCCGCAAGCTCCGCCTCGGTGATGCCCGTGTCGACGAACTCCCGAACCAGCCTGTTGACCAGCTCCACAGCCTTCTCGACATTCTTCGGGTTCACCTGCAGATCGATGTTGAACATCGCGCCTGCGAAGGTCGGATCGCTGAACGAGGACCGCGCACCGTAGGTCAAGCCGTGCTGCACGCGAACCACCTTGAACAGACGGCTGGTGAAGCCGCCGCCGAAAGCAGCGTTCGCGATACGCGCAGCCAGGAAGTCTTCGGCAGTGCGGACCAGAATGGACGGATAACCGTAGGAGATGGCGACGCTGCGCTTGTCGGCAACGTGCACGTCGATGCGCTTGCCGGCTGCGAGCGCGACAGGCATCGGCACGTTGTGGGCGACTGGCTCGGCACCTTCCCAGGCACCAAGTGTGGACTCGATGAGAGACACTGCATCGTCGACAGTGATATCACCAACCACAGTCAGCACCGTGCCCCTGGGCGTGAAGGTGCTCTTGTGAAAGGCGACCAGGTCGTCGCGCGTGATCGCGGCCAGCTCCGTCAGGCAGTCCTTGGGCGACTTGTCGTGGTAGACGCTGTCGGCACCGTAGAGCGCATGGTTGAGAGTGGTCTCCGCGATCGACTCGGGATCCGAGCCTGCTTCCTTGAAGTGCGAGCCATAAGCAACCTTGAGGGTGGCCAGCTCACTTTCCGGGAAGGTCGGGTTGATGAGCATGTCGGCAGCCATCTTCACCAGCTGTGCGAAATCCACAGAGGCAACCTTGGCACCGGCATTGGTGGCGAAGTTTCCGGAACGGAAACCGATACCCGAGCCCATCTCCTCGAACGCCGCCGAGATCTGGCGAGCGTCCATCGACGTGGTGCCCGAGCTGAGAAGGCTCGACGCCAGAGCGGCGACGAGAGGCTTGTCGGACGGAGCGGAATAACCACCCGTCTTGAGCTTCATCGACAGACCGACAACGCCGGTTCCGGGAGTCGGAACGACGAGCACCTTCAGACCGTTGGCAAGCATCTTAGTGTGCGTGCGCTTGGCGAACGACGTCTCCTTGGCGGGGACATCGGCAACCGGAGCAGCCACCAGAGCGGTCTCTTCGGCATCAGCCGGCTGAGCCTCAGCAGCCTTCGGGATGAAGTAACCGACGGTGCGGTTGTCCTTCGTGAAGAACTGCGCGGAGACGCGCTGGATGTCCTCGGAGGTCACCGCGTCGAGCTTGTCGCCGTAGGTCGTGTAGAACGTCCAGTCGGCAACCGACTCGGCCTCTCCGATGGCGTCAGCAAGACGCATCGGGTCGGAGGCGGCAAGCACGGTCTGCTTGCGATTGCTCAGCTTGGCGCGCTTGAGCTCTTCGACCTCGACGCCGGACTGAGCCAGCTTGTCGAGTTCGGCATAGATGGCCTGCTCCACGGTCTCGTGGCTGACGCCATCGGCCGGGGTCGCGAAGACCATGATCATGCCCGGGTCGCGCTGCTCGAAGTGCCACACGAAAGCACTGGAAGCGAGCTTGGTGTCGACCAGAGCGCGATAGAGACGGCTGGACTTGCGTCCGCCGCCCAGGATGGCTGCCACAGCCGCCACCGCGTAGGTGTCGGCATGACCAGCCTCAGGAACGTGGAAGCCGATCGCGACGCGCGGCGAATCGCCGGTGCGCACGATCTCGAAACGACGCTCGCCTTCCTGCTTGGGCTCGACCGTTACAACGGACGGAATCGCCTTGGGCGAGCAGCGGTGCACGCCGTAGTACTTCTGAACCAGAGCCAGGGCGTGAGCCGGGTCGAAGTCACCGATCAGAAGCAGCGTGGTGTTGTTGGGCCAGTAGTACTGGTCGTAGAACTCCTTGAGCCGCTCGACAGTGATCGCCTCGACGTCCGACGTCCAGCCGATGGTGGGGTGATGATACGGATGCTCGACGAAGGCGTGAGCATAGAGCTTCTGCAGAAGCACGCGATCGGGGCTGTTTTCCCCAATCTCGAGCTCGCTGCGAACGACGGTCATCTCCGTCACACGCTCTTCTTCCTTGATTTCCAGATTGCGCATCCGATCTGCTTCGGTGGCGATGCAGAGCTCCAGATGACGCGCAGGAACGGTCTCGAAATAGTTCGTACGGTCGAACCAGGTTGTGGCATTCCACTCACCGCCGTACTGACGGAAGCGATCCGGGAAGTTGTACACTTCGCCGGTGCGGCCGTCGCGGACACCCTTGAACATCATGTGCTCGAGGATGTGGGTGGCGCCAGTGTGACCGACAGCCTCGTTGCGCGAGCCGACTCGGTAGAGCGGCATCACGGTGACGACGGGGCTGTTGTGATTCTCGGCGAGCAGGATCTTGAGCCCATTGGACTCGAGGCGATACTCGCTGATTCCGCCGCTTTCGCGAACGAACGAGATTCCGAGAGAATTAAGAACTTCAGTGTTAACTGACATGGCTTATCTCCAGTTTGTGGCTCGTAAGAGCCGGATATGCACCGAAACTTGTTGTCTCGATGTCTTACAGGGTGACGTTATTGAACGCGCCAACGGGCGTTCTGCCGTGACACTTCCCCGCCGAAACAAAACCATTGAACGAGTTCGCAAGCGAGTGCTCGAAGAAACCCTGACGAACCATGACACTACCTGCGGTGCACCGCAAACGGACACCTTTGGCAAGTTATGCGTAATGAAAACGAGTAGTTGGGGTTTCTAAAGTTTTGGATTCGACTGACAGAAAGAGATATAAGAAGTGACCCCGAAACCCTACGCGCGCGCGCCCGTCAAAACAATTACAAAGTGCTGTAGAAGTGTCTAAATAGCCCTAATAAACGAGTTCTTTAGGCCTTAGAACTAGAGTTGAGAGCCTGGTGAATTATTAAGCACACTCCACCTGACAACACGCCTTGAACCTATCTGTCTTTGCTCTAAACCAAGTTGCAAAGAGATTCCCTTAAACGCCTGCTGAGAACCCTGATGTCAAGCGGGTTTCGTCTCTAGCGAAGCTGGCATCGAATCAGAGCGACTGATGGAATTGGTCCGGCACAAACAGGTTGATCAGCCTGTGCGGTTTGTAAAGCCTAAATGAGCGTGTTTATAACGCGCGCGGAGAAACGCCAGGCCTCAGCTATTGGTAGGGTTTAGCACCTTCAATTCTCTTTTGTTTTTCGCAAACAAAAACACCCAACCACTTGCATCGCTAAAGCTTTTTAGACGCCGCACTAACCCTCGTTTGACGAAGGTCGTAGCTGCGCGTTTCCAACTGGATCAACTGGAAAGATTCGTCTCCAAATAACCACTCGTCAGGAGGCATAGGTATGTTCTCTCTAAAAAACCTGAGTGCTCGGTTGAACGCGCTTGCCCAATGCATTACCGGCAAGCCTCGCTCCCGCTCACCAATTTCCGATCGTGCCTTGATCATCCGGGACTCGAACATTCGCGACGCCGCCAGGCTCGTGTCTCAGCTTCCCGGAATTACCAACCTCGGACAGGGTCTGCCCGAGTATCCTGCCCCACAAATTCTCAAAGACGCAGCGGTCGCCGCCATCAATGCTGACTGGAATCAGTACAGCAACACCTGGGGCTACCCGCAATTGCGTGAAGCAATCGCTGGCAAGATGAAGCACTACAACGGCGTAGACGCCGACCCGGAGACGGAAATCACCGTCACCGTCGGCGCCTCCGAAGCCCTCAATGCTTCGCTTCTCGCCACTGTCAATCCGGGCGACGAAGTGATCATCTTCGAGCCGTTCTACGAGAATTACCACCCCAACGTGGCCATTTGTGGTGGCACTCCGCGCTATGTCAAATTGCACAGCCCCACCTGGACGTTCGATCGAAAAGAGCTTGCCGCCGCCTTCAACAAGCGCACGCGAGTGATTTTGATCAACACACCCCACAATCCCACCGGTCGCGTTTTCACAATGGAGGAGCTGTCCTTCATCGCCGACCTGTGCAAGAAGTGGGATGTGCTGGCGATTACCGACGAGATCTACGAATACATGGTCTACGACGGACGCAAGCACATCAGCATGGCCACTCTGCCCGGCATGCGCGATCGCACCATCACCATCTCCGGTCTCAGCAAGACCTTCAGCATCACCGGCTGGCGCCTCGGTTATGCTGTCGCGCCCGAGAAGTACACGCGTGCTCTGCGCAAGGTGCACGACTACCTGACACTGGCTGCCCCGTCGCCGATGCAGATTGCCGGCATCACCGCACTGAACATGCCCGATGAATTCTACGCGGAGATGGTGGCGAAGTATCAGCAGATGCGCGACCAGATCTGCCAAGTCGCTCAGGAAGCCGGTTTCGAATTCGCTCAAAAGCCGGAAGGCACTTACTACCTGTTCACCGATCCCTCGAAGCTGGGATTCGAAAACGACCGCAAGCTGTGGGAGCATCTGCTCTACGACCACAAGCTGGCCACAGTGGCGGGCTACTGCTTCTTCCGGCCGGACGCGAAGACGAATCACATTCGCTTCTGCTACGCCAAGTCTGAAAAGACGATCAATGCCGCCAAAGAGAAGCTGATTGCTTTTCGCGACGGGCAAATCGAAGGACAGTAAGTAAGAGCGCCTGATTTGGAGAGCCAATGGTTCGAGCCGCTTGCATGTGCATCGCTCAAGGTGCAGTGCGAGCGGCTCAATTTTGGCTCTCTACTTTTTCGAGCACTTCTACTACAGCTCATAATATCAACTGTTTAGTCAGCCAGTGCCTGTGCCATGGCAGCCATCAAAGGCGTCTTGTTCGTGAATGTTTCAACGTCTTTGATAATCGCTTGTGGTATCAGTTGACCGGTCAAGGGCGCGATATTGGGAAAACGTTTGATTGCAGTGCCGATGGCCAGAAGTTCTATAACCCCACCACCGAAGTCATAAACATAAGTCTTCACTCCGACCACGTCGTCGGCACCGCACGATTGCGCGTCTTCCTGGATCATTGCCAGAGCGCGAATACGAGCCTGGTAGATGAGGTAAGTGAGTTCTTTGATCTCTCCGCGCACGAAACTCTTCATCATCGCTTTGAACCCGCCTGCAAAACCGACGGAAAATACCGACACACCAAGAACGAGTTTGATCGGATAGTATCCCGCGTGCACCACATTCCACATTTCTTCATTCGTCAAGTCGCTTGTTACCGGGTTTTCTTTATACTGTGCAGGCAGTACCCGATTGTGTGATGCCGTGCCGGTCATCAACATTTCTTGCACACCAATCAAAGGAGAGATTACTGTTTGAATGCCTAAAACCGCATTAGCACCAGCTTCCCGCGCCTCTGTGGAGATGCGCTCCAGTGCCAGATGCCGCGTTCTGTTGAGCATGTTCGAATATTCAACCACTTCTCCGGACTTCAAACTGCGCAAAGAGCCCATGATGCCGCCGCCCACGCCAATAGAATAAGCGACGTTTCCAAACACGAATTGAACCGGTTCAAAGCCGCAGTCGAGCTGGCAATAAAGTTCTTGCCCATTGGCTGATGTGGAAAAAACGTGATCGCTTTCCACATGCTCACCGGGAATGCCGCCGCCTGAGCGGTGAATTGTCGAACCGATCGACAAATATTCGATATTAGAATCGTGGAAAATCAGCTGGCTGGTCACGCCTGTGACACCGTCTCCGCCGTGCCGGCGCGCCTCTTCGACCATGCGCATATAAGACAGGGCGCGCCCTTCGCGAATTATGTCCGTAAGCTGGTGCACTTCGCCGCCGCCCAGAGTCTTCAAACCGGAAGCAACACCACCGACAAAGCCAAGCGCAAAAACGCTGTTGCCGATGACCAGATTGCCCGGCTCATAACCTTTCTGCTTGAGACAATACAGCTCATTGCCGGAAAGTCCTGTAATTATTGTCATGGTTGATAAACTCCCTGCCTTCAAAGCACGCCGATCGTACCTGCTTGACTTGCAGAAAATTCAAGCGATCACAAACAGTCTAATAATCAATTGTGGTAGTTGGATTAGGAAGATGGTCTTTGAAATCCTGCACACCTTGCGCAGTCACACTCGTTCCTGTGACTTTCGTCCAAAACAGTCTCTTAATCTTCCTGACGCTTAAGAGCCCTTGATCAGTGACTTTTTTGCAATTTTCCAGATCGATATTTTCTACTTTGGGCATTTGCTTAGCCAAGGCGGCAAGCGTGGCATCGTCGATATTGGTGGAGGAAAAACTCAGCTTAATCAGTTTAGGACACCTCGCCAATACCGGCACCCAGCCTGGCTCTATGGCTTGTCCGCTGTACTTGAGGTGGACTAAATTGGGAAGTTTTGACAGCTGTTTGATACCATTTATGGTGACATCCGTGTCAACCAGATCCAACTCCTTTATGGACCCAACCTTGACAATGTAAGGGATCGCGGAATCGGAAGTGTCTGTGTCTTCCAGCCATAGGGTCTGAAGTTTAGGCAACTTAGCCAAATGCGCATAAGCACTGTCGGGAATGTCTGAGCATTCAGCCAAATTCAATAACTCCAGTGACTTAATCCGCGCAATCAGTTGCAAAGATTTTCCGTCAATCTTATTGCTGCGCAGGTGCAGCTGAAGCAAATTTGATTGCGAAAGATGCTCCAGTCCGGGATTCTCGACTTTGGTCCAGCTTATCGAAAGAAAGATTAGATTGGGAAGTTTAGCCAGATATTCCATGCCGGCCGAGGTAATTTGCGTGCGGTCGACATTCAATTCATTGAGCCAAGTCATGTCCTGGAGCGTTCGCAAACCCCTGTCGGTAATCTTCGTGTTGGCAAGGTGCAATTGCCTGAGCCCATGCTGGCGTGCTACGTAAAGCAGCCCTTCATCAGTGACCTTCGAATCCTTGAGATTCAATACTTTGAGCCCGATATCCTTGTAGAGAAAACGTTTGAGCATCTCGTCATCAATACGATTGCGGTCGACATAGGAAAACAAATCCACCCTGTCCCGGGCAATCTCACGCACCTCTTCCGCAGGAACCCCCGCAGAGACTCGATTCACGATTACAGGTGCAGGAGGCGCAGATGGTGGCAATTTCATTTGAGCATCCCGTTGAACTGTCGTGACGAAGAGCAAAGCACTGGACGCTACGCCTACCAAGGTAAAGGAAGCGGCTATCGAGAGCAAAAGCAAATGCCTTTGATCTCGATTCAATCTTAAGAAGCGCCACATCGATCGCTTGCTCTTTTCTCTTTGGGCGACAATTTTCTGCACTTCGATCGCTTCTTTAAGGAATGCATTCATCGATTGGAAGCGATCTACCGGCTCTTTTGCCAGCATCTTCGCTACCAGGTCTTCCAATGCGATGGGAAACTGAATGTCGGGACGAACTTCACCGAGACTGCGTACCGGTTTTGAAATCTGATCGACAATTACAGAAACCATCGACTCCCCGGAAAACGGCGGCTTGCCGGTGATCGCTTCGAACATTACACAGCCGAGAGCATAGACGTCCGAGCGCGCATCCAATTCCCAGCCCCGGCATTGCTCCGGGCTCATGTATTGCGGAGTTCCGATCAGCTCTCCGGTCTGTGTCACCCTTGTGGAGTTGGTCTCCATGATTTTGGCGATGCCGAAGTCGACGATTTTCGCTTCCGGGAAATCACAGTCTGCATCAGTGACCATGATGTTGCTGGGTTTCAAATCTCTGTGCAAAACCCCGTGTTCATGCGCATGCTGCAAACCCTCGGCGATCTGAATGGCGATATTAATGACCGGTACAAGACCCAAAGGTCCCTGCTTCAAAACTTCAGAAAGCGGCTTGCCGTCTATAAAATCCATGACCATGTAAGGCTGCCCGTGTTCGGACAATCCAAAATCATGAACGGCAATCACATTGTGATGCGAAAGACCGCTTACCGCTTGAGCCTCATGCTGAAAACGCTTGACAATTGCGTCGTTCATCAAATGGCTGTGCAACATCTTAACTGCCACCAGCCGTTTCAACACCGGATGCCTGGCCTTGTAGATCACACCCATACCGCCGGATCCGATAAATTCTAGAAACTCATAGTTGCCGACCAGCTTCCGGCCTTCACCCAAAGTATCGGCAATCACTGTCCCGTCTTGCGGGCACTTGGTCACCGACAATGGCACTTCCAGCCCGCAGGTTGGGCAGGCGTGTATTCCAGTAAAGTCTATTTGAGTTTGCCGCGCTTGAGCAGACGCTACTGTTTTGCCATCGTCAGGATTCACTTTTCGCACCATCCGGAAGCGGGGCTGACATAGTTTTACCCATGAAAGCCCCAAAACCGGACATTGCTGCGTTAGCGGTCCGCAAGGACGAGAAGGAAATTGACCACCATCCAGACCGTGGCGGCAAAAATCCCAAACTTGACCGCCGGTCTGACAATCGGCCGCAGACAAGCGTATTTAGTCGGCCATTTTTCTGCCACCAAATTAGCCACCACCTCTGCTGTTGCGACAAGCAGCGCGGCCAGTGCTAATACAGTCCTTCCCAGTGGTTTTATCACTGAAGGCAGCCGCACTTTTTGCCCGCGCAGCAACTGAAAGCCGGCGATAATCAGGGCCGGACCGCAAAACAGCCCAATAAGGAGAAAGAAAAAACCTGAAACTATTGATTGTAACATGATGATAAACCTCATTTGCAGAGCGGGTTATGCAAATTCACCTGAAATTAAAAACGCAAAAAAGCGAGCTGCTTCCGCAGGCACCCAGCCTGCAAGATTGATTCGCTGTCTTCGATCAACGCCTTCTAGAAGGGCGTGCGCCTCATTGAATTCGGAAGTGAAAGTGTGACTGCATACTATGCAGGCGCAATTCGTAGGAGCAAATTTTCAGGCTTAAATGACCATCGGAAAATACGGCACCCTGCTAGCAACGCTGGCGCGATACGAAAAAAAAACCGCCGCCCGTCAGAGCTTCGCGAAAGGCGCGAAGTTCCGTTTTCTCAATCAGAAGCGAACTTGAACAACATGACCGGGTCTGCTCAGCTGTTTCTGCAAGCGCTCAGCAGCCTCTCTCGACACGCCCGAACGCTCCATGTCGAGGAATTGCAGGTCTTTCAGTTTGGCCAGCGGCGCAATCATATCATCGCTCAGTTTCGTGTATCTGAATTGCAGTTGTGTCAAATTCGGCACGTGTTCAGGAATGAGCGCCAATGCCTGCCGGTCGATCAGACCTGCATTGACGACCAGACTGCGCAATCGAGGCAATTTCCCCAAAACGGGGATCCAGTCCGCTTCGACCTTGGCGCCGTTCAAATTCAAGTATTCCAGTGTCTTTATTTGGGCTAGGGTTTTGATACCATTAATGGTGACACCAGTGTGCCCGAATTCCAGAGCAATAAGATGCTGGAGCTGCCCGAGAGCTGCCATACCAGCGGCATTAAGCGCACAATTCTCGACATCCAGATATTGCAGGGTCGGCAAATCAACCAGGTACTTCAGGCCGGAACCGGTCACTCCGAAACAAGATCTTATGCTCAATCGCTGCAATTGCTTAACCGATGAAAGCGTCTTCAGTGAAAGGTCGGTAATCTGTGTTCCAGACAAGAAAATCGAGCGCAAACCCAGACCGGACACCGCTTCCACACCCCGATCGGTAATGGCGGTGCCCTTTACGGAGAGATTTTTCAGTGCCTTGATATCGGCAATGTAAGACATCCCTTTGTCGGTAAGACCGGTCCTGTCCAGGTGCAGCTCAAGCAGGTCGTGCAACGTCCTCAGGTAGGCGATGCCCGAATCGGTGATAGGCGCATTGTCCAAGGTGAGAAAGTGGAGATCTTTCTGGGCGGGAAGTGCCGCCATGCCTTTGTCGGTGATACGCGAATCGGCAAGATCAAGAGCAGTGATGCCAAGATTGACATTGTAATACTGGCTGAAAAAATGATCGTCCATGCGCCGGGGATCGAGGTAGCGCGCAGTTTTGATGCGTTCAAGAAGGAGCAGCTTTTCCTGCTTGGCGCGGTCCTCCTGCTTTGATTGCTGCGTAGTGTCCGAAACTTTGCCGGCCATTGTTTTGCTGATCATATTAACGAACATGAGCGAACTGGCGGCAACACCGAGAAGACTTAATCCGGCAGCCACAGAGATCATGACTAAATGCCGCTGCTCTTTATTCAGCCTCCTGCCTTCGCCCAGGGTGTCATCTATGCGGGTGCCGTCTTTTGGGCAGGTCGATATAGTCAAAGGAACGCTCAATCCGCACACCGGGCAATTACGTCCCGAAGGCGCCTGCACCGGTATTTTCGGCTCTTTTCCCGATTGTTTATAGAGAGTGGTGACTTCGTCAGGGTCCAAAGCGCCTCCTCAAAATTTCACTGCGGCACCATGCAGAGCCTTTTTCAACATATCGGCAGACTTCTTGCTGACTGCACAGCCTCTCAATTCCACTGATTTCAATTCGCTCAGGTTACTCAACTGCAAAACTCCTTTTTCTGTGACCACAGTGTTCTTCAAATCCAGATTTTGCAAGCCGGGCATAAGATTGGCAACTTGAGCAAGAGTCTCATCGTTTACATCTGAACTTTTCAACTCCAACGTGACAAGGGCCGGCAGCTGAGCAATTTCCTTTACCTTCGACGGGGAAAGTTCCGTCGAGCTCAAATCAAGAACTTTGAGATGCGGCAACGATTTCAGGTTTTGCAAAGCGCCATCTTCGATACTGCAATTTGCCAGGTCCAGACTCTTCAGGCTCGCTATCGTCGCTACGTCGGCAAGGTCTTCAACGCTTAACTGATTGTCTTTCAGTTCCAAGACTTCGAGTGCTTTTGCCTTTGCCAGTGCCGCCAAATTCTTTTCGCCTTTTGGACAAAAAGTGCCCAGTTCCAGACGCTCGAGATTTTCAAAACGGCTTGCAATTGAAAGCGCTTTACCGCTGATCTTGGTGTTGCTGAGAGCGAGACTGGTCAGTTTCAATTTAGCCAAGTGCTCGACACCTCTGTCACTAATTTGCGTGCCAGACAGTGAGACTCCAGTCAATTTAGACATGCCGGAAAGCTTCTTCATTCCTTCATCGGTAACCTTGCTGCAGTCGAGATAAAGTCGCTCCAACTTAGGCATGGTGGCAATAAAAGTGAGGTCTGAATCTTTGATCTGGTTGTTTTCCAAATGCAAAGACTCGACTTGAGATTGCGAAGAGATGTACGGTATTCCCGAACTGGTGATATGGTGGTTTTGCAGATCGAACCGGGTCACTCCGGTTTCTACGTCAAAGAAAGTCCTGAGCAGCTCGTCATCCGCTTTCTCCATATTCAGATAAGGCAGAAGCCTGCGCCGCTCGGCCGATTTAGCACCGGATATGGTGGCCTTCTCCGCCTGGGGATCACTGAGGACAACCTTCTTAATATGCCGAATTTGCGAGTCGTGCACGACCTTAATGAAAGAGATGGATGTGATGGCCACAGTTCCCAGAGTAGCAAAAGAGCCGAGCATGAGCAGAAAAAGGTTGCGCTGCTCTTTGTTCAGCCGCCAGACGCGTATTTTCGACCAGGCACTGGCACTCTGGCGGGCAATGATTTTCTGCACTTCAATCAAATCCTGGGAAAATTCAGTCATCGACTGATATCGATCGGCGGGATCTTTGGCCAGTGCTTTGGCGACCAGATCTTCAAGTTGTCCGGGGAAAGTCATGTCCGGACGCGCTTCATGCAATGTGCGCGGCGCTGTGTTCATCTGGTCGACGATGACAGAAACCATGGAATGTCCTGCGAAAAGCGCCTTTCCAGTGATTGCTTCGAATAAGACACAGCCGAGCGCGTAAATGTCCGAGCGCGCATCCAACGTACCGCCCCGGCATTGTTCGGGGCTCATGTATTGCGGAGTCCCGATCAGCTCACCGGTTTGCGTCATGCGCGTTTTTTCCGACTCAAGCACTTTGGCAATACCGAAATCGACGATCTTAACCTCCGGAAAAGCACAATCGTAATCAGTGACCATGATGTTGCTGGGTTTCAAATCTCTGTGCAATACGCCTCTGTCATGGGCGTGCTGCAGTCCTTCGGTAAGTTGAATGACGATATTGATTACAGCTTCCATACTGAGCGGCGTCGTCTGCAAGACGTCCGAAAGCGGCTTGCCTTCTACAAAGTCCATGACCATGTAGGGCTGATTGTGTTCGGAAACTCCATAATCGTGAACGTGAATGATGTTTCTATGGTCAAGCGTGCTGACCGCCTCCGCCTCCTGTTGAAAGCGTTTGATAATGGCATCGGAAACAAGATGCCCGTGCAGCATTTTGATGGCGACCAGTCGATTGAGAACCGGGTGTTTGGCTTTGTAAATGACGCCCATGCCGCCGGCGCCGATAAATTGCAGAAAGTCATAATTGCCTACCAGCTGCATCCCCGGCTGTCCATGGACAGTTATGGGCGTTCCGTCCCTGGGACAATTGCCGATCGACATCGGTATCTCCAGTCCACAAGTAGGGCACACATGAGTGCCGGCAGGCGGCGTTTGCTGTCCAGCGACAGTATAGGCTAAAGTCTTAGGATCTTCTTGTTCCACTGCTCAAACCCGGGGCCCCGGTGGAGATGATCTATGCCTGTTTTGTACCCAGGCTAGATTGCAGTGAGACTCTTAACAACGACGTAATATCAGCCACCGGCAGGCATTGCGGGAAATGGACCGGCTTATTTGCGCTTGGTTGAGGTGCCGGCTTCGTGTTTGAGCAAATACTCGCGCGCTTCCGCCACCACATACAGTGAGCCCATGATGCAGACCACATCGGTCTCAGTGGCAATGGAAAGCGCTTTATCAATGGCTTTCGGCACCGACTCGGTGATGCTCACGTCCGGATGCTCGGCTTCAAACATGCTGATAACATCCTGAATCGCCGAAGGATCGAGAGCCCTGGCGTTTTGCGAGCGAGTGGCAACGGCGAATTTATTGAGCGGCTCCAATTCGCGCCAGATGGCGGTAATGTTTTTGTCGCTGTTGACGCCGACAACAAAAATGCATTTCTCCACATGAAAAAGCTGCTTCAACGCGGCTGCCAGAGCAGCTGCCGATTCGTGATTGTGAGCGCCGTCCACAACCACCAGCGGTCCTTTGATCTTGCCTTCATCGGTTACCTCACCCTGCATGATTTCAAGGCGCCCCACCAGGTTCGAGTTGCGCAGTCCATCAATTATTTGTTTGCTTGCTACAGGCACTCCGCGCTTGGCCAGGGCATCGGCACAAGCCACGGCCGTGACGGCGTTGAGCATCTGGTGTTGCCCTATAAGAGGCACTTCCACCTGAATCGACTCGCCCGAGCGGTCGATTTGCATGATTTGACCGGTATGGCTCTGGCTCAATTGCTTGAACTTGTAGGTCCTGCCGACGTCCACGAATTCGGAGCGATTTTCGGCGCATTTTCTGGCTACGGCGCTTCTGGCACCCATGTCCTTTTGCGGCGCAAGAATTGTTGTAGAGCCGGGTTTTATTATGCCCGCCTTGTTGTTGGCGATCTCGGTGGGCGTGCTGCCCAGAGCCTCGGCATGTTCGAGCGAAATAGGTGTGATCACGACGACGTCTGTGCTGTCGAAGACGTTGGTAATGTCAAAACGCCCGCCCATACCAACCTCGACAACTTGCCAGTGCGTTTTGGGCTGGCGGGTGGAAGCCAGATGGAAAAAGAGAGCCGTCAGTATTCCGAAAGTGGACAGAGGCGCCGGGTCCGCTTTCATTTCATCTTCGATGGCAGGCAGAATTTCGGTCAGTCCTCTGGCGAATTCTTCTTCCGATACCGGCACCAGATTGAATTCGATGCGCTCGCAGTAAGAATGCAAATGAGGACTGGTGTAAAGGGCAGTGGCAAAACCGGTCTGATTGAGAATCGACGCGATCATAGCTGCAGTGCTGCCCTTACCCTTCGAGCCGGTTATGTGGATGGTGTTGCGCCCCTGATGGGGGTTTCCCAGGCGATTCAAAAGCGAACGCATGGAATTGAGACTCATGGTCGAGCCTCTAGACCCGTGCGTACCCCTTTCCATGTCCGGAAAAGAGAGCAGAAATTCAATTGCCTCCGAATAATTCATGATGCCCTGGGGATACCTTGTGTAAAAGTGAAGAAGTTAAACGGAAATGTCAGCAGTCAACACAGCGGTTTTCAGG
Organism: Candidatus Melainabacteria bacterium; assembly: GCA_020854255.1. Lineage (GTDB taxonomy): Bacteria > Cyanobacteriota > Vampirovibrionia > Obscuribacterales > Obscuribacteraceae > QKMZ01. The sequence goes on along the minus strand of JADZFV010000018.1, from coordinate 7,206 downwards.
CGAAACTGAGGCCGCCGGGCCAATCTGCATACTGAACACTATCTTAGTCTTCATTGCAAGAGAGTAATAGCTCTTGGTTTTCCCTCTCGGCTGAAAAACATTACCTCAGCGACATTTTTGATTGGAAAGCTATGTTCTCGACACCCGCCGGAGCTGCGCCATGCATCGCCCCGGCAGTGGTTCGCAAGCTTCCGCGAATCATAGAGCTTTGGCGAAAACACCAATCAAACATCCACTTTCAACCACGAAAGAAGACAACATTAGCAGAGCTTGTCAAGCGATCACCACCTAGTCAAGATAACCTAGCGGTGCTAATGCTGGAGGGAGGCATAAGGTTCGAAAACCCAAAAGTCATTACCTGACAGGATTTCATGTTAGTTGCTTCACTTGTGAAGCGCAGCAACAATTCCTTGTGTTTTTCTCTTGATAACCAATAAGGTCAGTTTATCTCTCAACTCATTTTTTCTGTGCAGGAAGTCTTTTCCACTCCAACAAAGCTGCTTACTTGCCACTTTAAAGCCTCTCAACTCTGGCTGAAACCCGGCGATTAAGCACGCCCATCTCTACGCGACGCGACTGTCAACAATCCTTCTGGCACGGATTGGTCGCTGTACCTGGCTCCCCCTGAGGTTCAGGAGCCTGGTGGAATTCGCTCTGGCCTCGTTCGGCTTCTGCCTGAGAAGCCATGTCGCGCCCATAACGGGATGCGAGGACACTACTATGACTACGAACAAGAAAAACAAAATGTCACTGGTGGTAGTTCTTGCGCTCTTCGTTGCCTTTTCGAGCAACGTCCTTGCGCAGACAACCACCCAGCCGGCACAGCCGGCAGCTCAAACCACAACCACGGCTCCGACTATCGACACGGAAGAAGTCTTCCAGTTCTTTTTCGGGCCGATGTTCCAGATTCCGCAGAATCCTTCCCAGAAGGCGCTCGAGGATCTGTATCATCAGGTGTGGCTCAAGATCGGCGCACGTTATTACAAGAGCGACGCTCTGAGCGATTGGGGCAAGTGGGAACATGCCTACGACGGTAAGCTCTTGACCGAGCGAGACCTCGATCAGGCGCTCAAAGCAATGCTCTCATCTTTGGGCGACCGCTGGACAAAATACGTCAGCACAGCCGACATGAGCGAAAATTCGCGCAAGGAAAACGAGGGCATCGTCAGCCTCGGTGTAAACTCCCGCGTGAATGCAGACGGCACGATCGTCATTTCCTTTCTCGACTTCGGCTCTCCGGCTTACGCCTCTGCCCTGCGCGTCGGTGACGTGCTCAAGGCGGTGGACGGAAAGCCACTCACAGGCATGTCCGAAGCGGCTGTCGATGAGTTGATGACCGGTAAGGTCGGAAATGAAATGGCGATTACCTACGTTCGCGATGGTGCGGGCGCGACCATCAAGCTCGTCTTGGCTAAACACTTCGAAGGCACGTCGCAAGCAACTGTTCTGCCCGGAAGAGTCCTCTACCTGAGGCTACCCGAGTTCGAGCAGCACGACTTCAACGCTTTCGAAGCGGCCATCAACGACTTGAAGAACAAACCCGGATTCGAGGCGTCTTTCGACTACATCGTCCTCGATTTGCGCGGCAACCCGGGCGGCGACGTGGCACTGGCGCTCCACATGGTGGAGATTTTCCTGTCGGAAGGCATCGCTTTCCACCAGGACCAGCGCAACGGCAGAGTGTACGACTTCACAACGAAACGTGTGCAACCGTTCCTGTCCTTCCAGGGCAAGGACGCTCCGGGCGTTTCAGTGTGCCAGACGCCGCTTCTGCAAACGAAACCGATGGCTGTTCTGGTGAACGGCTCGAGCGCCAGCAGTGCGGAAATCGTCACTGCGGCTCTGTCCGGCAACCATCGCGCCGCCGTTGTCGGCAAACGCACCTTCGGGAAGGCTGTTGCCTGGAACGGACAGAGGCTGCCCAACGGCGGTTTTCTGTCACTGACTGTGTCGGGACTCAAAGATCCCAATGGCGAAAGCTGGCACGGCAAGGGGCTCAACCCCGACGTCGAAGTTGACCAGCCGCGAGACATCGCGGTTGACGTTCAGCTTCTCAAAGCAATCGAGATTCTCACCAAAGGCAAGTAGCCACGGTCGAGTCTCATAACCACACAACTGGAGATGAAAATGCTTATCATCGATTTTGTCACCAACTTCGTCACCATTGCACCGGCGACCGCAATCCTGATTGCCATACTGCTGGTTCAGTTCGTGCACAGGCGCATCTCGCGCCGCGCATGAGGCGTCCGGAAGGGAGAGCGTCCCCGCACAGGCGGGGATGTTCTCCGTGATCGGGCGTTTGTGAAACTCTCAGCCAAGGACGCACTCAGTGCGCTCCCCAAAGAAGGGGCCAAGTCTATGCTGTTCACAGAAGCACAGATGCGGTTCGTAGCTGACTGCGCCTCCAAAACAAAGGAGGCAGGCGGCGACGAACTTGCAGTTATCGCAACCGTCGGATCGGCCAACGCCACCGCCGGCGATGGCAGGCTCAACAACACGCTCTACGCCATCGTCGACTTCTGCGCAGGCGAATGCAGCCGCCAGATGAGCGGTCCTCTCTCGGTCGCCTGGATGGTCAACGCCTACGAATTTGCCGTGCGCAAGCACGCTGAAAACGCAGGTGTGATCGTCGAAGACGACGTGCTCGAAATGCTGTCCATGATCGAGCCTGTGAAGAACGCATCGGGTTATCGCAAAACACCCGTGCGTTTCTCAAACGGCACGACCATCGGCTGGCAGAACATCGAGCGACAGATGTCCAACCTGATCAGGTTTGGACAAGATGCGCTGGCGCCTGTCGAATTCTACATCGAGCTCGAGCGCATCCACCCGGCTCAGGACGGCAACGGGCGCCTCGGCGCCATTCTCATCAACTGGAAATCCGGCACGCTGCTTACGCCTTCGGTTCCGCCGCAGGTGGATTTCAGCAACCTCTCGGGCAACCAATGACCACCCGGCGCAGAGCGCCGAGTCAGATAGGAGGCAAAGATGCCTAACTCAAAGCGCAATCGATCCGGCTCGACGATCGAAGTTGTGCTTGGTGCCGGCGGCATCAAGCTCTTCTGTCTGATCGGCTTCCTGCGAGCTATTGTCAAAAAGCGAGTCAACGTCAACATGTTCACCGGCGCGTCGGCGGGTTCGCTGGCCGGCTTGTTCTTCACCAACGGCTATTCTCCCGAGAAGATGCTGGATATCTTCCTTGAGGAAGACCTCCGCAATGCCGCCGTGCGCAACCCGCTCGCTTTCCTGAACCCGTTCAACATGCTTTCCGGGGGACTGATCGACATCGAACTGTTCGCAGGCAAGCTGGTCGAGAAGTACGATCTGACTGCCCAAGCCAATTTGCGCATCCTCGCCTACAACGTTCTGCGTCGTGAGCCTGTTGTGTTCGAGGGCACGGACTACAATGTGGTCAAGGCAGTCGGCGCTTCTTGTGCGGTGCCCATCGTCATGAAGCCGATCGTACATAAGGCCGGCATCCTCATGGACGGCGGCATCCACGACATCAACCCGCACAGGTGGGCGAAGGGCAGGGCGATCGTAGCCAATCTCGGCTTTGCCAAAGAGCTGCCCAACGAGTGGTTGTCGCCGATGGACTGGTATTTCCACCTCCTTGAGATGACCTGTTCGAGCGTGCTCGACTGGTACTTCAAGATGCCGGCCAGCCAGCATGTGGTCATCGATGTCGCACCGAAAAGTGTGGCCGGACTGACATTCAGTCTGTCCGAACGCACGTGCCGTGAAATGGAGCAATACGCCTTTCACGTCACCTGCCGACAACTGGACGAAGGGATAGCAAATGGTCTCATTCCGGTAAAGAAGCGCGCCTCCGCCGGGGTCGCGTCAGTCTCTCAACTCTCAAAAACGGAGAAATCCGCATGAAAAATCTGATCGAATCCAAAGCGTTCCCCTGGGTCGCTGCGCTTACGGTCGGCGCTCTGATGGGCTTTCTCGTTGGCCCGGCTGTGACTGCCTGGCTACACGAAGCGGCTCTTCCTTTCGCCTGGCAATGCGTCCTCGGCATCGTCGCCGCGGGCATCGTCGGACTGGTGATCGAGAGTGCGCTCTCCCGCCGTCCGGCAGCGGTCGACCCCGACCGCAAGCTGGGCAAGATCGACAAGGTCTTCGGGACCGGCCGTGTAATTTTCACGGTCACGCCCCACGACCAGACCGGCCGCATCCAGTTCAACGTCACCGCCACTGGTATCAGTGGCAAGCGCTTTCGCGAAGAGCTTTTGCCGATGCTCAAGGAGATCGATGGTGTCGAATGGGGCAATCCCGTCGAGCCCGGTCCCGGACTGCAGAGGCAGGCCCTCAAGCGCTACACTCAACGCCGCGAAGCGCTCGCCAAGGGCGTCGTGCCCAGGCAACCGCCCATCCCCATGGAGCGCTCAATCTCCGGCGTGATCACGGCGGAAGCCAGCCTGGCGCGCGTCATCGAACTGGTCGAAGAGAGACTGGGTTCTGCCCAGCCGCTCTGACCAAATGCACAAAACATCTGAGCCAAGACGTCGGGCCTTGAGAAAAAACTTGATGTATTCGAGTTTGCCTTGAGGCCCGCGTCGAAGCTGAGATGCCAAAAGAACAACCATCAAAAAAATAGGAAATGCAGCTTATGAAATCACACCTGGCCAATGTTCTGGACCTCGAATTGAGCTGCTATCCTGACGGAATCTTTCCTCAAGGCGAGCGGCAAGAGATCATCGAGGTTGGCTTGACCACCGTCGATCTCCGCGACATGCGGATTTTGACAGTGCGCAGCATCCCGATCATTCCGACCATGTCGACAATCAGTCCGTTTTGCACGGAACTGACCGGCTGGACGGAAGCCGCGCTCCGCAAGCAGGGAGTCGAGTTCGAGGAAGCGGTTCGCCGCCTCGTCGAAAAGTACGGTTCCAAAAACCGGCTACTTGTCACGGATTCCGCTGGTGATCGCAAGTTCGTCGACTGGCAGGCAGCCATGTTCGGAAAGTCGTCGCCTTTCGGCGAAGACGAGCTCAATGTTTCGGTGCTCTACTGCCTCTACACGGGTCAATTCGAAAACGTGTCCCTGGTAGAGAAGCTGGCAAAACTCGGACTCGAGTTCGAGGGACGCCCGCACCGCGCCGACAGCGACTCCAAGAACATCGCTCGACTGCTGGTCGAACTGAAACGTCGGATGGGTTCAATCCGCCCGGCGTAACCGACGAGAGATCAAAATGACCACTGAAAGAGCAGACTGAGCGGCTTAAACCCCGCCCAGTCTGTCATCTTTCTTTCTATCGAGCTTCTACTGTTTTTTATAATAATCCAGGTTTCGCAAGGAAGTACGACTGAAACCAACCTATGCCAAACAAAGCAGATTAACAGCCTGTCACAAACCGCGCTAAGCATTGCAAGGTCAAAACATCAGCCCTCCTTTCGAACGATTGAGGCAAAACCTCACAGAGCCTGCGCTAGCTCTTCATGCCTTCAAGATTTGACGTAATCCCCCCCCTGCGCCCATTAGCGCTATCTCATTAAAAGCTACCCCAAAAGGCGGGGCGTCAAGAACCGGGAATTACCGTCAATACTCATGATCAGGATAAAGATCTGCACATTTACCTCTTGTCTCTGAGATGAGTTTTTCCACGAGGTTATTAGAGCTGTCCAAGGTTGCTTAATCTCTAACGCACAGGCTAGGTTCTAAGTACGTTTTTTTAACCCACTTTCATTCCAACAAACCCAACACCACCGAGACTTTTACTTATATCCATCACCAGTTAGCCCTGCCAGTTCAGCACTTTTAGCTGTGGCGGGGCTCTCCGTCTTCTTGTTGCAACCAAATCTGAGCCGAAAACTCACATCCGCAACAATCAGACTCGGAAGAGACAGACATGAAAAAGTTACCCCTCTCTGTTCGCTGGCAGATGTTGACGAATGATCTCATTCGCAATCACGCCAGATATATCCTCCGACGCCACCCCAACAAAAAGCACGGAGCCCTTCTCGGCGGACCTGGTTCAGGAAAAGGCACCCTTGTCGTACGACTTGGACCTGCAACTGGACTCAACCCGCTCGGAATGGGTGACGTGCTTCGGCGCGAGGACATCCAGAAAGAATACGGGGACAGATTAGCTGCGATGAGCAAAGGTGGCCTCCTGCCCGACCCGCTCGTCCACGAGATTCTAGAGCGAGAGCTCAAACTACCTGCATACACCGCCGGAGCCATCTTCGATGGAATTCCGCGAACGCTGAGGCAAGCGCTTCTTCTGGAGCGGACGCTCGCGTGGCAGGGAATCTCTTTGGACTGGGTCTTTTTGCTCGAATTCGATGACGAGGAGCTCGTTGAGCGCCTGACGCATCGTCGCACCTGCCCCAACCCGAACTGTCGTCGCACATATCACCTCAAGTACTCTCCGCCCGCCGTCGCCAATGTCTGCGATGCCTGCAAGGGTCCGCTGATTCAGCGCAAGGATGACGTGCCTGAGGTGATTCGCGAACGACTTCGCAAATACCACGAGGAAATCGTTCCTCTGCGGGCCTTTTACCGAGCGCGCGGCGTTCTGGTGGAAGTGAAACCGCCCCAGGGCAGCACACCGCAAACCGTGTTCGACACGGTCATTCAGCATCTCAAACGCAAAGCCCAGGCGTAAGAGCTTTTGCTGCGGTTGCCCGAAGATTTCGTAGGCTGGTGCAAATACCTGATTTGCATTTGCCCGAAACGCTGATGCTTGCGACACCTGCAAGGGTTCCCCGCAAGAAGATTCAGCGTGCAGTGTCGCTGAGGAAGCAATTCCCAAGCGGCGAAGTAAGCCGGTTTGCTGTCGCAAGCTGGTTTGTGAAACCCGACAAAGGGGAGTGCACTCAGGATGCGCTCTACCTGGTCATGACAGCCCAATCGGGCAACTGGAGAACTGTTATGAACGCAATCACCACCACCACCAGCCGTGAAGCCGACCGCAGCCGCATGAGCGCCATCCTGCAGCGCGTCGAGAACGACCCCACCGAAGGCGTCGTCTTCTTCGATGAGATCGGCGGCGACAACGCCGGCGCGCTCGACCTGCCTGCCGGCTGGACGGAAGCGGACGCGCGTGAGATGGCTGCCGAAGCCTGCGCCGAGCACAACGCCCTGCGCGGCTACAGCCTCGTCGAGCGCCAGCTCATCAAGGCCGGTCGCCTGCACGGCGAGGACGTCCTCGTCACTCGCTCGCGTCGCGTCCACTGAGCAAGACGGGATGCCGGACT
>JADZFV010000017.1 GCA_020854255.1 Candidatus Melainabacteria bacterium | reverse complement strand
GTGGAGGCTGCCGGTTGGTGGCCAGGCCTTGCTAGATCTTGAGTAACGCAGTTAAACAACATAAGGCGGCCGTAATCAACAAACGTGAAGCGACCTGACCGCCAGATCTGTTGCGCTTCTTGGCATCCGTGGGGTGATTGGCTTTTCCAAAAAATCTCTTCTCGGGTCCTGCGACTTTCTCGTGAAAGTCTAATTAGGTGTGAGGTTGTGAAATTAGGATAGCGAGCCTTAAAGCACAAAATCCCGCGCCAAGCCTTGCGGAATTTTGTGCTTTTTAAGTTTGAATCTAATCTTTAGTCGTACAAGAGTTCGCCAGGAATCCAGTCTAAATTGACCCTGCCAGTGGTGCGATCTGCCAGCGATGATCGCAAAGTTTCAAACTGTTTGGATGTTCTTCCGCAATCGCAAATCTTGTTTTCGTGAGCTTTTTCGTGCCTTTCAGGATGCTTGTCTTCGGCCGTAGTTGAATGCAATCTGACGCGCATTGTCGGCGCCGTATCTTGATTTCCAATCGGCGAATATGTGCGAGATTGCCAGTATTTAAGAAGAGATTGAGTTAGATTCACGTTGAGATTTTAGTAAGGAATGCGTGCGTGTAACCGAATTTGATACCAGCAATTCAATGTATAACACAGCGTGAAGTTAGCGTGTTTATGTCAAGTATCGGCTTGGCGGCTAGACTTGCTTAATGCGCCCGAACATGCACAAATGCAATTTGCACCAAAAATATATGCGTTGCCACATTTCTTTTTTCCCAGTCTTTGTGAAAAACCGCATGAAAAGTAAGATGTTGCAGTCTGAGTGAAACGTGAATTCGATTACATTTGCTGATAAATTTGAGAACTGTGAGCAGGGTATTACCTGGCAAAGTGATGCTTTCTCTGCTTGCCAAATTCTCATTTTTGCCCACCGGCTTCGATTTACGGGGCTTGTGGATATGCGATCGGATATGCGATCGGGTGTCACGAATTTCCAATTTCGAACGGCCCGAATTTCTCACTTCGAATGGCCTTATTTTCAACTTCAACCGCGAAAAAACAGTTCCCACTGGTACGTACTTTTTCCTCTTTTCACCTACAACAGCGAAATTCTTGTGAATTTCGCTGTAGGCATGAATCTTTTTCCCGTCCCAGTGAGGCTTTTCGAGCACTGTTGATGTTGAACAAACTTCAATCAAAGTGAATTTGCCAACTACTGGGCATTTGCGAACTCACGTGTGCAGCGAAAAACTCAAGAATTTCGCTGCTGTCTGGATGAATAGCAGAAAATTCTCCGCCTCCGACCAAGTTTTTCTGCGCGTTTGAACAAAGTATCCAAATGTGCGCCAAAAGCGTGCCAAAACTTACCATGCGTAGTAGGGATGGCGCTAGGAATTTTTGCTCTATGTTTCTATATAACTTCTAACTTGCAAGTTAAGTGTTATAATTAGGTTGTATAAAAAGTGAAAGAAAAACTTTCAAAAAAGCCAAGTCTTTTGTCACCCGATTTTTGCAACCGGAAAACGAATCATTTGCGCTTGAGAGGCGCGACCGGATCGATTTTGCTAGTTTCCTTGATCACTGCGCTTGAAAAAGAAGATAAAAGTGTCGGCTGCGTCACTCTCTGTGTGGCCGGCGGGCAGAGTATTTCGGCTGTGATTGAGAGGTGCTGAACATTAATGAACCGTCGCTCTGACTGCCCTATTTCCTGCGCACTCGATCTTATTGGCGACAGGTGGACGCTCATTGTTTTGCGCGATCTTTTGTTTTTCAACAAGACAAGATTCGACGAATTTCTAGAGTCGCCCGAGCACATTTCAACCAGCGTGTTGACGGACCGTTTGCATAAACTTGAGCGCGCCGGCCTGATTGAGAAAACTCCATACAGCAGCCATCGTCTGCGCATGACCTATTCGCCCACGGAAAAAGGAAAAACCCTGGCACCCGTTCTGAACGAGATTGTTTGCTGGGCCAGGCAAAACATTGAGGATACAGTTATGTACGGGTAGTGGTCGAAACGGGGGATTCTGAGTGTATGTTGCCGCGCACGCTTTTGGGTCTTGCGGACCGCACTACTACTTTGGGTAGGAAGGTGATCTCAAAAAACAAAGTTTCAGCAATGCAGTATCAAAAAACCTAGACATAGAATAAAACGATCTGGCTGCGGTGCTTTCCTGCGCCAAAAAGGACGGAAAGCGACCGAAACCGCCAGGTTTTTGATACCCGGAGAGAATCGGCCGCCTTCACGTCAATGCCAGGGGATATTATCCCCTGGCATTACCAGTGGTGGCATTACTGGCGTCTGCGCACTATTTGATAGGCCCGCCAGGCGTAGCCGACCGGAGCACTAAACACGTGCACCAGGCGGCTGAATGGAAAGGCTGCAACCAGCGTGATTCCCACTAAAAGGTGGGCCTTGAACAGCCAGTGTACGCCGAGCACAAGATCGGCGGCACCGCTGCGAAAGGTGACAATTCGCTGCGCCCATTCGGATAGGAGCAGCATCTGCGCTCCGTCGAGATGTCCCAGCGAAACTGGAATTGTCATAAGGCCCAACACAAGCTGGACTAACAGCAAGACAAGCACCGCAATATCCATGCGGCTGCTGGTGGCGCGGATTCTGGCGTCCGTTAGCCGTCGCCAAAGGAGGATGACCAGGCCGGCAAAACAGAGCGTACCGGCGGCGCCGCCGACGATGACAGCAAGCAGTTGCTTGGCCGAAGTCGACAGCCCCAGCAAGTGGTAAATATCGGGCGGCGTCAGAAGTCCTATGGTGTGCCCGGCCAGGAGCGTGAGAATACCTGCGTGAAACAGGTTGCTGCCTGCCCGCAGCTGTCTTTTTCGTAAGAACTGGCTGGAACCGCTGCGCCAGGTTGACTGGTCTGTCCGGTATCTGAACAAGCTGCCCAGAAGAAAGGCAGATAGAGCAATGTACGGGTAGTAACCGAAGAGAAGCGTATTCAGGTAGTTCATGGATTGCCTCCTCGACTGGAAGGCGGACGAGGACAATTTTGGCGCGCCTTGATGGCGGGGCATGAGCCGCAGGCAGTCGGATCGCATCCGCCAAAGGTAACAGGCTCGTCAGCCCATTGAGTGTCCAGAGCCTGAGCCGCGGGCGCATCTAGCTGCCCTGGCGCGGACACTTGAGGTACTTCTCCTGCCAGGGCTATCAGTGCATCAAAGATCGCCTGATAAGCACTTTTTCTTTCCTCGAGCCGTTTTCTTATGATGTTGAGCACAGGCAAGACATCCTTCAGAAGCACGATTGCATCATGACGCTCTTGATGAGAGGCAAATTCGAGAAACAAGGGAATGTAATCAGGCAGCTCGCTGGCCGCCAGGACAAATCCGCTTTTCTCGTACAGGCTAAGCAGATCCACCATGGCCTGCCCGCGCTGGCGCGACTCGCCATGCACGTGCTCGAACATATGCAGAGAAAGAGCCTTTCCCTGATCGAAAAGGGTTGAGTAGCGCTCCTGAAGCTCGATTAAATCCGGACCTTTGAACGAATCGACAAAGCCGATCAGTCGGGCTTTCTCAGCTCCGCCCAAAAACCTGTCCTTTCCCACAGCCCGCCTTATCTGACCGAGCGCCTTCAACATCTCCGGGTCGGGATAGTGGAGAAGAATCGACAACAATTTTAGGGTGAACATAATATTCTCCTACTTTTTCTTGCCGTTGAATGTGATCTGAACCAGCTTGGGCTCCTGTTGTCCCGACTTCTGTCCGGACAGGGAGCATCCGCCGCCGCTGAGCGGGCAGCCGCCACCAGGCTCAAGCGACGCCAGCATGGAGTTGGCGTACTCGCGGTGGCTTGCAGGGATGACAAAACGGTCTTCATAGCTGGCGATCGCCAAATAGCGGTACATCAGCTTGACCAGTTTTTCTGTGAGCCCGACTTTTGCCAGCACCGCCGTGTTGGTTGTCTTGTCCACCGTCAGCCCGCGCATGTAAACGCGCATGGCCAGCATGCGCTCGAGCGCCAGTGCCACAGGTTCCTCGCTCCCGCTGGTGAAAAGATTGGCCAGATACTTGATCGGGATTCTCAAAGAGCGAACATCCGGAATCGAGTCGCCGTCTTCAATCTGACCATTTTCCCAGGCGGCCTGAATAGGCGAGAGCGGGGGAATATACCAGATCATCGGCAGGGTGCGGTATTCCGGATGGAGTGGTAGGGCGATTTTCCACTCCACCGCCATCTTGTATACAGGCGAATTTCTGGCCGCCTCCAGCCACGACTCGGGTATGCCTTCTTTGCGGGCAGCCTCTATTACGCTTTCGTCGAAGGGGTCGAGAAAGATGCCGAGCTGTGCTTCGTACAGATCTTTCTCTTGCTCGGTGGCGGCCGCCTCTTTGATGCGGTCGGCGTCATAGAGCATGACACCCATGTAGCGGATGCGGCCCACGCATGACTCGGCGCACAGAGTAGGCATTCCGGCCTCTACGCGGGGATAGCACATGATGCACTTCTCCGACTTGCCGGTCTGCCAGTTGTAGTAGATTTTCTTGTAAGGGCACCCGCTCACGCACATGCGCCAGCCCCTGCATTTGTCCTGGTCGATGAGCACGATGCCGTCCTCCTCGCGCTTGTAGATAGCGCCTGACGGGCAGACGGCCACGCAAGTCGGGTTGAGGCAGTGCTCGCAAAGGCGAGGCAGGTGCATCATGAACGTGTTCTCGAATTGGCTGTAAATCTCCTTCTCGATGCCCTGGAAGTTGGCGTCTTCAGCCCGTTTGGCGAACTCGCCGCCAAGATCGTCCTCCCAGTTTGGCCCGCCCTCGATCTTTTCCATTCGTTCGCCAGTGATGGCCGAGTGTGGTCTGGCAGTGGGAACCGCCTTTCTTTCCGGCGAGTCCTGCAATTTGCCGTAGTCATAATCGAAGGGTTCGTAATAGTCGTCGATCTCCGGCATGTCGGGGTTGGCAAAGATGCGCGAAAGCACCTTTGCCTTTCCTCCCATTGCCGGAGTGAGATTGCCTTTGGCATCCCGTACCCAGCCGCCTTTCCAGCGTTTCTGGTTTTCCCAGTCTCTGGGAAAGCCTGTGCCGGGTTTCGTCTCGACATTGTTGAACCAGGCGTACTCGACGCCTTTGCGTGATGTCCACACCCTCTTGCAAGTCACCGAGCAGGTGTGGCAACCGATGCACTTGTCCAGGTTGAGCACCATTGCTATTTGTGCACGTACTTTCATGTTGGTTTCCTCTTTTTAAGCGTGACGGCTTTCACCGTCCAGCCAATCGACCCGGCTCATCTTGCGGACGATGACAAATTCGTCGCGGTTCGAGCCTACAGTGCCGTAGTAATTGAAGCCCCAGCTCAGCTGCGCGTAGCCGCCTATCATGTGGGTGGGCTTCATGACGATGCGCGAGACGGAGTTGTGTATGCCTCTGGTGCCGGTCGTTTCCGAGCCCGGCACATTGACATTCTTTTCCTGCGCGTGATACATCATCGCCATTCCTTCGGGAATGCGCTGGCTTACGATGGCTCGGGCGGACAGAGCTCCATTGACGTTGAAGACTTCCACCCAGTCGTTATCCTTGATGGAGGCTGAAGCAGCGTCCTTTTCGGAAAGCCAAACCACAGGACCTCCTCGTGAGAGCGTGAGCATGAGGAGGTTGTCCGAGTAAGTGCTGTGAATCCCCCATTTCTGGTGCGGGGTGATGAAATTGAGCACCAGCTCAGTGTTGCCGTTGGGCTTACGCTCGAAAAGATCGGATACTGAATTGGTATCGACCGGTGGTTTGTACACGCAAAGACCCTCGCCGAATGCGCGCATCCACTGATGATCCTGGTAGAGCTGCTGTCTGCCGGTCAGCGTGCGCCAGGGTATCCTCTCGTGTACGTTTGTATAACCGGCGTTGTAACTGACTTTGTCAGATTCCAGTCCGCTCCAGATCGGAGACGAGATAATCTTGCGAGGCTGCGCCTGCAAGTCGCGAAAGCGGATGCGATCTTCTTCCCTGCCTTCGGCAAGGTGTAGGTGATCGAGGCCGGTAAACCCATTGAGAGACCGCCACGCCCTGGCCGCTACCTGCCCGTTTGTCTCCGGGGCAAAAGTGAGTATGGCTTCGGCAGCCTGGATGTCGGTTTCCATAAGAGGCATCCCCTCGCTTACGCCTGAGTCCGTGACAAGTCCGTTTATCTGCCCGATAAGCTCGACTTCAGGCGCGGTGTTCCAGACAAGGCCTTTGCCGCCGTTGCCGAGCCGCTTCAAGAGCGGTCCGATGGCGGTGAATTTCTTGTAGGTCTGAGGGTAGTCGCGCTCGACGACGGCGATATTGGCCATTGTCTTGCCCGGCACCGGCTCGCATTCGCCCTTGCCCCAGTCCTTAACGGACAATGGCTGCGCCAGCTCGTCTTTGCTGTCGTGCAGGATGGGCACCAGGACCACGTCTTTCTCCAGGCCTAGATGACCGGGCGAAAGGCGTGAGAATTCGCGGGCGATGCCCTTGTAGATCTCCCAGTCGCTTTTAGCCTCCCAGGCGGGATCGACTGCTTTGGAAAGCGGGTGGATAAAAGGGTGCATGTCGGAGGTATTGAGGTCGTTTTTCTCATACCAGGTAGCCGTCGGCAGCACGATATCCGAGTAGAGGCAGGTGGTGGACATGCGGAAGTCGAGAGTGACCAGAAGGTCGAGTCTTCCTTCAGCGGGGCTGTCGCGCCAGATCACCTCACGAGGCTTCTCTTCCCCGCGCTCGCCGAGATCTCTGCCCTGCACGCCGTTTTTGGCTCCAATCAAATACTTCAGGAAGTACTCGTGCCCCTTGCCCGACGCGCCCAGAAGGTTGGAGCGCCAGATGAACATGTTGCGCGGGAAGTTTTTCGGATTGTCGGGATCCTGGCAAGCCAGCTTGAGCGAACCATCTTTGAGATGACGGGCAATGTACTGGGCGGCGCTCAGCCCTTCTTTTTCCGCCAGTCCTGCTACCTCCAGCGGATTGGCTTGAAGCTGAGGCGCGGACGGCAGCCAGCCCATGCGCTCGGCGCGCACGTTGAAGTCGATCATGGCGCCCTTGAATTCGCTTTTATCGGCAAGCGGTGAGAGCAAATCGCTCACTTTCAAGGTCTCATAACGCCATTGACCGGTATGGCTGTAGAAGAACGAAGTGCTGTTCATCTGTCGGGGCGGGCGGCTCCAGTCAAGCGCGAAGGCGATGGGCGTAAAGCCCGACTGCGGCCTCACCTTTTCCTGCCCGACATAATGACCCCAACCGCCGCCGGATTGGCCGATGCAACCGCTCATGATCAGCATCTGCATGATGGCGCGATAAGTCATGTCCATGTGGTACCAGTGGTTGAGCCCGGCGCCCAGAATGACCATCGAGCGTCCGCAGGTCTTCTCGGCGTTGTCCGCGAACTGCCTAGCCACTTTGATGACGTGCTTTCTGGGAACACCGGTAATGCCTTCCTGCCAGGCAGGAGTGTAAGGGGCGTTCTCGTCGTCCAGACCGTTCGCCACATTGGCTCCGCCTAAGGAGCGGTCGATGCCGTAGTTTGCAGCCAGCAAGTCGAAGACCGTAGCAACGGCAACTTCCGTGCCGTCTTTGAGTGTCAACTGTTTGACCGGCACCAGTCGCGCCAGAGCTTCTTTGCCGTGGGCGCCGAAGTATGGGAAGGCGACAGGCAGCTCTGTGTCGCGGCCGTCCATGACCGAAAGCCTGAGCGAAACAGGCTGGCTGCCTGCTGTTCTCTGAGCAAGATTCCACTGCCCGTTTTCGCCCCACCGGAATCCGACCGAGCCATTGGGAACCACCAGGTCGCCTGTTGTTTCGTCGAAGGCGACTGTCTTCCAGTCTGCATTGTTTGCCTGATTGAGATCGTCTATGCAATCGGACGCCCGTAGAAAACGACCGGCCGTGTAGGTTTCGCCATGTTTGTCGAGCATGACGAGATAGGGCATATCCGTGTTCTCGCGCGCGTACTTTGTGAAGTATTCACTCTGGCGCTCGACGTAGCACTCCTTGAGAATGACGTGCCCCATGGCCAGCGCCATAGCGGCATCCGTTCCCTGCCGGGGGTGCAGCCAGATGTCGGCCAGCTTTGTGGACTCAGCATAATCAGGCGAAACAGCAACAACTTTGGCGCCGCGGTAGCGGGCTTCGGTGGCGAAGTGAGCGTCCGGCGTGCGGGTGAGCGGCACGTTGGATCCCCAGAGCATCAGGTAGCTGGAGTTGTACCAGTCCGAGGATTCAGGCACGTCCGTCTGCTCGCCCCAGGTTTGCGGCGATGCCGGCGGCAGGTCGCAATACCAGTCGTAGAAGCTCATCAAAACTCCGCCGATGAGAGAGAGGTAGCGCGAGCCTGCCGCATACGAAACCATCGACATGGCAGGAATAGGCGAGAAGCCAATGATGCGGTCCGGCCCGTGCTTCTTGGCTGTGTAGATATTGGCGGCGGCGATGATTTCATTGGCTTCCTGCCAATCCACACGCACAAATCCGCCCTGCCCGCGGCCGGCCTTATAGTGGCTGGTTTTGGCGGCATCTTCCACAATGGACGCCCACGCTTCCACGGGGGCAAGCGTTCTGCGCGCCTCGCGCCACAACCTGATCAACCGCCCTCTTACCAGGGGATGCTTCAGGCGCGCGGCGCTGTAGAGATACCAGGAATAGCTGGCGCCGCGTGCGCAGCCGCGCGGCTCGTGATCGGGCATGTCCGGGCGGTTGCGCGGATAATCTGTGGCCTGGGTTTCCCAGGTGACCAGACCGTTTTTGACATAGATCTTCCAGCTGCAGGAGCCTGTGCAGTTGACACCATGGGTGGAGCGAACCACCTTGTCATGCTGCCAGCGCTGCCTGTAACTGTCCTCCCAGTCGCGGTTCTGACTGACTGTTATACCGTGATTGTCTGAGAAAGATTTGTTCTTCCGCCGGAAGAATTTCAGCTTTTTGAGAAGCGTTTTCATAACTTTATGCTCTCGATTGAGGGTGATACCAGAGGCGGTGCAAAGGCAAGACGCTGCCGCACCGTCTCCGGATTTCACTGGAGTTGAGGGAGGTTGATACTTAGCTAATGGAGCCGGGCTCGGCAAAGCCGTGTCACTTGCGCGCGACGGTGAGCCTGAGAAGCAGCAGACAGAAAAGCGAGAAGCAAGCCATGGCGTAGAAAGCCGGGGCATAGCTTGCGAAGACGTCCATGCTGTACCCGAGCAAAAGCGGCGGGAAGAAGCCCCCCATGCCGCCTGCAGCGCCGACCATTCCGGTGGCTGCGCCAACTGATTCGGGAAAAAGTGACGGCACTAGTTTGAAAACGGCGCCGTTACCCACCCCCATCAAAGCTGCTGCCAGAAGTGCTCCAATCGAGAAATATCCCAGATCGCCCAGAGTCATGAAGAAGGCGCACGGGATCAGGGCGGCAAAAACAAAGCCAAGCACTTTCACAGCGCCGATGCGGTCGGAAAGGTAGCCGCCCAGGGGCCTGGCAGCGGTAGCCACCACAATGAACATGGCCGTTCTAAATCCGGCATCAAGCGGTGTCATGCCGAACATGTCCTTGAGCAAAAGCGGCATGTAGATGGCCAGCGCGACAAATCCGCCGAAGGTGGAGAAATAGAATGTGCTCAACACCCAGCCGGCAGTGTGGCCGAAGAAGTTCTTCAGTGTTGCCGACAGTTTTACAGGCGGCCTATCCCAGGCTGGCTCTTCGCTTAAAGCGCGAAAAAGAAGCGCAAAAGCAAAAGCCAGAAGCGCCATCAACCAGACCGTCCAGCTCAAGCCGACGTAGAAGGCAAGCGCCGGCGCTCCAAAAACGGCCAGGGACTGGCCGATGTTGCCGGCGCCAAATACGCCTAGGGCTGTTCCCTGAGCGTGAGCGGGATAAAAGCGAGAGACATAGGTGACGCCTACCGCAAATGAGGTGCCGGCAATTCCCAGAAACGCGGCGCACAAGAGATATAGCGTGTAGTTTTTGGCAAATCCGATGCCTACTACAGGCACGATGGTCGCGAACAGGAGCCAGACAAAGACGCGCCTGGGCCCGTATCGATCGGCCAGAAAGCCCATGGGGATGCGGCCCAACGCTCCCAGGATAACCGGTACCGAAGCCAGGAGACTGGCTTCAAACGAGCTTAACGCCAGCTCGCTTTTGATAATCGGCATAAGCCCGGCTAAAAGCCCCCACAATGCAAACGAAACAGCAAACGCTGTCGTCGCCAGAGTGAGTGCTCGCTTGCGCCTGGTGTCCTTGTCGGGATCCTCAGGCGGGGGCCTTTGCTCGATAAGATGTTGGCAAGCAGATTCAGACGATAAGATTTTTTGTGACATAGTGGCTCTCCACGGTTATGCTTCTTCACAAACAGCCGCTGGAAGCCGTCGAGCATCCACCCCACCACCTTTACAGCGTAAAGACAGAAGGACAATTCTTTCAGTGGTGGCTTAGCTCGATGCTTCTAAAGGCTTATTGAAGAAGAAAAAAAGACAGATATTGTCATAGCCAATTGCTGAGTTTTAGAACAAGTGGTGAACTTCAGGTAACCAGGGGGAGATCAAATTGTTGCCCTTGGCTTGTGACTGGTTGAAAGACGGTTTCCTCGTGCCAGGACAAAAGGAGCAGTCTGCAGCTGCATATATGCCTTCAGGGGTGCGTGTTGTCAGGTTGGCATAGCTGTGACACGCAGAAATTACCAGGTGGTGGCTGCCATTACCCGGGTATTTCAAGAAGGCAGGCATGGAAAAGCGGCTCGCCACATAAACTTTGCAAAAGCGAGGGAAAGCGCCAGACCGTCTTGACAATTTTTCTAGTGCTGCGTCAGCTGCACGCACAGTCCGCCTACGACGATCAGAGCGATGCCGAACAAACGAGTGGCGTTGAAGCGCTCTTTGAGGAATAAAATCGTGAAGCCGTACATGAGCAGCGGGTAGCAGCCGGTGATTGTAATCACGTAAGAGGCGCTGGCCATGCCTAGAGCGGCCAGGTAGGACCAGCCGCCGATGGCCAGTGTAATTGTGGAAAGTCCCGTGAAAAGCCAGGCATTTCGCGCCTGGAGTTGCGGGCGTTTTTTTGCAATCAGGAAGTATAGACAGAAAGGAATCAGTGTAGTCAGGTTCAAAACCAGTTCCACAAAATACACCACCAGTGGTGGCGCCATGCCGACGGCTATTTTGTCGAATAGTCCTTTGATGCCCCAGGTGAGAGTGGCAAGAACGACGCAGATAGGGACAATCATGCGGGAGAAAACACTCTCAGCCGGTATTGCCGGGGCTTTTATGGATTGCACTTCCAGGCTGTTTTGAACGGGACGTTCCAAAACGGCAACAGAACTGCATTGCGATGCTGGTGAAGGGAATGGAAAAGGTTCGTCAGAACTGGCGCGCTGTAAGTTCGCAAGTACGCGTTGTCTTTCGTCTATCAGCGCCTTCGCGTCGGATTTTTTGTGTTTTTCGCCTGTCAAACCAACCGAGAAAACACCTGCTGCAATGAGCGTGCCGCCGATCATCAGCCCTGGTACGAGTTTTTCACCCAGGATAAACACGGCTAAAAGCTGGGCTACAAGCGGATAGCCAGCAGTGAAGCCCAGCACAAATCCCGCTTCGGCCCGCGACATGGCGGTTACGTAGCTGATCATGCTTGTGACGTAAAGGACAGCTCCGATTGCACAATAGTAGATGAGGGGTCCACTCACTTGCCAACCTGGATGGAAGCTGTTCAATATCAACAGGCAAAGTGGAATTTGCGGCAATTGGCACACCAGCATCAAGAAAAGGACGTCGCGATTGGAGGCAAAAGAGAGCGCTTTCTTGTCGAAAATGCCCCAGATGCCCCAGCAAGCCAGGCAAATGAGGACGAGCGCATTCAAGGCCCATTGGGCCAACGAGTGAGGATCAAGAATGCTGGTCAAGCCAGGCAACGGCATGGAGGTATTTATTTATGCAAGTTCTGGCAGCGTATCACTAAGGTGTGTATTCAAGTAAAAGTCTTATGCTCTTTTTAGTACTTAGAGCGATAAGAGCGCCCTTGCCGCTCCGCTAGGTGTTAATTGGGACTTTTCACACAATCTGTGTGGCGCCGCCCCTACTTGCCCATTACATCTTCCAGGAAGCTCCTGTCTGTGATGTTGGCGACATCGGCTATTGTGGGCACTACTTTGTATTTGGGTACAGCCCAGAATTTTTTGTCGTCGCTAATTTCTTTGGCGGCCAGCGTATCCAGAAATCTCCTCAACTTATTGTGCTGCCTGAAATAGGAAGTTTGTTTGAGCGGCAAGCCGTCCAGCGTCGGCGCAGTCTGCATCTCGGAAAAGACCTTT
This sequence comes from Candidatus Melainabacteria bacterium, assembly GCA_020854255.1. GTDB lineage: Bacteria > Cyanobacteriota > Vampirovibrionia > Obscuribacterales > Obscuribacteraceae > QKMZ01. The sequence goes on along the minus strand of JADZFV010000017.1, from coordinate 1,675 downwards.
ACGAGTCTGGGCGAAGTTTTGATTTTGCTTGCAACATACAGTGTGTACTCGACATCAATCATGTGTCCGCTGCCTGCTATGAAGCTGCCGTTGCCTCTTTTGAAATAAAGTTTTTCGTCGTATGCTTTGTAGCAATTAGTCGGCAAGCCGGCTACGGCTGTTCTCTTTGAGTCTTTTGTCCTCGACCATTTGAGCTTGGAAATGTTTTCGCCGCCCACGCTCATCATTTGTGAGAAGCTGTGCTCAAAGCGGTCCCAGTTGACGCAACACGAGATTTTGCGCGTGTCATTGAAAACCCAGACCTTGCCTGTCTTAGCGTCGGCAATCAAGGTATGTCCGAGATCCTTGTTCTCAACGCGGAGCCGTTCAGGGAATACGTAAATCTGCTGGATTCCGTTGGCAGAGTGTCTTTGCGTCAACAACCACCCTTTGACGTGCGCTGGTGCCGCCACTGCTGTCTGCTCCGGACAGATGCCGCAGCCGGCAATGAAAAAAATCAGCAACCGTGACGAGAGATTTTTCAAAAACCATACCTGTAAGCAAGCATAAGCACAATAATAACCCACCTCAACGATTGCATTATTGAACTCATCTGCAAACTGAAGTTGATACCGTGGGCAATGGCAGACCGGCAAGCGGTCCGGCACGAAATTTTGATAATACGATAGAAGATAGTATAAATTGTTCCAAACCGAAAGGAGCTGAAAACCAACTTCGAACCGAGGTCGAAGCAGTCTTCAGCCCTTCCGCTTGTCCCAGTTACCGGTGTCGACCAGCGCTCTGAGAGCATCAGGATGGTCGGTGAAAAGACCGGCAGCGCCCCAATCAAGGAAGAGTCGCATGTCCTTTTCGTTGTTCACCGTCCAGACAAACATTGGAATTCCATGGCGGGCGGCGGCTCTTAGCGTGCGCTTGCTCGAAACAGCCAGGCGATTGCGACGCGGGGGCATCTCAATGGCAAAACCGCGACGCCGGAATCGCCTGCCAAAGCCAAGCTTGGCCAAGGCGACAAAACGCACCAGTTCGGCGCGCGTGTGTCCGGTGGTGAGATTCGGCTCCAGGCGGCGCATCATTTGTCCCATCCTGGTTTTGATGGAGAACAACTCGATTGTGACCCGCTCTATAGCCTTGAGGCGTCTGAGCGAGGCGATCACCTGTCGAATCATCCGATGGCTGCCGACCTTCACTTCCAGCATCAGAAGCTGCTCAGGCAGTGCCGTAAGCACTTCCTCGAGCGTGGGCACAGTAATGCCCTGTCCTCTGAATGGGAAAGTTTTGCCACCGTCGAGGGTGAATGCAAAACCGGCATCCAGCGCCTTTATCTGCGCCAGAGTCAGTTCTGCAACCAGTCCCTGCCCGTTGGAGATGCGATCGACTGAGCTATCGTGAATGACGACTACGTGCCCGTCCTTGGTCATTCTCAAATCGAGCTCGATGATGTCCGAACCCAATTCGATTGCCCTGAGAAAGGCAGGCAGGGTATTTTCCGGATGTGTGCCGGAGGCTCCTCGGTGAGCAATCACCAGAGGACGCCCGATGGCAGCGAGACGCTCAAAGCGCCCGCCCAGATCGTATGAGGGCATGTGGACCTCCTCGGGTCATTGTTCTCCAGGGAGAACTGAGAGAGCGCAAAGGCCTGGAACTGCGCCGAATTGCGCAGTTCCCAGAAAAAAGC
>JADZFV010000016.1 GCA_020854255.1 Candidatus Melainabacteria bacterium | reverse complement strand
TTCTTCATCTCGGTCCAGGTGATACCCCTTTTGTAGGGCATGGCTCGGCTCACTCGAGCTGTCTTTTGAGAAGCCGAAAGAGCGCTTGTGTTGATCAGAAGAATGGTCGATCTCGAATCTACCTTTATATTTTCTCCTGGTACCGCTGGCAATGCCTGCCAATCGACTATGTCATCACCGCGACAGTCAGATGTGTCGATGATTTTATGCCAGAGTTCCCCGCATGTCGGCTTTGGCAGTATGAAAGTCAAAGGCTGCCAGTAAGAGTTGAAGGCGCAATAGACGTGCTCTCCGGAATGTGGATCTTTCATTTCGAACGCCAGGCTATGCGAATCGGCGCTAAAATCCGGCTGTTCCGGCGTTATGCCGTGCCATCTCACTGTCGCCCTCTCAATAGGGGCGGGGGCAATTCCGGCATGGGCCGCTTGTGAGTTGTTGCTTTCCTCCAGGACATACTCCAGGTCGTAAAAACTCAATCTACGCCTTAATTTGATCAGGCTTTTGGTGAAATTGAAAAGGGAACTGTTTTTTGATACCAGGCTCCAATCGAACCAGCTGGTCTCATTATTCTGGCAATATGAATTGTTGTTGCCGCCTAATGTTCGCCTCACCTCATCTCCCATAGACAGCATCGGAGTGCCCTGAGACAGCAAGAGAATTGAAAGCATGTTCTTGATCTGTCTGACTCTAAGCTTTTCAATTTCCTTATCATCGGTAACGCCTTCACAACCACAATTCCAGCTGTAATTATCGTTAGCTCCATCTCTGTTGTTTTCTTGATTTGCTTCATTATGTTTCTGATTGTAGCTGACCAGATCATTGAGCGTAAAACCGTCATGACAGGTCACGAACTGAACACTGCGGTTAGGATCTCTTTCACTATGAGAGTATATGTCGCTTGAGCCCGTGATTCTGTTTGCCAGACTGATGACCGAATCGTTGTCTCCTCTTACGAATTTTCTAACATCATCACGAAAAGGACCATTCCATTCTGCAAACCTGTTTCCTCTGGTGACAAACCATCCGACCTGGTATAAGCCAGCCGGATCCCATGCTTCTGCAATAAGCTTGGCAGAAGCAAGCACCGGATCTGATTCTATCGCCCATAGAAGGGGTGGGCGATCCGTAGGTTTGCCGAATATGTCTCTTGAGAGAACTGAAGCCAGATCGAAGCGAAAACCGTCTACGTGCATGTCCGCCACCCAGAAGCGCAGCGCGTCCAGAATGAGCCTGCCTACTATCGGGTGCTCGGCTCTTAGCGAGTTGCCACAGCCGCTGAAGTTTTTGTATGAATAGTCATTTTCATCAAGAGTATAGTAAGTTAAGTTGTCGAGCCCTCTAAAGGATAGAGTCGGTCCAGTCTCATCGTTTTCTGTAGTGTGATTGAACACCACATCCAGTATCACTTCCATTCCATTAATGTGACATGCCTTCACCAGATCCCGAAATTCATTTACAGCACCGGCGGCTGTTTTTTGAGAGCTGTATTCCATGTGGGGCGCAAAAAAACCGACCGGGCTGTATCCCCAGTAATTCGTCAATCTTTCCGGCGCGTCGTCCTTATCGAATGACTGGACGGGCATCAACTCAATTGTCGTGACACCAAGGTCCTTCAGGTACGGTATCTTCTCGATAAGGCCTGCGTATGTCCCCTGCTTTTCAGAGCTCACACCGGAGTTTGTATTCCTGGTAAATCCGCCCACATGCAACTCATAAATTACGGTCGATGAATAGGGAATGGATGGGCTCTTAACCTGTTGCCAATCATATGAGTCGCAGTCGATCACCACAGATCTCAGGCTGGTTGCGCAGTTGTCACCCTCGATTATTGCAGACTGGCGAGAGTACCGATTCCAACCGGAAATGCCTCTGCCGTATGGATCCAGAAGCACTTTATTGGAATCAAAACGCAATCCATTTGAGGGATCATAGTCGCCGTGCGCTCGCCATGCGTAAACCTGGTCGGCCTTTAAGCCTTCCAGGAATATATGCCAGTAATTGGACGTCTTGTTTCGTTCCGGCGTAAGTTTGTAGGTGGTAAACGGTGCCGGGCTGTCTTCTGATTCAAACAGAAGGAGCTCCAGGTACTCGGCGCGCTTAGAATAAATTGCGAAATTGACACCATCTGCGTTGAGGGTGGCTCCCAGCGGATTACTTTTCCCCGGATAATCCTTGTGTCTCATTCACTTGTTCGTTTGCAAAAGGTGGGTTCTAAGAGAGCGCTGACCCTGAGTCATGTAACTCCCAAAAAGTCTTGCGCCTTGATTTAAAGAGGTTACATCACCTCCGACTTAACACAGTAAAAATTCTCTGGCACCACTCTCGGTGGCAGCTGGAACGTTATCTCCAGCTGCCACCATTAGAGATATCAGTACGGCCACTTCCAATCCGTAAATTCAGGCCGATCGACGCCATGTTCGTGCGCATAGTTACGGCAATCGATTTGCATGTTTCGGAACTTCGACTTGGCATGAGCACCAGCTACCCGCAACTTTTCGACTCTGTCGATTACGTCCATAGCCAGGCTAAATCGATCAGTTTGATTGTTGATGGCAAGCTCAAGCGGTGTATTGATGTTTCCTTTCTCCTTATAGCCACGTACGTGCATGTTTTTGTGATTGGTGCGCCTGTATGCAAGCCGGTGGATCAACCAGGGGTATCCATGAAAATTGAAGATGATTGGTTTGTCCAGTGTAAACAGGCTGTCAAATTCTTTGTCTGTCGAGCCGTGGGGATGTTCGCTTTCCGGCTGAAGCATCATCAAATCAACCACGTTGACAAAGCGGACTTTCAGATCAGGAAACTCCTGGCGCAAAAGCGCGTTAGCCGCCAGCGCTTCTTGCGTAGCAATATCACCTGCGGCCGCCAGTACGACATCAGGCTCGACCCCATAGTCATTGCTTGCCCACTCCCAGATACCCATTCCTTTCGTACAGTGCTTGATGGCGTAATCCATATCCATGTACTGCAAGTGACGCTGCTTATCACAAACAATTACGTTGATGTAATCGACGCTGCGCAAGCAGTGATCAACACAGGACAAAAGCGAGTTGGCATCGGGCGGCAAGTAGATACGAACGACTTCTTGTCCTTTATTGACCACGAGATCAAGGAAGCCAGGATCCTGGTGAGTAAAACCATTGTGATCTTGCCGCCACACAGTCGATGTTATGAGCAGATTCAAGGAAGCAATACTGGCTCGCCAGCCCAAATCATTGCAAATGTCCAGCCATTTAGCGTGCTGGTTGAACATGGAGTCGATGACATGCACAAAAGCCTCATAAGTCGCAAAGAATCCGTGCCGGCCTGTAAGCAAATATCCCTCGAGCCAACCTTCCAGAGTATGTTCGCTAAGCATCTCCATGACTCTGCCATCGGTGGCAAGTTCACCGCCATCGGCATCTTCCGGCAAATAATTGGCGAGCCATAATTTTTTGCTGACAGCATAAACATCATCGAGCTTATTGGATGTCGTCTCGTCCGGTCCAAACAGTCTGAAACTCGAGGGATTAGTCTTCATGATGTCGCGAAGAAAAGCCCCTGTTGATCTGGTGTTTTCAGCCTCGGTATGTCCGCTTTTTGAAACATCGACGGCGTAATCCCGGAAATCAGGCATACGCAATGCCTTGTGGATGAGACCGCCGTTGGCGTGAGGATTTGCGCTCATGCGGCGTGTGCCAACAGGGGCCAGATCCTTCAACTCAGAAATCAATTTTCCGTTTTCGTCAAAGAGCTCCTCCGGCTTATAGCTTCTCATCCATGATTCGAGCACCTCCATTTGCTGCTGATTACTTTTGACAGCAGACAGAGGCACCTGGTGGGAACGCCAGCTGCCCTCAATTTTGTGCCCGCCGGCTTCCTTAGGACCACTCCATCCTTTTGGACTGCGCAAAACGATCATTGGCCAGCGAGGTCTCTTGAAGGGACCGGAGGAAGTTCTGGCCTCTTTTTGAATGGCGCGAATTTCCTTAACGCAGTGCTCCAGAGTGGCCGCCATAGCCTGGTGCATACTGTCGTAATCACTTCCTTCTACGAAGTACGGCACATAGCCATAGCCGCGGAACAGATTTTCAATCTCATCATGATCGATTCGGGCAAGAATTGTCGGGTTATTGATCTTGTAACCATTTAAGTGAAGAATCGGCAGAACTGCACCGTCTCGCTCCGGATTGATAAATTTGTTGGAGTGCCAGGATGTAGCCAGTGGACCGGTCTCTGCCTCGCCGTCGCCGACGACCACAGCTGTGATCAGGTCCGGATTATCAAGCACTGAGCCGAATGCGTGCGACACACTGTAGCCGAGTTCACCGCCTTCATGAATTGAGCCGGGAGTTTCAGGTGTGCAGTGACTACCGATGCCACCAGGAAATGAAAACTGCTTGAAAAAAGCAAGCATGCCTTCTTCGTCTTCACTCTTATCTGTATAAATCTCCGAATAAGTGCCCTCAAGATATACAGGAGCGAGGACCCCTGGTGCACCATGCCCGGGCCCGGCCATGAATATCATGTCGAGATCGTACTTCTTGATCAATCTATTCAAATGCACATAAGTAAAACTAAGTCCGGGACTGGCTCCCCAGTGTCCCAGTAAACGGTTCTTAATATGTTCGACCTGCAAAGGTTTTTTTAGAAGCGGGTTATCTTGAAGGTAAATCATCCCAGCAGCCAAATAACAACAGGCCCGCCAGTATGCGTGCATGTTCTTCAACTCTTTTGCACTCAATGGATTACCGGCAAGAGTGCAGCGAGCGACTCCAAATGCGCTTATCGAATCGCTGTCACATTTTCGATCTTCAGAAACTATCATTTCAAATCTCCCTGGAGTGCGGAAACTGCTTTTACCCGGGTGTACTGGGCAAACTAACGTCAGACTTGGCATGTGAACACTCTGCCAACTTCGTTAGTTTAGACGCTTGCACAAATGCATGTTTCGTTCTTTCGGTTGAGTGATTGGTTTTCGCTTTCAATCAGCCGCAAGGCCGAGGCTCGCACTTATGCCGGGCGTCAGAATACCAGATTATAACTGGCAGCCAGGCAGACAGGGTGCATGCACGCAGGCACAACCAAACTCGAACGCTTTTTATAAGCGATAGGAGGAAACGTGGAAGGTAGCCCAAAACGCAGAAGAGGCGCAGATACCATTGAGATGCAAGCGCCCAGCACTAACGAAGCCGTCAGGCGGCACCTCCTTGAGAATTTACGCTCCGACCAGGGCAAGTTTGCCGCAGTGGCGACAGTAAATGACTATTACATGTCCCTTGCCCGCGTTGTCCGCGATCGACTGATGCGCCGCTGGACGAGCACTGCCAGAACATACTTCGAAAAAGGAAGCCGGACAGTCGTCTACCTTTCGGCGGAGTTTCTTATCGGCCCTCAGCTAGGAAACAACCTTATTAATCTCGGGATTTACCAGGATACACAATCTACACTGATGGAGCTCGGTTTAAGCCTGGATGACCTTCTGGAGCAAGAGCCGGAGCCCGGTCTTGGCAACGGTGGACTGGGCAGGTTGGCGGCCTGTTATATGGATTCGTTGTCCACGTTGCAGATTCCTGCCATCGGATACGGCATTAGATATGAGTTCGGCATCTTTAGCCAGGCGATTCGCGATGGCTGGCAAATCGAGACGACTGACAAATGGCTCAAGTACGGCAACCCCTGGGAAATAGCGCATACTGACGCCGCCTTTGACGTGTTTCTGGGAGGGCATACCACCCGGGTGATCGACAATCAGGGGCATAATCGTGTGCAGTGGAACCCGGAGCGAGTCGTCACGGGCATCGCCTACGATATACCTGTGCTTGGTTATGGAGTCAACACCGCCAACGTGCTCAGGTTGTGGAAGGCGGAAGCTGCTGAATCATTCGATTTTCAAGCTTTCAACGTGGGCGACTACTATCGAGCCGTCGATCAAAAGGTCTTCTCTGAAAACATTACAAAGGTTCTCTATCCAAATGATGAACCTGCCGTAGGCAAAGAATTGCGCCTGGAACAGCAATACTTTCTTGTTTCCTGTTCGCTTCAAGATTTGATTCGCATCTACCTGCAACGAGAGAAGACCCTGGATCGCTTTCATGAAAAATACGCCGTTCAGCTCAATGACACTCATCCGGCACTGGCAGTCGCTGAGCTGATGCGGCTTCTGGTCGATGTGCATGGCATGGAATGGGAAAAGGCCTGGTTTGTCACCACGCGAACAATGTCGTACACCAACCACACACTCTTGCCAGAGGCTCTTGAGACTTATAGCCTGTCACTCTTCCAGCGCCTTCTGCCCAGGCACCTGGAGATAATTTATGAAATCAACCAGCGTTTTCTCAGCGACGTGCGCGCGCATTATCCAGGCGATGATGCTCTTCTGTCGAGATTGTCGCTATTTGAAGAAAGTGGTGAAAAGAAAGTGCGAATGGCAAATCTGGCCTGTGTGGGCAGTCACGCCATCAATGGCGTTGCTGAACTGCACAGCGACCTGCTCAAAACCACTGTGCTCAGCGATTTCTATCGTCTATCGCCGGATAAATTCACCAATGTCACCAATGGTGTGACGCCCCGCCGATTCATGTTGCTCTCCAATCCGGAGTTGGCTCATCTGATAACCGACACTATTGGTGATACTTGGCCCAAAAACCTGGAAGAACTGAAAAAATTAGAAGCACTGGCTGACGACACCAGTTTTTGTGGCAAGTGGGTAATGGTCAAGCTCGCTCGCAAGAGGCTGTTAGCCGAAAAAATCAAAGCCCTCACAGATCAAGACCTGGATTGCTGGTCGCTGTTTGACGTGCAAACCAAGCGTATCCACGAGTACAAACGCCAGATTTTAAATATCCTCCACGTGCTTACTCTATACAACCGCATCAAGCAGGGAGATTCACGGGCAGTCAGGCCGCGCACTTTCATTTTCGGCGGCAAAGCTGCTCCGGGATACTTTATGGCCAAGTTGATTATCAAACTGATTAACTCTGTGGCCGAACTGGTCAATCACGACCCCGAAGTCAACAAATTCATTCGCGTGATTTTCTTCCCCGATTTCAACGTGAAAAACGCTCACTTGATCTATCCAGCTGCTGACCTTTCCGAACAAATCTCGACGGCAGGCATGGAAGCATCTGGAACCGGAAATATGAAGTTCTCCATGAATGGTGCTCTCACAATTGGCACTCTTGATGGCGCCAATATTGAAATCAGAAATGCCGTAGGAGCCGAGAATTTCTTTACTTTCGGTCTGACAGTAGAAGAGGTGGCTCGCCTGAAGTCAGAAGGATACAATCCTCGTGCAATCTATGAGCAAAATCGAGAATTGCATGAAGCAATGAACCTGATTGGCTCGGGCCGTCTCAGCCCGTCCAACAATTCTCTGTTCCATCCCCTTCTTAACTCACTGCTTGACCATGATCATTTTATGGTCCTTGCCGACTACCCGCTCTACATAGAGTGCCAGGAAAAGGTCAGCAATCTCTGGCACGAGCCAAAAGAATGGACGCGCATGTCGATACTGAACGTGGCTCGCATGGGGATTTTTTCCTCTGATCGAGCCATCAAAGAGTATTGCCAGAACATCTGGCATGTAGAACCAGTGCCTGTCGAGCTTGATATCATCCAGCCGCTGGCAACGATTTGACCGACTTTTGCAGCTGCGCTTAAAGGGTCAGGAAATCGATCGGCCTCCTCCATAATGGCAGAGGCGACCATATCAGCGTTGCCGGCAAGCTCTTTTGTGGGTTGTGTTGCGCCGGTAGAAATAAGCTTCGCCGGTAGTGGCATTCCAGATTAGTGCATACTGCGTTTATCTTACACTCCTGTTAGGCGGTTGTGTTGCAAAAAATTCTTGATGAGACAATAGGAGTTCCACGAGCGATCTAGCTCCGGTCTTGAGAAATCTAATCATGAACAAGCCGTAGCCATTCAAGTGGCGACACTTCCAGGCTCAGATTATTCTATTGTGCGTCTGCTGGTACTTGCGGTATCCGCTCAGTTATCGCCAGCTTGAGGAGATGATGCTGGAGCGGGGTCTATCATTAGATCATACGACGATCTATCGCTGGGTGCAGGCGTACTTACCGGAGATAGAGAAGCGATGTCGTGGCTACCTGAAGCCGACAAACGACTCATGGAGAGATGACGAAGCCTACATCAAAGTCAAAGGCAAGTGGATGTATCTGTTTCGAGCGATTGACTCTAATGGAGAAAACATCGACTTCCTACTGTCAACCAGAAGAGATCTGTCGGCAGCACAGAGAGTTTTCAGGCGATCGCTCGGAGCTCAGCACAGCCAACCGCACCATATGCGGTATCGGGATAATGAACATGATTCGAATGGGGAAAGTGGTTGGCGTCGCAAAGGGCGATATCGTATGTCAGATGGAATTTGTCAATGAGATCTTCGGAGTTGCTGCCTGAGCGGCAACTCTTGATGGATTTCTTTGCTTTCAAACATTATTCGCAACAGTGCCCTTTAAGTAGACCACCACAAGAAGTGACAACTTCAGCTGCCACTTCTTGTGGTGGCATCTAATAAACTCACTACTGGTAGTCGACAACGATCCTGGACGAAATGACCCACGCAATGCTTGACAGCCGGAATCATTGCACGTCATCACCTGGTTGGTTCACAGGCTAACGCCTCTAGAGCCTTATCGATGTCTTCCTTGCTCGCAATGCACTCGCCAAGACATAGCAGCGACAATAACGTCATCGGGCTGCCTTCTTGTGCTGCTGCAAACACCTTATGGTGTCCGTCCATCAAATAATGGGCCAGGCACCAGTGCTCAGTAACTTTGGTTCCCTCGTCCCAATCTGCCGGTTGCTTTATGTCAAGAATTGAGATTGCGAGTGCGGTTGGGCGCCGTCCAGACGAAATTGATTGCCTATAGAGTTGGACCTGCTCCTTCTGCAGCCACGTATCTGGGTACATGGGAACAAGAAACTCGAACAGAGCTCTATCATCACCGAGTAACGTTGTAAGAGAGCGATAGTATTCAATCTTCGGATAGTGCGGAAGTCCTCCAAAGAGGTCTATCTGCTCACTGGCGAAATAATCATCAGTAGCACCTAAGACAATCTTGTGTGGATGAACTTCCAGAAGGCTTGCTACATATTCGCCTTGGGGAACGAGTTCTGTGACCGCGTCAAGCAATTCTCCGGGAATATCAATCAGTCCTGCCTGCAGTTGCTCTGAAATCTGGCGAGCTGAGATCTTCTGATTCGCGCCTTCTAAGCGTTCGAATAAAAAAGCGCAGGTACCACAGATGTTTCCGATGTGGAAAGCAGGCTTTCCCTCTACGGTCAGGTAGCGATCCCAGCCATTAGGCCAGTTGGAAGTTGGCGGCCGCTCAAAAGCCAAAATGGAGTTATTATGCTCGACCTTGATATTCGTGTGTGCTATGAACCGGTGCAAGTCGTATCTCCGATCAGGATGAGTATCAAAAGCGTTCAGTTGTGAGACTCCCGGCACAGACACACTGCATATCCGTAGGCACGCCTGTCTGCGTTCTCAAAATGCATCTCGAAATTATAGTGTTAAAACCAGAGCCGGCTGTTGAGTTGCGAGATATCACGATGTTTATGGGTCACGGTGGATTGAATCGTTGCCTATTACCAATACTCGTCAAATCTATCTGCAATCCACCGTAAAAGGCTTGACTTTCAATACGATATCTTCAACTAAGAGATAGCCGCCACGCTGTCTGCACTGTGGACATGGCTCATAAAATGGTTCCAATATTTGATTGCAAATTTTGCAATTCATTTCGACACCCCGCTACAACACTGTCCTAACTGTAGCCAGTTTTTTATCTTTGAATGAATCAAATGCGATTTTCATTCGCTGGCACTATACCTGGTGGCACAGGCTTAAAGATGTTTATCGCCGAAATCAAGCCAAAACAGCCACCGACCCTTTGGTGTTTTTTCGCTTTGTCCCCGATTTTTCATTGATTTTGTTTGATTAGGGTCCAATTCTAAGGAGCTAAATAGGGGACAAAGATGTGCTTTCCCTACCCCAATAAGCAAACGCCAATGATCTCGAAAACCTTATACGACATGACGTTGAAATATCCCGCCCTGTAGGACTCGAACCTACGACCTCTTGGTTCGAAGCCAAGCACTCTATCCAGCTGAGCTAAGGGCGGATATGCGGGTAATTTCCTCGAACTCTTTAATGCTAGCTGTCCGGACACCGAGAGTCAAGCAAATGCGGCTTTCGCGCACTCCAGCGGGGTTTGTGTCGCGCCAGCTGTTGGCACGCCATTTAATCTGGTTTGCGGTCCCACCACGCTGTCAATTTCTAACGTGCGGCAAAATCAGTAGAGACACGTTGAATCGTCTTGCGGCAGTCACGAAGGTTAGGTAATTCGTGTATATGCTCAGCGACAATCCCTTGTTCGCCTTTAAATTCAGTGCCGGCGCTTTAAGCTGTGCTGTTCTGTGGTTGCGGCGAAAGTCAGTGGTGGCGCAAATGGTGGCAGCTGCCGTGGACAATTTCAATGACGTTCGGGAATTTCTTTGCGATTCAAGCAGAAGCCTCGCTTTCCGTCGAGCGCGGAATTCTGCGACTGGAGGACGCGAGGCAATTGCTCTTGGGCGGTGAGTTCACCCGCTTATCCTTTAATACGTAAAACGGAAGAAGAAAGTTCAAACATTGGTGCGCAATTCAAGATTAGACTCAGCTAATCTTTCCAGCATTCGTGTGGCGACCTTACTTAATTATGGAAGTTAAACCGTTAACGGTTTAACTTCCATAATTGCCCGGCAAGAAATTTCGGTCAGGAGGATGGGGCTGACGATGCCTGCGAACTGCTGCGCATGTAAAGTAGTATTTCCAGCATGATCACGTCGAGGCGCGTCACGGTGGAGCGCAATTGATGCAACATGGCAATTCGGTCTTCAACCAGTTCTGCTGTGATTCGGTAATTAGCCGTTGAATCGTTTGTAATTCGAGCTTGACGCTCATTCACAGGGTTTCTGCGGTGATACTTGTGCTGGTGCGAGATGCAAAAGCCCGACTTAGACCATGCATTAACCAATCTATCACGGCGCGTCTGTGCACCGGATGTTTGAGTAGCCGGCGAGTTCAAAAAGGTCCAGACACATTGTGGATATGCCGATGAAGGTCCTTTTTCCGGTTGAAAGAGGCGAGCCAGGATATTGGGGATTCCCTTTTCTATGCGCTTTTCACCGCGCTGTTCTTTCAATGACAGTACTGCCAATCCGGACTGGACAAAGCCTTCTACGGCGTCGATAGTGTCATAGCTGAGGTGATTGATGTCGGCTAGAGCCAATCCTCCGCTGACCATGCCGGAGATGCCGCCACTAATGAGGTCACCGTAAGTATTGAGTTTTAGCGCGCGGTCTCGTCGCGCGGCAATCATGGCGTTGATTGAATCTGCTTTGGCAATTTCTTCTTCCAGGAAATGAACGAACGTCCTCACGTCTTGAGAGACGATCATCACTGATTCCATCAGATTTTGCCGACTTTCGATAAAGTTGGTGCCGACCTGCTGACCAAGGGATTTTTGTTTGCGCACTGAATCGAATTCTACGAGCGACCCCCACAATCCCAGCCTTCTGGCGGTATCTTGTGCTTCCATTGAGAGGGTGTCAAGAGTAAGCGCCGGAGAAGTCTCGGAAGGCGCAATTTGGGTTGGATCTTCCGGTGCCACTGTCTGAGCACAAGCGGGCAGCATTGAAAAACACAAGCTGACCATTAAGGTAAGCACGATCGCACACGCTGGTTTTTCAAATCGCTTAAGCACGCGGTAAGGTTGCCAAAACTTCTCTCAAATGCTTGATGCTATGAACCTTTAGACCACCTGTCAACTTTTATTTCTATCATCACGCTGACCATTGCGCCCCTTTGAGAGATGGGTGCGTTGAGAAGGTTTCGGTTAAAATCAAGCGTATGTGCGGTCGCTATACCCTATATCACTCATCCAACGAAATCGTCGATCGATTCAGGACCATGCAGGTCGAATTCGATCTCGAACAGCGTTTTAATATCGCACCAACTCAAATGGTGGCAGCGGTTGCCGAAAAAGCTGAACGTGGGGAAATCCAGCGACACCTGGAGCCGGTCAAATGGGGACTGGTGCCGTTTTGGGTAAAGGATATCACCACATTCAAGCCGTTTTTCAATACCCGCGTTGAAACAATCACGGAAAAGCCTTCATTTAAGGCCGCATTTACACGGCGCAGGTGCTTGATTCCGTGTGATGGTTTTTACGAGTGGAAGAAGACAGAAAACGGCAAGATACCGATGTTCATTACTCTTAAAGACAATGCAACTTTTGGTCTGGCCGGCATTTACGAATCATGGTCGTCGAAAGAAGGCGGTGAATTGACGACCTGTTCGATTATCACGGTTCCGGCCAACAACTTCATGGCTGATATACACGACCGTATGCCCGCCATTGTCAGGCGTGAGGACGAGGATTTCTGGTTGAATCCGCTTGAGGTAAACAACGAACGATTGCTCAGCGTATTGAAGCCGTACGATAATGCAGAAATGAAAGCTCATCCTGTTTCTTCCATGGTCAATTCACCGAGAACCGAATCGGTGCGTTTGATAGAAGAAGTAACCATCGAACAGGCACTGGAGAAACCTCCCTCGGTGGCTAGAGCACGCGGAAGTGCGAAGAAGAACAGCCTGCCGGAAGATTCCGGGCAATTGAAATTGTTTTAGAAACCGCGCATAGACGTTGCGTCAAATAACACTTATCATTGCCTGCCGTGATCGATGAGGAAACCATTAAGTGCGATTGACTTCCGGAGTGCTGCTCTTTTGCCGAAAGCGCAAAGACTTGCATGTTCTTCTCGTCTATAACGGGAACAGTTGGAGCATTCCTAAAGGTGGAATTGAAAAACGCGAGTCTCGGCGCAAGACTGCGATCAGAGAATTGGAAGAAGAGACATCCATCAAGGCGCCGGCGCAACTTGATGAAATTGGTTATGTTGATCGAGAACCATATGAGCGGCTGTATTGCTTCGTGGGACACAGCACTGGTAAGCCAAGGCCAGCTGATGATGCGGAAATAGCAGATTTCTATCCGATTGATCAGGCAAAGAAAATGATTGCGAAGTATCAATTGCCTTTGCTCGATATCTTGAACGGGTTGGCGCCGACTCTTTAGTCTCTAGTTGAGACGAGGGCGACGCCTAGCGTCGCCCTTTCGGAAGACGGGCGCATGCAATGCACCACGATCAAGGTAGGAGCATGTAATGCGCCACTTGTTAGTCCAGCATCTTCAGCTGTTCTTTGATGCTTTTTTCTTTGTGAGTCAGCTCAGCAAGTTGGTCCGTGATGATCTTGACCTTCTCAGGTGGTGCCTTAGCAGCAAAGTCGGGATTGGCGACAATCTGCGATTGTTTGGCGAACTCTTTCTGCGTGGCGGCCAGTTGTTGATTCAACTTCTCGCGAGTTTTATCAACATCGATGGCAGCGCCGAGCGGTATGGCTACCCTAATTGTGCCGACCGTATCCCACGCAGAACGTGGTGGCAGAGTGGTTGTTGCAAAATCAACCCTTTTTGCTTTCGCCAGGCGGGTGATGTAGTCGCTGTTGGATTCGAGAAGATTTTTCTCGTTAGCACTTTCAGCTTGCACGATCACTTCGATGTCCAGTGATGCAGGCACATTGAATGTTTGTCTGATGTTTCTGATGGAACGAATCACCTTCATGATCAATCCCATTTCAGTGTCAGACTGTTCGTTGAAGAAACGCTCGTCATCGCGCGGATATGGTGCGAACATGATTGAGTCGTAATTGTCGAATAATTCGGACTTAGGTGTTCTGCTCCACAATTCATCGGTGATGAACGGTGCAGTCGGGTGCATAGCGCGCATCAGGCCTTCGAAAATGTTGTGCAAGACACGCTGTGTCTGTTCTTTTAAGTCAGGCTTGGCGAGCTGGATCTTGGCGATTTCGATATACCAATCGCAGTAATAATCCCAGGTGAAATCGTAGATTTCGCTTGTAGCAGTATGGAAGTCGTATTCGTTGTAGGCGTGACCGACATTTTTCAGCATCGTGTTGAAGCGGTGCAATATCCACTTGTCGGCGAGCGTCAATTCCGCCGGATCGATTGCTTTGGGCGTATAGCCATCCAATTGGGAAAGCACGAATTTACCGGCATTCCACAATTTGTTGGCGAAGCGTTTGTACTCATCCAGTTTGTCTTCTTTGAAGCGAACATCCTGGTCGCCCTTGATACCGACTGACGCAAACCAGAAGCGGTTGGCATCGGCACCGTATTTATCGATCATGTCCAGCGGATCGACAGCGTTGCCCTTTGATTTGGACATGCGTTTGCCATCCGGTGTTTGGATGACCGGGTGGATCAACACTTCTTTAAACGGAATGGTCTTTACGAAGTGTATGCTCATGAAAATCATGCGAGCTACCCAGAGATTGATAATCTCGCGGGCGGTGGACAAAATCGTGGTCGGATAAAATACTTTGAATTCACGGGTTTCCTCAGGCCAGCCCAGTGTGGCGAACGGCCACAATGCTGAGGAAAACCACGTGTCAAGCACGTCTTCGTCCTGCGTCAATAATTTCGATTCGCACTTGCTGCACTTTTCCGGCGCAGTTTCGTACGCGTCGACGTGTCTGTTTTCGCAAGTCCAAACTGGAATTCTATGACCCCACCACAATTGGCGGCTGATGCACCAGTCGCGAAGGTTTTTCATCCAATCCAAGTATGTTGCGGAATAACGCTCAGGAACGAACTGGATGCGCTCTTCTTCGACTACTTTGATGGCCGGTTCTGCCAGCTCTTTCATCGAAAGGTACCATTGATCGGACAGGTACGGTTCGATTACGGTGTGGCACCGCTCGCAGTGCCCGACGCCATGCTCGTAGTCTTTGATTTCGACCATCAAGCCGAGTTCTTCCAACTCCGCGACCGCTTCTTTGCGGACGGCGAAGCGATCCTTTCCGTGAAAGCGATCGGGCACGTATTGGTTGGAACAGAGCTTGCCTTCGCTGTCAATGACGACAGGCGATGAAAGATTGTGACGTTGACCGACTTCCCAGTCGTTGGCATCATGAGCTGGTGTAATTTTTAGGCAGCCAGTACCGAAATCTCGTTCCACATAGTTGTCGGCTATTACCGGGATTCTGCGATCGGTGAGCGGCAGTCTTACACTCTTGCCTACGAATTCCTTATAGCGATCGTCGGCCGGATGCACGGCAACGGCTACGTCGCCAAGCAGTGTTTCTGGTCTGGTCGTGGCTACGGTAAGACCTCCGGACCCATCTGTTAGCGGATATTTAATTAGATAAAGATGACCTTTTACATCTTCGTGCTCGACTTCCAGGTCCGAGAGACTGGTAAGGCAGCGCGGGCACCAGTTGCAAATGCGGTTGCCACGGTAGATGTGACCTTCCTTGTATAGGGTACAGAAGGCGCGGTAAATCGCCTTTACGTAGCTTTCGTCCATCGTGAAGGCGATGCGATCCCAGCTGAAGCTGACGCCCAGGCGCCTGTATTGCTGCATGATGGTGTCGCCGTACTGCTTGCGCCATTGCCAGACTTTCTCGACGAACTTTTGGCGCCCCAGATCGCGGCGTTTTATCCCTTCCTGTTTGAGTTTGCGCTCGACAACCATCTGGGTCGAAATACCGGCATGGTCGGTACCTGGCTGCCAGAGCACGTTGTAGCCCTGCATCCTCTTCAGGCGGATGAGCACATCTTGCAAAGTGCCGTTTAAGGCGTGGCCCATGTGCAAATTGCCGGTTATGTTAGGTGGCGGCAGGGCACAGGAGAAGACCGGACGATCGGGCAGGATGTCAAGATCGAAAACTTCTCGGTCAAACCACTCTTTTGTCCACTTGGCCTCGATCTCTTTAGGATTGTAGGCGCCGGTATTCGGGGTTTCAGCCATGGTCGTTGCTTTCTGTGTGCTGGGGGTGGACATTTGCGCTCCATAATAAGCGGTGTGATCGTCCGAAATAGTTCGGAAACCTTGATTATATCCAGCCTTTAAGTTCATCGTCCACCTGCAAAGAGGGATTCTGTGACGCAAAGACACAAACCCTACGTATCCACAGGAGGCAGGCAAGCCGACTGATGTTAGAATTTTTGGTTGGCGTCAAGCGATCAATTTGTCTTGACTTCGTTTTGGGCAACTCAGATTTACAGGACCGGCACATGATCTCCAGCAATGATTTTCGACCAGGTGTAACTGTTGAATGGAATAACGGCGTTTGGCAGATTGTTGAAGCCATGCACGTCAAACCAGGAAAAGGTTCTGCGTTTGTGCGCACGAAAATGAGAAATCTCGAGACCCAGAACACGCTCGAAAATACATTTAGAGCGGGTGAAAAACTTGTGCAGGCAGTGGTCGAGAAGGCTGAAATGAACTTTGTCTACAAGGCTGGCGACAATTTCGCCTTGATGGACACAGTAAGTTATGAACAAATCGAATTGGATGAGAAAACGATTGGGCCAGGGTCGGAATTTTTGAAAGAAGGTTGCGAAGGCATCATCGTGCTTCGGTACAACAACCGGGTCATCGGCGTCGATCTACCGAACACCGTCGAGCTCGAAATTACCGAAACCGTGCCCGATGAACGTGGCGACACCAGCTCAGGCGGTGGCAAACCGGCTACATTGGAAACCGGCGCAACCATTCAAGTGCCCTTTCACATTAAGGTCGGCGACAAAGTCAAAGTTGATACCAGAAACCGCAAGTATTTGACTCGTGTCTAGAACTGAGTATTCATCGAAGCACTAGTTTGGACACTTGAAATGAAGATAGACCTCAATCAAATTCGTGAATTGCTTTCCGTTGTCAGTCAAACCGACATTACGGAGCTGACGCTGGAATTCGGCGATCAGAAAATAACCATCAAAAAGAACGCTGTTCAGATCGCGCCGGCGTCCATCATTGCTGAGACGCCTGCAAACGCAGCAGCGACACATTCTCTTCAAAAACAAATATCCTTCGAACCTAAGGAAGTCGCACCGGCACCACCGCCTAAATTGGAAGAACCGGTCAGCGGCGGCAACGGATTTGTTGCAGTCACGTCGCCTATGGTCGGAACCTTCTATCGAGCCGGGTCACCGACAGCGGCACCGTTTGTCGATGTCGGCGATCGTATCTCCGTCGGTCAAACAGTCTGCATCATCGAAGCGATGAAATTGATGAATGACATGCCTGCCGAGGTGTCAGGCAAAATTGTGAAAGTATGTGTAGACAACGGCACCACCGTAGAATACGGGCAAACACTTTTTCTCGTTGATCCCAAAGGCTAAGCGAAGAAATTCAAAGGCTAATGGGTAAACCAAGGTTCAGCTAGACGGATTGAAGCGAGCAAAGAATTGATCGAAAAGGTTCTAATTGCAAATCGCGGCGAGATCGCCCTGAGAGTCATCAGGGCTTGCAGAGAGATGAACGTCCGCACGGTTGCAGTCTATTCGCAAGCTGATGCCGAGTCTCTGCACGTCAAGCTTGCCGATGAGGCGTTCTGCATCGGGCCTCCGCCATCCAATCGCAGTTATTTGCATATTCCCGCTTTGATTTCGACAGCGGTCGTAACCGGTGCCGATGCCATTCACCCCGGATACGGTTTTCTTTCGGAAAACGCCAACTTCGCGCAAATTTGCGCTGACCATCGAATCAAGTTCATCGGCCCGTCCATTACTGCTATCAACTCTATGGGTGACAAAGCGTCAGCACGCGAGACCATGCGCGCTGCCAATGTGCCTGTGATTCCCGGCAGCCAGGGCCTGATCACTAATGACGCCGAGGCTTTCAAACTGGCTCGCGAAATCGGTTATCCGGTAATCATCAAAGCAACTGCCGGAGGTGGCGGACGCGGTATGCGCGTCGCTCAAGATCAAGGGCAACTCTCTGCGGCGATTTCCTCGGCCCGAAGCGAGGCTTCTGCTGCCTTCGGAGACGGCGGAGTTTATATCGAAAAGTATTTGAAGCCGATTCGCCACATTGAAATTCAGGTGCTCGCCGACGGTCACGGCAACTGTGTCCACCTGGGCGAGCG
>JADZFV010000015.1 GCA_020854255.1 Candidatus Melainabacteria bacterium | reverse complement strand
ATAACAGCTCTGTCTCTATTGCACCGCTTTCGACAATCGTTGTGAGTCTATAGTTCTTGTGTTGTGAGTATCGTCCAGAGCGATAGAATTCGACGACTTCGTCTGCCACAGGAAGAGCGATGACCTGCCGCTCTGATACAGTTACCTTGCATTCCTGTCCCTGCCATTCCGGTGTGAGCTTGTTGATCTCAGCAATCAACCAGGCAATGTCTGCATCCTGCCAGATTGACATTGCGATGCCGGAAAGTGAATCGCCTGGTTGAATCATATAGCTGAAACGTGAGAGCGGTGCAGCAATCGGCGCGCTGTTTGGATTGAGAAGATAGTCGGCAATAGATGGTTTTGCTGGCTCTTCCTCGCTGGGTAGTTCATCAATCGAACTATCTCGACTTTGTGAACCAATCTTCTTTCTTTGTCGACGGCGCTTCATGCTGATCAGAAGAGCTGCTGTACCGCCTGAAGCAGCGAGTTGGCAAGGAGCGGATGGCGCGTCCTCAGCGGTATGCTTCGGCTCTAAACGTCGTTGGAGAATCAGGAGCTTATTGCCGATGTGCAAATAAGTAACACTCAGCTTGTAGTCAACTGCAAGCTTGCTAAATTTGTCTACTTCTGCTGATTCGCCGGTGACCGGCTCTGTTTCTCCCTCTGTTGTATGTTTGTCAGCTAATCCATTGAACTTGCTATCCGCTGTCTTCTCTTTGCCAATATTAGGTTCATCGCTCACAAGTTCTGGGCCAGCCACAATGGTGAGTTCAACTGCAGCTCTTGCGATTGTTGGTTTGTCGCTGGTTCGAATGATCGAAGTTTCTCTTGTTGATTTTGCCACAACTGGCGTGACCGTTGCTGCCAGCATCGAAGTTTCCGCTTGAGCAAGAGTTACTGTAGGTTTAGCTGTTATCGGTGACGGGGAGTCTTTATATACAGTCGTTTCATTCGATCTTGTTACGGCTGCAATCACATTCGCTTTCTTGACGGCAGCAAGAGTGTTAGATTGTTCTTTGGAGGTAATCGCACTAGTTTGCTTTGCGGCACTAGATGTGATTGAGTCTTTTGCATGGACGAATGAACCACGAATTTGTGTTCCTGGGATAGCAACGAAGGTTGTCGATTTTGGTCTTACTGCTCCTGTGCCTGCTATTGAACCCGGTGTTGCGGTCAGCTCAGTTGTGGTTCCCAAAGTGCGCGCAAATGAGAATTGTTTGTAGATTTGTAGTTGCGGTAAATGTGTGAGATGTCCGCCTTGCGCAACAGTCTCCAAAGCAGCAACTTGTGGCAAGCTGACAACCAAACATTTGATTGCTCGATTAGATAGAGCCGGACCTTGAACTTCTCTATCCGAGCGAAAACCTGACCACGCAACCAGTCTGTTGTATTGCATGTTTGCACCAGTCACAAGGTCAGGTCTCAATGCGTTGCTTACTCGCGTGCTTTCCGATGCGGCAGCTACCGCGGCGAACTGCTTTGGTTTTGCCGAAACATCATCTTGGGCAACGACAAATGATTTTAAATCTGCGTTGATCTTCAGTTTGCCAATTGCTTCTTGCCGTTGAGTTTGATGAATGCCGTTCGGTTCAATTGCACTTGCAACTTCTGCGCTTGCCAGTTTTTGATGTGGCTTTGTTTCAGCGGTCGGCTCGACTAATTTGGCGCGATGCATACGTGATGTGTTCAGCGGCAAATTTGCGGCGACCGCATATGGTGTTCGTTCAATTTGAGCTTGTGCTATGACTTGCGCTGCCTCTGCCCGCGCTTTTTCGACTTGAGCGACGATCTCACTGCCTTGTGGCTCACCGGCAGCTGCGAATTGTCGAAGTTTCATTTGTGTCTCTACTGAGCTCAGTGATGAGGCTGCGTCAAGCGCGGCTGTTTCAGCTTCTGCTACTTTTGCATGCAGGAGGGGATTCGAGGACGACAAGGGCGCCTCTCTCCTGTCGCGCAGGTGAAGCGAAACTTCTTTCCGTTTCGATAGTTCACTCTCACCGGTTGCAGGCAGAATAATCTTAGCTCCTATGGTTCTTGCGAATTGTCCAGCAGTCGGCAAGATGCGTTCGCAGGCAGCCGGCAAAGTACAATCGCCGCCAGCGCGCAAGAGGTTTTCCCCGCTAGCCGGTAAGGCGCTTTCACCGCTTCCAAAGAGAGTACCTTGTACTTTCTTCATCGGAGCGTCTTCGGTTGCCATCGTGACAAGAGTTTTGCCGCTTCGAGGAATGACACCCTGCAATTTTTTCAGCGGAGCGAATTCAGTCTCCATCGCAAGAATGGTTTCGCTCTTCTTTGGCAAAGCACCATCTTCTTCCTTCGGAGCATCTACTTCGTCTCTCTTCGTGAGCAAAGGCTCTTCTTTCTTCGACTGAATGCCGTCAGGTCGCTTCAAAAGTGCATTTTCAATCAGCTTCGACTGCAACGTTCCTTCCTTTCTTCCAGAAAGGCGAGCGCCGTTCTGAGCGGCACGAGTTAAGAGCTTGCGAAAATTTTCAGCTGCGACTGCTGCCTCTTTCCCAGCCAGTTTGGACGCGTTTTTCTCATCATGAGCGAGTCGGGCGGTCGCTAGTTTCATCTCCTCGAGATGTTTTGCAAGTGCAGCGGCGACATTGTTTGTCGCTTGGTTGGCATCAGTCTTGCCTGGGCCGGCATACCTGGGACCCATAACGCCGCCTGCGCCGGTTCCATGGCTTGACCTTTCACCAGGATTGTTGATGATGCGGATTATGGCTGGTGGATTAGGCCTGAACGGATTCGTGATCCTGGGAGGCTGATCCGGAACCGTGTCTGGAATGTTTGGTTCTGTAGTCGGGTCGGGCGAGCGCTCCTTGCCGGCGACCGGGTCCACAAGATTTAGAGAATCCTTCGGATCATTGAGCGTGAATCCTGGCGAGTCTTTTCTTGGCAGATTAATGCTTATGCCTGGTGGTGACTCCGGTAGCGGTTCTGTGATTCTGGCAGGCATGCCCGGTGTAACCGAGCCGCCGTCCAGCTCTGGCTCGTTTGCCCTGGCGATTGGTTGAGTTGCTGACCTTTCAATGCCCTTGTCGCCTTCCGGGCTGAAGTTCAGAAGCGTTAATTTGGGCAGCTTTTCTGTCGTAGCATTAAGCGAGAGCTCTCGCGTCGCTGCAAAGCTCTTCCATTCGTCGAGCCCGCCCGCTGACGATAGAAGCGCCAGGTCGCTGCTCCAGTTTTGTTCTTCCGAAAAATCCCTGAGGGTCAGGTCGCATGCTGATGTTGGCTCGTCCGAACTGCCATGCAAGTCGAAGTCCTGAAGCGGTTGCTCCTGAATGGACAACTCTTCGGTTTGTTCAACTACCGATTCTTTATTGGTGTGTGCCAAGGATCGACCGATTTTCAGCGGGCTCGGGTGGGGCCACTGTTGTAATAATGGTAAAAAGGGGGAATCGCTTTGGACCGACAGAGCTGCCTGTATCAGCTCTGGTAACTCAATTTGCAAGGTAAGACACAGATTACTATATAGCCTGTAACGAAGGCATAACAACCCTGAGTAGTCCAGCACTTCGGATGTTTCCGACTATTAGATCTTCTTGTCGCCGCCGTTTTTGCAAGAAGAGATTTCGGGGTTACAGCTTCCCGGTGATTGCCATTTCCTTCACGACTTCATCGAGCGCGCGCTTATCCAGAGCCGCCGCATCGATTTCTACCGTCTTTACGCCGACCAGGTCAAGCAGGTGAGGCGCGGCATAATACGCAGATGTAATCAGACAAAGACCGCAGGCTAGTCTGAGCGAGAGCTTTAGCGAAGTTCTGAGACCAGATGCGATTTCCCCCCATTGAGGCAGCATATATTGCGCTCCTTTCCGGTCGGGCATTGAAATCGCTTTCAGCATTTCTTCCATGCTTTTGAATCGGCTTTCCGGATTCTTTGCCATCGCTTGCCGCACAATTCTTTCGATGGAATGTGTTATCTGGATTTGGCTGGTATGCTTGCGCATGGAAAGCGGTTCTTCCAGAAGATGCGCGTGCATGCAATCGGCGGCACCGCCTTGAAATGGTTTGACCCCCGACAGCAGCTCATACATGGTGCATCCCAGCGAATAAATGTCTGTGCGGTGGTCAACTCGTGCGCGACGGCACTGCTCCGGGCTCATGTAGCTGGGCGTTCCAACCAGCACACCTGAGTCTGTCAACGTAGAGACCTTGTCGTTCTCAATGCATTTTGCCAGCCCGAAATCCAACAGTTTCACCTGCCGTGTACCGATTGAGATGTTCGGAGAAGCGGATAAGATGAGGATGTTGCTTGGCTTTACGTCGCGATGAAGAATGCCCTTTTGATGTGCATGAGCTAGCGCGGCAGCTACCTGGCGGATTATGCCCAGAACCTCGCCTTCGGAAGTGATTGCTTTCTTCTCGATGAGCTCGGCAAGCGTTGATCCGCGCAACAGCTCCATCACCATGTAAGGCTGTCCGGTAGGTAAGACGCCGTAGTCATAAATGCCGCCGATGTTTGGATGATTGAGCGTACTGGCAGTTCTTGCTTCTCTTTCAAAGCGTGCAAGATTTTCTGTGTTCGCTGCCAGTGGGCGGTGAAGCAGTTTTATCGCAACATCGCGGTGCAGAACACGGTCGAATGCCTTGTAGACGACGCTCCATCCACCTTCGCCGATCGGGCTCTGGGTTATGTATCTTTCGCCAATCACGAGGTTGACGAAGCCTCTGAGATCGCCTGAGTTCTGTGCAGTCGAGCTGTTTTCTTTTTTTGTGCAGTCGATCAATTGGCGCACCTGTTTTGAGCTGGTTGTTTTGGAATCGTGAACCAGAAAGAGCTGCCCTCACCTGGCGTCGATTCGACTCCAATTTCTCCGCCGTGATGATGGACAATCTTTTTGCAAATTGCAAGACCAAGACCGGTCCCTGCAGTTGGCTTGCCGTTTGCTCCAGGCAATTGCTGGTATGCTTCGAAGACTCGCTCGACTTTGTCGGCTGGAATTCCTGGACCCGAGTCATTCACAGCAAAACGCACGCATTCATCGGAAGCTTCAGATATTTCGACCTGCACGTGTGAATTGGGCTGAGAGTGTTTGATCGCATTGGTTAGAAGATTGGTGAGAACTTGATTTAGCCTCAAGTCGTCTACGCAGCAAGATGCTGCTGTTTCGGGCAGCGAGATCTTCACGCTCTTTTTCTCGGCGACAAATTTTATTCCTTCGACGGCGCACTGAACGATGGGTGAGATCGGCTTTTGCTCGCAATCCAGAGCAAATGTATTTGTTCCCAATTTGCCGATGTCGACCATGTCTTGAACCAGGCGCAAGAGCTGCGCGCATTCAAGACTGACTTGCTCAGATATTTTTGTGCCTTCTTCCGACTCTTTTTCAAGAACACCTTCCTCAATCAAAACAACGAGATTTCGCAGTGAAGTAAGAGGCGCCCGAAAGTCATGCGCTACCATCGCGAAAAAATCCTGCTTGGTGCGCTCCAGGTCGTAGTAAGAACTTTTGTCGACGAAAAGGAGAATCTGTTTGTTTTGCCCACCTAATTCTAGGCTGTCTGTATGGACCTCTACAGGAACGGGAGCACCGCCGTTTCGTCGCAAAAGTCGATCTTTATCGCTCAGGCGAGACTGATAAAGTGGAAAAACGGTGATGAAAAGACTTTCAGTCGATTGGCCCTTGATCGCGGTTTCTTCCATCATTAACAACTGGCGCGATGAAGCGTTGGCGAACTCTACCTTGCCGCAATCGTCCATGATCAGGACGCCGGCCGGAAGTGTTTCGAGAATAGCCTTCAACTGTTTTTCACTGGCACGCAGCGCCGTCTCGACTTGCTTTTGCTCCGTCATGTCGTGGACGATGCAAAAAAGTGTTTTCTCTGATATAGACCATTGCCCTCGCCAGGCGGCATGCTTGATTGTGCCGTCTTTGCAGCGAATGGTTGTTTCGAAGGTGACCTTCTCTATGCTCTGGTCTGCCTCTTGAGCATAACGGAGGATGTTTTTGAAACCTTTATCCCCAACTACCACCTGCGATGATTGACCTTGAATCTCCTGCACGTCATAACCCCATGCGTTTTTGCATGATGGGCTGACGAATACAAATGCGCCCGTGGAGTCAATTGTGCAAACCACATCGACAGCTCGTTCAATCAGCGCTCTTTCTCTCTGGCGCAAGTCAGCCAGCTCGATCAAATAGCGCGTTTCAATGCTTTCCTGATGCACCTGAGCATCACGAGCATGGAACTTTAGAACGGACCTGAAGCCTGCTAGCCAGTCTGTGCTGTGACGCATCGAGCCATCCTTCGAATCTGTTTTTAGGGATCTGAACAGCAATTCGCTATCGATGGTAGCTCAAACTAGTTGCAACAAAATAGCAGAAGTCGAAACCTCCACTCACAGGGTGGAAAACAAATCAAAGTCGAACGGGCAGATGCTTTCTTGTGGTCTTTAAAGCAGAAACATCTGAAGAACTATGATTTATAGCTTTTGGCTGGTTTTCAAATATATCCGCAAGGAAGTTTAAGGGGGGTGAAGTGTCGCACACCGTCTAATTCCTCTGTGGGTGGGCATACTTTTGAGCAGTTTCAATTAAGTCGATTGAAGTTTCCTACGCGAAGTAGCGTGGTCTTGTTGGTAAATTTCGCGGAGTGTTACAGCCTCCATGTAATAACTCTCTGCGTTCTCGAATTCGCCGATCTCACTGCAAATCCTTGCAAGCGCGTCTAGATTGAAGACGCGACTTACGTGTTTTCGCCCCAACCAATTGTGTTTAAGTTCCAGCGCCTGCTGATGCAGATCAAGGGATTCTTTCTTGAGTCCAAACTCATAGCTCAGGTGGGCAACGCCATCCAGGAGCGGGGCCAGCCGAATTTCACATCGCGCCGAGAGCGTGTTGAAAAGACGGAGAAACATCGTAAGAAAAAATCTACCAAACTGTTTCGTCAGGGCATCATCGTCGTCACTGACATCGGAAATTAGCCTCTGCAAGTTTCTCAACTTGCGAACAGTTGCCCTAGCTGATTTGGAGCCGCATGCGCCGGCTGCGCTCAGCTTAGTATCTTTTCTAGCATAAACTTCCGCTTCACTAGTTTCGGCCTTACGAACATTCGTTTCATGAACTTCTTGCTTTTCCTTTTCTTCCAGATTGGCAATCGTGCACATAAGAGCTGCTTCGATTTGCCTGATTAACCTCTCTTCCTCTTCTTGCTGTGTCAGCGTTTCACGTTCGCTGATTGGCAGCAAGTCAATGTCCAGTCCAGGCAGTCCCTGAATTGTCTGTTCGTGTGGATTGTAGAATACAGGCACCGGATGTGGTGTGCTCGATAAGTTTAGCTCTCGGTCCTTGTGATAGCAGCGAAACTTGAGCAGGATGGCATCGCATTCCAGAATTGTATGGCTGTCCCAGTCTCCGGGAGCCTGAGACGTGCATGCGAAGTTGACCAACTGGTATGCTCCGGCGATTGCGGCTGCCGCTGAATTGAGTTCGCTTTGATTGAACATTTTGCTTCCTATCTATTGAATGACGGTGGTATCATGGACTGTCGGTTGATGAGACAGAGGTTACCACTCGATTGTGCAGAACGCGTGCATCTGCATTCGTTCACGCGGCTGGGCAATGTAGATGGCAGCAGCCGGCAATCAGACAGTCTGAACTGGCAGACGCTACAAAAGCAAGTCGTGTTGGACTTGCCTCTGTATGCTAGTGTTTTTGCGATTATTTTCTACGCATGTGTCAATGGAACGGACTTGTCCATTGGTTTAGGCGCAGTATCCGCTGGCAGATCAGAAGGCTTTCTTAAGGCTGGATTGTCCGGATTCGGATTTATCTCCAATTTTGGATTGCGCCCCTGTTCGGGTGTTGGCTTTTGGATGTTTTCCTGTTCCTCCTTCCCGGATGGCTTTTGGTTATACTCCCACTCCTTAAGACCGTCCATGTCCGACTCTTTGTCGTCCAACTTCAGCTCAGGCAGGTTGTAACTGCCTGATGTGCCTTCTCGTGTTGATTTATCACCGTTGATCATTCCTTCTAATGCTTCTTTCTGAAGTAGATTTTTTGCTCCTTCAGATGCGGAATCTCCTGAGTCGGCTGGTCTTGGTCTGTCGATTGTGTCCATTCTTCATTCCTCGTGTAAAGTGTGATGGTTTGGTCAATTTATCGAATCTTTGTGCAAAGGTCGTGCATGTTTGCAGACGTGTTTTAAACCACTGATTCTTCTCTCTTGGCTGAGTCGCTTGCGGAGAAGTTCCTCAATATGCCGACGCCCAAATGTGGTTCTTCTAGCCACCTATCTGAAAATTCAGGCTTCAAGTGATGTAGATGTTTTTGACTTAAGTGAACGAAATTTTGTAATTGCATAAAAACAGATGTGTAACGTCGGCCAGTGGTTTACTAATGGCGCAGAGGCTGACTGTAATAGGTTAAGCGCTCGTTTGAATTGAGAATGTTCGCGGCGGCAGGAGTCTGGAATCTGCGTCAAAGAGTCGATGCAGCGAGGCTACGACAGAACCCGCGAATCTAACGTCCATTTGCCGCTCATGTTT
>JADZFV010000014.1 GCA_020854255.1 Candidatus Melainabacteria bacterium | reverse complement strand
TGAGCGGAGTCGGCGCCAAAATTACCGATCTTGCCGACGGTCAAAAATTCGATGGTGGTAAAATCGGTTTTGGTGAGCAATACAAGGACAAAACCACCGACCGTGCAGTCTTGGATGAATACAACGCTTATAAAATGGTGGAAGCCGAACGTGTGGCGCGGGAGAGGGAAGCGAGGGAAGCATATCCACCGCTGAGCCTTGATGGACAGGAGCCTGAATTTGAAAATCTGGAGCCAATACAAGCGGAGACAGACATAAACCCACTGCCGCAACTCGACATATCGGATGAATGTGAAAAGCAGGAAGGTCTGCAGCCGATACTGATGGAATTTAGCCGAGGTGCCACCATATATGACATCGCCAGAGCGGAGCTTGTGGACCGGAGCCGGTCAACAGGTGAGGCAGTCGATAATGACTCCATATTTCGTGAATGCAATCGAATAATGGTCAACAGTGGTTTCCCTGATGCTCACCTTGAAGGCAGAACAAACATCACCATGGCCAATTTACCGAAGTCTTGGAATTCAATTCGCAACGGTCAGGTTCTTACGCTCTACTCGTCGGATGAAATGAATGGAATAACACAGGTGGCACGGTAGGTAAAACAAAGCCTGGGAACTCATGAAGGTTCTCCGCTATGGCGGAGCGGTTGCCACGATATGTAGTTATACTCTACCAGTAACAATATACACAAAGAAAAGAATCGACCAAACTACTCAACTGGAGCCTTTCGGAGCCTGGGGAGTAGTTTGGTCTTGCTCTATACAAGCAATACTGATTACCGTAGATTTGGACTACGTTTGCTTGTCGGCATCCAAAAGGAGCGGCTATACCGTCTATACATTTGGTGCTCGAACAGCAGGCTATTCTAATTCTGCGCACCTCTGATTCCCTAACTGTTATGAGTGCGGGATGATGAAATTCGCAACTCAAGTAAATGAGACTGCGTCTAAAAGTCCATTGCCGGAATGCGGATGCAGACAGTTGGCAGATCTTCTGCATCCGCAGGTCCCAGCATCAGTCGACTGCCACATCAAGAATGATTTGCAATTCTCAGAACAACAGCTCTATCAATGCAATTCCTAGCAGCGCCGTCAAAACCAGCGTTAATGTCCCCCAACCATTATTTGGGTTAAACATTTTGATTCCCCTTTCAATGTTCGAAAGCTAAGTGGACACCTATAGACGTTTACTCAATGTTTTCCAGTAGAAAGAAAACGCTCAAGCATATCTTCAATAATCGGATCGTCAACGTCCGGTCCATTCTCGATAGAAGCTGCACAAACAGCGGCTTCGGCGGCATAGTACATTATTCTTGCCTTGTGCTTGTCCACCATTGCCGGAATATTCAAGACCACCAAAGCTTTCAACCTCACTTTCTCGGCCGCCTCGAAAAATTCTTTTAACCCCTCAGCCGACATCCGTCCTTGAAGATAGGCAAGCTTGGCTTCAACAGCCGCCATCAATCTGGGATCAGGGGTCATTCCTTGTTGCTCTAGATATTTCAAATTCGAAGCAGCTCTCGCACAAAGTAACTCTTGTAGGGCTTTTCTCGAATAGACATCGTGTTTCATTTTAGACTTTCCGATCGGCAGTGCCGATCAATTCCATAGTGATGAAAAGTTGTTAAACACAGCTCCGTCAGCTCTTACCTGCCAATTGCTTGGCTGGATAAGCGGTGCTGACGACTTTCCTGTGCCGACCGTGGCGATGAGGGTGCCAAAGGAATTGTTTATTTCGTTTTTTCAACACGGTTGATTTTCTCTTGCTCGCTTTTGGATTGCCTGGCTTGTCTCTCCTGGGCAGCCTTGAGCAGCTCAGCTTCGTTCTGGAGAAACCAGAGATCTTCCTTGGCTCTGGCACTCCTGGCCACTTCTTCCTTTTTGAAATTTGGTGTCATAGCGTGGTTTTCCTTTCTCTTTATCATTGAATGGCTTGTAATTGCTTCGCAAGGTTTGCTGCGAAGGGGCTGATATTAAGCCCCTTCACAGGTGTTCGAGCTGGTATCGACGTTCACGCTTCAGCCCCATTACTGTCGAGCAGTATTGGTTTTAGCCCAAATCATGCAATCACATAATCACAGACTGGAGATAGATTGCCGAGCGGGAATTATGGTCGCAAACTGTAAGCATCACCTTTGGAGACCGTCAGTTAGGAAAGGGTGACTGGGTTAACAGCCCCAGTTCAACAACCGGCAGATCGAATTCACGAGCGGGACGCCCCCCACTTCAATATGGAACGCAAGCAGGAGCGGCGCCAATACAAGCATCATGCGTGAAGCAAGCCAGAGGGAAAAGCCTGCCGGATAACGGCGCCGCATGCGAGCCAATCGCTTGCGGGCGGCCTTGCGTCGGGCTAGTTTCCGGTCGACAGCACGCCTGAAGCTCTCATCGGGATCCTCGCCATCTTTTGCTGCGCGCTCGGCAACCTTTCTGGCGTAGAGGACGGCGTCCTCCGCAGCTCGTTTGCCATTGTCCGCGATCGTCGTGTCGAATTCGGATTGCGTTTGGGATGCGATGGCGGCAAGATCGAGCCTGGACGTTGAAAGAATCACTTCAGCTCCATGCCGGATCTCCTCGATAGCTTGCTCCTGCAAACAAGCCATATTTTCATTGACGCGGGCAAGAAAAGTCTGAAGCTTCTCGTTTTTGTCGAGAAGCTCGTCGACTGAGCGGCGCAGCAGGAAAGAACTGATGTTCTTGGCGCTGATGTTGTTGAGTCGCAAGGTATCGAGCAAGTGTTCCAGTGCAAACACGTCCATGAATTTCAACAGCATCATGTCCATGTTCCCCGGCTCAAGGTTGAGCACCCACTTGTAGGCAAGAACCTTGGCGATATCCCGCCTGTACTTTTCGTCGGCAACCTGTTCGCGATCGAGTCGAAGGCGGTGCCGCGCCACATTGAGTGTGCGGTGTGCCTTGACTTTGCGCGCCAGACGATTGCGCATGACAGACCGGCTTAGCTGTTTTTCCGGCAAGACGTAGACGCGCTCGCCGTTTTGATCGGCAGCGAACTCGTCTAAACCGGAGGTGGGCTTAAGAGGGGAAGCCATCGTAAAGTCGAGAAGCCCGAGAGTTTCGAAGGTTTCGACCCTATGGTTCCAGCGCTCTTCATCCCGTGCTGCGTTGGTAAGAACATTCTCGAACAATGGCTGATGGAAACTCATCAGCATCTCGGCGGCTCGATTGTCGCAATTTGTATTAGCCATCTTGCCACCTCCTTCCTGCTCAAATGGGTTGGTTGTTGCCTTCGCAAAGCGCCGCATAGCGCTTGCGCAACTCCTCGATGCGGGCAGTCAATTGCATGCCAGCAAGCCTCAAGGGCAAGAAAAGTGCTGCAATAAAAAATCAAGATCAATTCCGAAAGAAATCGAAACACGAGAAACCTGAAGGTTCCTGCACAGTCGTGGATCTATCTGTCGGATTCGTTTTCTTGTTCTTGATGAAGGTTGTCATTTTGCTAAAAAGCGACTTCGTATATGCACTACCTTATTGAAGATAAATCTGGAAGACAACTACAAAAGGCGCGACAAAACCCGTAGGCATGAGAGATTTGCCAGTTTGCGCATATGACGGCACTGCCCGGCACCAAGCAGCCGCGCATGGCATGGTGTAATTCTATCCGGTGGCCTGATTCGCTCAAAGAATCGCACCGCTGGCGATGGTATGCAAGTTTCCTCGTGCCACGTTCTGATTTCAGGGTGGACCGCAAACGACATGCATGCCATCGCAAAGAGACGCCCGGCGCGCCGGGCGTCCGCAATCCTATAAAAGCGGCAATTAAGGCTGTTTTCGTTACCCGGCATTAACAATAGTTGTGTCCCGGCTAATGCAAGTCGTTGCTGGACTACTAGATGTTTTTTGAACGACATTGATGAGCCAGTCCCGAACATTCTTCAGCTTTGAGAAATAGGAGCAGGGCGCCGAGCCCGATTATCGCCAGCCCTAAAATTGTGAATAAGTTGTGTTTCTCTGTCATGACGTCTTCTCCTCTTACTCAGCCTCGGCCGCTGCCGAGCAAAGATCGAAGCGATTCAATCTCGAGAATCTGCAATAAGCTTAAATCTTCTTTTGTGAGCCGGAAGTGGCAATAGACTTCTGTATTGTCAAAAGGGTAGCAAAATGCTACCCTCAAATCATGAGTCAACCTGTAAAGCTATCCACTGAACTGATACTGGATGCGCGAATTGTGTCAGAGCGCACGGAGCGCTCCATAGCCGGACAAATTGAGTTTTGGGCTCGATTGGGTCGGGCAATTGAGCCACTTTTGACGTCCGAAAAGGCACTTGCCTTAAAGAGCTGCGGCGATCAAATTCCACTGTCAGAGTTGTTTGGAAGCGTTGACTCGGCAGAAGGACGACAGCGTGTCACGGAATTCCTGTCAACACAACCATATCCACACTATGAGCTGGCCGCCGACGGCTCAGGATTGCTGGTTCGCATTGAAGAAAATGGCGCTCGAACAGTTGGGAGATTCGTCAACAAAGAATTCAAGCCGGTGAAAGCGTCAAATTCTGCAGCGAAAAAACCTATTGAGAGCCCGGTTGCAAAATTCAAAAAGCGGTCAAAACCAAGTCCATGAGCTGGGCATGGCTGGATGTTAGACCGATTCTCGTTGCTATCGCCGGTCCAAACGGAGCGGGTAAGACTACGTTTTATCGGGCACACATTTCCAACGCCGGTCTTCGTTTTGTCAATGCAGACCAAATAGCAGGTGAGCTTGGAATCGATGCATACGCTGCGGCTAAAGTAGCAAGCGCTGTACGCACATCGCTTATGGAGCAAAGTGAAAGCTTTGTGTTTGAAACGGTGTTTTCCGACCCGGCCAGAGAAAAAATTGAGTTTTTGAAACTAGCACAATCGAAGGGTTACACGGTAAGCCTTTGCTTTATCGGTCTCGATAGTGCAAAAGTCTCCGAGCAAAGAGTAGCCATGCGCGTCAGCCAGGGAGGGCATGATGTACCTTCCGACAAGCTCAAATTGCGCTATCCTCGAACCCTGATCAATTTGCAAGCGGCAATTGCAGAACTCCCACATGTATTGGTCTTTGACAACAGCAACCTGACCACGCCTTTTCGGCTAACTGCCGTTTTTGAGAATGGCTTTCCAGTTCATCAGGCCAGCCGAAAACCGGCATGGTTTAACAAAATCGTTGGTTGAATTGCTAGCTCGGCTACTGCGGTTTATCGCGCTCTTTAGTAGTCAGCGAGCGCTTATCTTGATTGAGTGAAGTTCTGACTCTTATTTTGCTGACACGGATGGATTGGTTCCACATTATTGAAATGCGCTCTTCCAGGCAAATCGCTTTGCGCTGAAAAATAGCAAACCAGGCTATTTCTCCGGGTTTTGCGTCTCGTGGTTGCGCGCAGTTGAGCCGGGTTCAGCGTGGCATGGTAAATCACAGCCGGTGGAACGGTTGCAACAAGAGTTTATTCTTAATAGCAGCGTCTGCCCGTGAGCGTATGCGCAATGTGCTCCGCCCGGCTTTCAACGAATCGTTTTGATGGATGCCGTTCTCTTGCCATAGCTCGGTTAGATTTCAGCGCGATATTGGTCGCCACACAACTCGCACACTGCCGTTTCGAACACGCAGGTTTCTAAAATGCAAAAATCTCTTACCATATTGGTCGCGCTCTTCACCGCCACCTTCAGTTGCGCTCCTGCATACAGCCAGCAGCTTTCATTCGATCAAATGATCCGCATGACAGGTGGAAACCAGGCATATCTTCCGGCACTTCAAGCGCAATATAACAGGCGCGGACTACCGGTGACTGTTAGCACATCGAGCAACCCTGCTGTAGGTTTCGGGTTTGCCGGCACAGGCGGTGAAACCGCCGGAGACTCCGGTGATTACGGCAACCAATCATCGGATTCTTACACAATGGCCAACGACTTCAATACGGTAAGTAATTACGGCGGCGACACGGCCAATCAAAGTCCGTACTCGCGCGAAGTTCTACCGCAAACCAACACTGCGCTCCAGTCGCTCGAAGGCGGTTTCGGACGCCAGTTCGGCACCACATCTTTTCCCTCCGGGAGCCATTACTTTGGATTTGCAAACAGTCCGGAGATTCCATACAGAGGCGTCTCAGGCACAAAAGCGATTCGAGGCAGAAATTTGCCTCGCGTTTCGACAGCTTCCGCCGATATAGACATCGTAGATAAGGGACCAGCTCACGGTGACTGGGAACTCCAGATATACAAACCTTCGTATGAGGCGGTCATGGCGATCAGGCGAGCAAAAGCGCGAGGCT
>JADZFV010000013.1 GCA_020854255.1 Candidatus Melainabacteria bacterium | reverse complement strand
GGGCACGGGCAGCCGGCCTTGCACTTTTCGTTGCGCAGGCGATTGGCTTCCCGAGCCAGTTGAACGCTGGCAATCGCTTGCTCGCGCAACTGTTCGATTGTGCCGGAGTTGTCGATCACTCGGTCTGCCAGTTCGATCTTCTTCTCCTGCGGCATCTGCGCGACAATACGCGCACGAGCTTCCGCTTCGGTGATGCCGTTGCGGGTCTGGTCGGCGACGATGCGTGCAATTTGCAGCTCCGGGTCGATGGCCAGGCACCACGTTTCGTGGTAGTCACCGGTCAGATTCGACTCGTTGAGAAGAGGCACAAGTACCGCAGCTGCCCATGTTTTGGCGGCCTTGGCGCGGGCGCGCGTGACGCGGCGAATCTCCGGGTGGAGAATCGCTTCCAACTGCTTGCGGGCGTCCGGTTTGTCGTGTGCGAAAACGATAGCGGCCAACTTCTTGCGATTGATGGGGCCGCCCGGGGCGTCGACCAGGTCGCTGCCGAAGCAGGCGAGAACCTTGTCGTACGCAGGATTTGGGGAGTTGAGCAGCTCGTGAGCGATGTGGTCCGTATCGAATACAGTCACGCCGAGCGCAGCCAGCTCCTTCCCCAGTGTCGATTTGCCGGCTCCCATCACCGCAGTGATGCCGATCAGGTACGGACCATCACAGTCCGAACTGCGCGGGCCTTTACCAGCATTCGACAGATGCTTTTCATTTGTGCTCATACTGGATTTCTCCATTTCAGTTTGATGAAACGCGAGCAGGCGTTCCATTCGCGACAAAAAACGCGCCCCTCATAAGCTCTTAAAAAGCTCACAAAAGGCGCGCGTCTTGGCTGCTATTTAGATCAGAGATTTGGTCTGAGGATATTACAGGTAGAGATAAGGAATAATCGGAAACTTTGAAAACCTAGCTAATACTTACTCTTGAATTCAAGAGCATTAAAAAACGTTGTGCTTTAGATCTAAACGCGAGTTAAGATTGCCCCTAAAACCCTGCTGGGATTGGGGTTTTCGTTGGCTGATGGAACTTGCGAGAGGTCCTGACAGCGCGAAGCAAGGCAAAGCGAGGCCAACCGCGCCAGCTGTTTCGCCCCTGATAAGCGCGTGCACATGTGAGCGCCTGCTTAGAAAACTGCGGTCGGATAGTAAAGATCCAGCCAGCGGCAAACAAAAAAAACGCCCAGAACCATGGCAAATACCAGCAAAAACCAATCGAGAAAAGTCATACGTTCCGGATCTAACACAAGGACACCTTTTCTTCTTGTTGTGACTGCGTTTTGTCTTATGTCGGTATAATCTGTTTTCTGTATGGTGGAGCGCCCAATTTTGCTGGTCGTTCCTGTTTCACTGGCATGAAAGGTGACTTCTATGAGCAACGCTCCCCAGCTACTCGGTATTTTACTCTGCGAGCGCGTTTTGCAGGATGTACTTCGCCGGGATGCCATTTCGCTTATCAATATTCACAACGGCATTAGCTCTCAATCATTTCCCACACTCATACCGTTACTTTATGCTTTCGCTCAATTGTCCGCATCGAGCAGTCAATTCAAGTATCAATTCAAAGTGCTGGATTCCAGAGGGGCTGTGATCACAGCTTCTCCTGTTGCTCAGGTCGAGCCACTGACCAACGGTGAAAGCACGCACAAAGTGATGAGCGCTTTCACGGGTTTGATCTTTCCTAGCGAAGGCTCCTACAGAGTAACGCTGGAAGTGGAAGAAAGAGAGATCGGCAGCCTGCCATTTCAGGTAGTGAGAATTGCCCAGGCTGAGACCGCTAATGCGTAGTGAAGTCCGGCACTGAGGTCTTCTTCAATGCCGGCGCTTTTGGTGCCGCGGCTGCAGGTTTTGCCTCGGTTTTTTTCACTTCCAGCTTGAGCGAATTAGCGGGGGTGGCAATTGTACCTGGAGCTTTGGCTGCTGGTTGTGCCGTTTTCGCGATCAGTGCCTTTACTTCCATTGCTTGTGGGTAGTAGTGGCGCAATTGTGCGGCAACCAGCCTGGCCACGTCGGTTTGACCTGTCGTTTTTGCCAGTCTGTATTTTGCCCAGAGTCCAGGCCAATTGGTTGGCTCCAGTGTGAGCGCCTGATTGAAGACCTTTTCGGCCATATCGTTATGATTGAGTTGCACCAGGATCAATCCGGCTGCCACCATCACCAGTGGCTCTGTCGGTCCCAGTTTTGCAGCCGCGCCGAGCGTTTTTCTCGACGCCACAAAGTCTTCTTGCGATTTGGCGTGTTTTAACCTGGACATACTCATGATGGAAGCGACTTGTGCCTGTGTTTTCGCTTCGCGAGTGCTTTCTGCCAGCTTCATCGCATCGTCGAAGCGTTTTAGAGCGATTTGCTGGCCTTCGGTGTCGTTTTTCTCTGCGGCAAAGTCCCATTCCAGTGCAGCCGAACTGGCTTTGGCGAGCGCTTCTATGTTGGGAAAACCTGCTTCTTTTGCATCTTCGGCCAGACGCAGGAAGCCTTTGATACTGGATGCGGTATCAGAGTGAATCAGTTGCTTTTGCTGGATCGTTTCGATTCTTGCTGTAAGAGCATTGGCCTTGCGCTTTTCTGGTGTCGTCTCCAGGAGCAGTCTCTGCCCTCTGTAGTCTACAGTCATTCTGTAACGGCTCCAGAATGGATTGCCCAGTACAGCCAGTTTTGTACCACCTGAGAAGATTCCGGCCGGAACGGCGGCATTTTGCGAGGCTACCGAGAAGACCGGATTATTGACTGAAATTTCACCCAGCTTTATGTTTTTAAAACGCACAGAACTTGTTTTGATGCGCCTTCCGTCTAATCCCAGAACATCGCCCATGGGTAAAAGCGAACTGGGCAAAATGGATTTAACGACGGCTTGGGATATGTTGTTGAATGCCGCCCCGGTATCCACCAGGCAAGTCACCGGTATGGCACCATCCAAGATACCGTCGACGGCCAGTCCTGAGACACCGAGTGCAGGTTTTGTCTTGACGATTTCGACATTGGTCAAATCCAGTGTGTCAGAAGGATCTCGCAGGGTCAACTGTTTTTTTTCATAGTCGAAAGTGAGCAAAAATCTCTTCAAGATATTGGCGCCGATCAATCCGGCCGGTCGCGCGCCGATCAAGTGATCGAAGCTGGCCAGGCTGGTCACGGCAACCGGGACATTGGATAGAACCACGTCGCCAATCGCTACTTTATCGAGATTCATGTAATTCATAGCGACACTGCCGGCGCCTGTGGTCATGGAAATATTTGACGGTTTGAACTTGCCTAGAGTGCCGGCCACGTCTTGATCGAGGATGCTCTGCGTGGCGCCTGTGTCGATGAGAAAGCGCAAAGTTTGGCTGTCATTGATGGTCACGCGCACGACAATCTCGTTTGATAAATACTCGAAGGGAATTGTGACCGGACCTTCTTTTAGCCTGGCGATAGGCTTTTCGCTCGGTATGCTGAAGATCGAATCGTCTACTTTGCTTTCCACAATCGATTTGATTTCGGTCTCGGCCGACTTCTTTTCGTTGCTGAATTCGGTAATGTGATAAGGCATTACCGAGCCAAAAATCGGGCGATTATCGGTGTACTGGCAGATTTTGACGGCAGGCACGCCTTGTTCGAGATCGGTTCCGGCATATTCGCTGCGCAGGATGTAGTGTGTGGTGTCGTCCGCATAAAAGGTCGATGGTTTTCCGTCATCGGCGTAAATTTTCAAGCCGCTGCAAGGGTGACCGTCGACTTCTCTTCTGTCGGCTGCTTCGATTTTTGCGCCCGGCTCGCCGAGCTTCATCAGAAGAACCATGCCGTGTTTGACTTCTTCAACTATGCGTTGTGTCGTTGTTTGGTCAGCTGGAAAGACATGTTCGCCCTGCTGAATCCAGCATTGCTTGCCATCATAGCCGGTGACCATGGGCTGGCCCATCAGGTCGATTTTGGAGCGCAACAT
Organism: Candidatus Melainabacteria bacterium; assembly: GCA_020854255.1. Lineage (GTDB taxonomy): Bacteria > Cyanobacteriota > Vampirovibrionia > Obscuribacterales > Obscuribacteraceae > QKMZ01. The sequence goes on along the minus strand of JADZFV010000013.1, from coordinate 8,309 downwards.
CTCGCCTTTGGAGATAGTCTCTGTCTCAAAATTGTTGCAGGCGCCGGAAATTGTGGAGTATTGTTTGAGATCGCCGACGCTTTTGAAAGCCATCGCGTCCAGTTCTTTCATTTTTTCGTAGCCGCCATAGGCAGCCAGAATTTGCTCGGAAAGCAGTTTTACGTCGATTGGCGCAGATCTGCCGGTGCTTGCTGTTTTGGTGCTCTGCCCGGCCGTGGCCGGAGTGTTCGCCGAAAGAGCGGCATTAGAGGCTGTTTTTGCCAGGCATGCGTCGGGGCAAACCTGGTTGAGCAATGACGCAAGCGCAATCAAAGAGAGTGCGCGCTTGATTCGTTTGTTGGCCATCGCAATCACACCTGTGTCGTACGTATCTGAGTGAGATTTACCCGTGACAGAGAGCTAACTCTATCGATATACTTTCATACTTCGATTAGTTATGTTTTTTTTTCGCATCCGGCGTGAGTGAAAGTTGTGGCAGGGGTGCTATAGTTAGATGAGTACAAATTGTAATCAAGCAACTACAAATGGCTGAAAAGACTTCCAATATAAGCCTTCGCATCCCGGATGAGTATCGAAAACGCCTGCAGCTTCAAGCTGATAAGAAGGGTATAAGTTTTAACGCTCATCTGTTGCGAGTTATGGAGATCCACTTGATGAGCTCCGGCTTCGGACCCACCTCCCTGACATCAGGGACAGGGCGCCTTTTCCAGATACGTTGCGAGCCGTATCTTGACAATGTGGATGAAACAACTTGGGCTTATTTCATAGACGAGCCTAAATTTGAAAAGGAAAGAGCCTATTATTTGATAGGCATTGGAAGAACTATTCTTCGCGATTGGCAAGTGAAGGATAAATCTCAAGTGTCTAAAGAAGTCGGTCTGGCCTTGCTGAATTATTACAACAGGCGAGGCATGGAGGCAGACCGGCTGGTGTTCAACCAGTACCCGGGCCCTGATAATGACGGGCGAAGGGTGTTGCAGGTCTCGGAAGTACCGGAAACGCTTGAGCAATTCTTGGACCTTCTCCTGACCGATAAATGGGTCGACAAATGCGTCTGCCAGGATGAAAAGAGCCAGGATATACGCAGGGGTCGCCCAGAGTCTGCGCTCTATCGCTGAAAAGTTAGAACGAGGTCAAAAATGGTGGAATTTATTACAGTTTTTCTAGTCAGTTACGTGCTCCACGCTTGTGGTATCACGATTGGCTATCACCGCCTTCTTTCGCATCGCGCATTTACATGCCCGAAAGCAGTCGAGTATTTCTGGGTTTTTCTTGGACTGCTCGCTTTTGAAGGTTCTCCCATCTGGTGGGCGACTATTCACCGTGCCCACCATCGTTGGACCGACCTCGAAAAAGATCCTCATTCACCGCGCAACGGCCTGATGTATGCGTTCACGGGCTGGTTATCCGAGAAAGAGTATTTGCCGCACCTCGATCCCCACACACAGTGCAAAGATCTTTTAAAAGATCCGATTTACCGTTTCATGGAGTGCGGCGGTAATTTGCCTATGGGTCACGCTCTTTCGTTCGCCATCGGATTTGGCTTCAGGGGCATTCTCTGGGCTCTTTTCGGCTGGCAGGTAGCGCTTGCCAGTTTGCTGGCCGGGTTTGCCGTATTGGGCATTCCGTTGATGTTGAACGTTATTTGCCATTTGCCTAAACTGGGTTATAAAACCTATGCCGGCGACGATGACAGTGTCAATGTCTGGTGGGTCGGACTTCTGGCTATGGGCGAAGGCTGGCACAACAATCATCACGCCTCACCGGGATCTGCCAAAACCGGCATGATGCCCTGGGAATTTGATCTTTCCTGGCTGATTATCAAAACGATGCACAAGCTCAAACTGGTGCAGCGCATGAATGTCGCCACTCACTATCAACTGTACCGCGCCTCGATGAAACGCCAGCTCATGCAGGCTCGCGCCGGCAAAGCTCCCACTCATCGCCTTATCGATGTCACCTCCCGCAAGCGCAAACGGGCTCGGGTAAGAGCCTCCTGAGCGCCACAGGGTAAGCGGAAGCGACAAAACACAGCGATTTTCACAAGTATTTCGCTGCAAAAGCCTCAAAAACCGGTCCAGAACCGGTTTTTGAGGCTTTTCCTGGCGGTGGCAAGCCAGTCACTGTTTAATCACTCAATTTCATTAGAGGCACAGGTGGAGTGGTCAAACCCCGGCATTAATGCCGGGGTTTCCTTGTGAGGATGACGGCCCATCACTAAATAGTTTTTCCTGGTAGGTTCCGTTTTTTGTTGAGCAAAAGCAAGGTCCAGTCTGGAGCTTGCTTTTGCTCTGATATGCACAGAAAAAGTTGGGGAAAGCCCTTTCCAAACTGCGCCTGGTAAAGGACAATTACTGACTGGGAAGGCGGTCTCTGGCGTTGCCGAGGAGTGGTCTTGGTTTTGGATAATGCAATGTCGCCTGTGAAAACGCAAGTGCTCGATAGTGTCGACGCCGTGCGCTTGTGGCGCCGCACTGCCAGTGTAGCCGGCGAGCGGGTAGGCTTCGTGCCGACCATGGGTGCATTGCACGAGGGACATTTATCCTTGATGCGCGCCTGCCGAAAAGAGTGTGACAGAGTGGTGGCCTCCATATTCGTCAATCCGCTTCAGTTTGCCCCCCACGAGGACTTCGGCAAGTATCCTCGCACCTTTGAGCGCGACCTCGAATTGATGGCACAGGAGGGCGTAGATGCGGTTTTCTACCCCAATGAAAAGGAAATGTACCCCGAGGGACGCGAGTCGGTAACCAGGGTGATGCCGCCATTTGAGCTGGCTGATTGCCTGGAAGGACATTTTCGCCCGGGATTTTTTGTCGGTGTGGCGACGGTCGTAGCCAAGCTTTTCAACATTGTTTTGCCGGAAGCTGCTTTCTTCGGCGAAAAAGATTATCAGCAATTGTTGGTTGTGAAGCGGCTTGTCAGAGATATGAATTTGCCGATCCAGGTGACGCCGGTGCCGACTGTACGCGAGAAAGACGGGCTGGCTTTGAGCAGTCGCAATGTCTATCTGTCGGATGCAGAGAGAAGGATAGCGCCGCTTTTGCATCGCACTCTCAATTTTGTCAAAGAGCAAGCGCAGTCCGGCGAACTCAGTCTCGAGGCGGCACTCGAGAAAGGGCGAAAAGATTTGCAGGCTCTGGAGGGCGTTGACCTGCAATATCTGGAAGCCAGGCATGGAGACACTTTCCAGCCGGCCACCCAGCTCGAATTGCCGACCGTCATTCTTCTGGCTGCGAAATTGAAAAATGTGCGCTTGATTGATAATGTCGTGGCCCGCTAGAATGACGCGGAGCGTTAAATGGAAGAAATACATTCTTTAGCTGTGCTTGGTCCTGGCAAAGTCGGGACAGCGGTTGCTGTAGCCGCTTATCGTGCCGGTGTCGCAGAGATCTATCTGGGCGGGCGCGATCAAGAAAAAGTAGAAGCGGCCGCCAAACTGGTGCCCGGTGCAAAGGCCTGGCGTATAGCAGAAGCGGCTCGGCATGCCGACATTGTCCTTATCTGCGTAAGCGACAAAGAGATTGAACTGGTGACCACGCAGCTGGCGCAAGAAGAAGCATTCAGAAAAGAGGCTGTGGTAGCGCATCTTAGTGGTGCACTGGAGAGCAGCGTTCTCAAACCGGCCAGAGATTTATGCGGAGCATATATCGCTTCGGCGCATCCTTTGAAAACATTTCCATCCGTCACTGCAGCTGTGAATGAAGAGACAGGCACACACTGGTTTTTGGAAGGTGACGCCGAGGCGGTTGAGAGGCTTTCTCAATTAATTGTCTGGCTCGGAGATTTTCCTCATGCCATCACCAGTGAAGGCAAGGCCATTTATCATGCCGCCTCCGTTGTCGCCTGCAACTATCTGTCGACCCTGATGGATACCGCACTTGAAATGATGGAGCAAGCCAGTGTCGACAAGACTGTGGCATGGTCGGCTTTGAGGCCGCTTGTCTATGGAACTTTGAACAACATCGATAAGATGGGACCGGAGGCTGCTCTCACTGGTCCCATCGTGAGGGGAGACGAGGTTACCGTAGAGAAACATATGCGAGCGCTGGCCGATTCATCTGAAGGCGAGAGAAGACTCTATGCTGCTCTTGGACTAAAAACCGTAGACCTGGCCAGGCGCAAAGGCAGTATCGATGAAAGTGCGGCCAATAAAATCATCGAAAAGTTGAAGCAAATGTTTTAACAATTTCCCTTTGCGCCACATTAAACCGGAAATTTGGGAAGAGCCAGCCAGTCAGCGTTTATAAAGAAACAAGATTTGTTCTTTCTTTCGGTAACGAAGTGCAAAATTCTGCGTTTTCATCGCATATTTGCGACATATTGATTGAAACTGGCTCGGCCAGGTCGTTTGGTGAGATGAAACGCCGATATTTATTGTTGACGAAAAATTCTTAGCGTCGGGTAATTTGATCGTTTGTATATGCGGGCTGGGGCGTCTTTGGCGACTCTTGGTGGGTGGCACGTTTATGCGAAAGTGGAGCAATGTGTTCATGCCGGGAAATTACAAATGAGGTTAAACCTTGCCGGAAGGGGTTGTCATCCATTATCGACGCGACTATCCTTGTGGAGTTAAGCGCGATGTTTCATTGCCATGCATTAAATCAAGTACCGGCCTGGTTGCAGGCTGTGTGCCGGTTTTGCAGCGCTTCGCGCTTTACGGGCGTACTTCTGAAAAGAAGCTAGATGGAAAGAGGGGTTACTTATGCTGGTCTCGACGCCGAATGTAGCGGCAGGAACAAGCAATGTAAGTGCTATTGCAGCTCGGCCTTATGTTTCCGTTCAGGCTCAGTCTGCGCAATCTGCTGTGCGCATGACCGTACTAATAGATGGGGATTCCGCTCTGGCCGTGTCTTGCCTTTTGGCGCAAAATGGTCACTCCGTCCGCCTTTGCGCTTTCAGCAGGCGAGCCGCCATTCCACAAGAGTATGAAATCAGAACTCGTCACGCCAGTGTAGGCAGTTTTCGCGGTCGTGTTCCACTTACAAATATTGAGACCGATCTGGAGAAAGTTTTTTACGAGTCGGATGCCATCGTTATTTCCAGTCCTGCCACTGAATATGGTGCATTGGTCGAGAAAATCGTCGGAAAGCTGCGCCACCAGCAGACCATTCTTCTGGTCAACGCTCCTCTCGGCGCCGGCATGCAGTTTGCGCACGCCGTTAAGAAAACCGGCGCTGATTTGCAACTGAATATAGTTGAGATGGGCACTCTTTTTGATAGTGCAAAAGTAGAAGCAGTTTCGAAAGTCTTGCTGATCACTGGATTGCGTGACAATGTAAGTGTTTCGGCAAACAAACGCAATGAGATGCGCAGGGGACTCTACGTCGCAAATGCTGTTGCAAGAGGGCTTGTTCCTTCCTCTAATTCGATTGAACGCGGACTCTCCGACGTAGAGCGCATGCTTCGACCGACACTTTTAGTAGCTGGAATTATCGGCGGAAGAGACGTGTCTCTTGACAATATTCAGTCATGGTTGAACCCCGCGCTGGTCTCAATCGTTGCTCGCCTGGACGCTGAGATACAGGGGCTCGCCAGGGTTTTCAAGTGTGTTGTCCCATCCTTCTCGCGAGCTCTGCGAGAGTTTGCGATCAATGATCCGATCGCAGAAAAGGGTGCGCCTGTAGAGCTTGAGCCACTTTTGCTTCACCTCGGTCAGAGCATGTTTGATACCGCCTGCGGAGTTGACCTATCGACGGTTAGTGAATTCATTAAGCGAGATATTGCCGAAACACTGATGCTGATTGCCGATTTTGCCCGCTTGGCAAGATATCAAATGCCAGTTCTGCAGAGCGTTATTCAGCTCGGCGAAGTGATTCTGCAAAGCGATCTGGCCAGAGAAGGCCGCCACCTCGAAGACCTCGGGCTGGTCGGCTTCGACACCGATGAAATCGTAGAATTGTTCAACGCCTGAGTGGGTTGGTACACCACTGCGAGAGTCTGGCCATATGCGTCACAACTGGCGCCAGCTTGCTACGGCTCAGGGCGAAGTGGCTTATAACCGGGCTCTATGCGGCGTTGAGAGCACGAACGCCGGATCACCTCTTTTGATCTTTGGTTTTCAAGGTGATTGAACCGTGATAGCTGAAGCTAATAGCCTATGAGAGTTTTACTGCCAAATATTTCTTCAGGAGTCCCCTCAACTCAGTCCTCCGATAAAAGTCCCCTGTTTCCTATACAGGTCTTTGATCCGGTCCCTTGCGGGATGCGAAATGGTTCGGGTGTATTGCTGTTGTTTTGGCGTGAAACTTCAAAAGTTCTGGTGTTGCTCTGAAGCTGCAATCGCATAACCTCGCTGGTTTTGCGCGTGCATTTTTTGAGTTGAATATGGATTGTTGGTGTTCGCCGGCCGGTTTTGGTTCGCGAATAGCGCCAGTCCCGCACCACAATAAAAATAACTGCCGACTTAAAGTCGAGCAAGGAATCCCCACTATGGTCAAATTCATATCACCGGATGTCCTTTACCATCTGGGCTACAGTCGTGTGTGCGAGATTACCGATGAGGAAATCTGGGACACCCTGATCACGCCCATGACCAAGGGGCTGCTTGGGAAGATCCTGCGCAAGGATCCTGCGAAACTGATGGAGACCGTTGCCGGCAAATTTCCTGGCGACGAGGTGACCAACCTGAACAACCACTTGCTCTATGGGCAGCCTGGATTCGTTCGTCATCCCTATCTGCACACCTTCTGGAAGACCCGTCATGGAGCCGTCGTCATCAAACGCGACAGGCTCAAGTTCGAGGTCCTCTGCTGGTATGGCGATGTCGAAAAGCACCGCGGTGAGCTGATTTACAAAGCCGGATTGCGAGACCGTCGTTTTGACGGCACCGTGCAGGCGAACGACAGTGCTCTGCTCGAATTTCCGTACGACGATCCTGTGCTCAACCGACCGATTGCTCCGGAGCTGCGCTCGGTCGAACTGTCGGTCTACGGCTTTATGCCCGGGTCGAAAGTCTCGGATAGCGACGGAGATCTGGAGTTCGAGAGCTTCATACAGCAGCCCTTCCAGTTCCTTGACCGGGCAGAGAAGTTCTTGGAGCTGTTCAGGCGAGCCTGGAAAGGCCGGCGCGCTCCCGGGCAATTGGGCAAGCCCATCGACGACATCAGTGAAGATGTGCTTCCCGCCTTTGAACAGATAGCGCGCAAGTACGGCTTCGACCTGATTGAAGCTGCACCGAGCCACTATCACGTCGCCAAATGGGTGCTCAACAATGGGTATCAGTTCGCGTCCGCTCAGGACAAGGCGACGTTCAACGGCTTTTCCGAGGGGCTGGAGCGCATTCGCGCTTCAGGCACTCCACTGACTCGCCAACAGCAGTCGTGGGTGTGTGTGGTGCAGAGCCTCAAGCCGGCTGAATTGATCCCTCAGGAAGTCCAGCTTCCAGGATTGATCTGGCCGCAAGACAACCTCAGCAAGCGCTGCCTCTGGCTGTACCTGCCCATCTCCGAGGCAGCCAAAGCGCTGAAACTTTCGTAGCTACAACGTTAATTGCTTCATCGCATAGAGGCAACCGGATAACAGCACCGCGTTGGTGCCGGTTCCGGCTGTCGCCTTTGCGCGTAAGGGGACGCCCTCATGGTCTCCCCCCGCGTAAAAAAATCTATAAGGAGACCCCCTATGACCAACGCATTTCCTAATGCAAACTTTACTGAGATGCTTGGCATTACGCCGATCGCGCTGGTCCCCGACCAGCGGATCTGGGACGAGCTCCTGACACCGCAGGTGAAGGCATTCCTTGGAGAAATCCAGGGCGAGCCGACTGTGCGCGTTCAGGAGACCGTATCTGGCGAGTTTCCCGGCGATGAGGTCACCAATTTGAATGGACACCTCCTGTACGGAAAGCCTGGCTATGTCAGGTTTCCGTACATTCAGACCGTCTACCGGACCAAGTACGGTTGCGTGATCATCAAGCGTGATGGTCTGAAGTTCAAAGTGACTGCCTGGGTTGGCAAGCGTGGGAAGCAGGAGCTCATCTTCCGAGCTTCTCTGCGTGATAGGCGTTTCGACGGAACGAAGAGGGCGGATGACACCGCACTCCTCGACTTCACGTACGCAGACGCCATCAACGCTCCCCTTGCGAAGGACGGCAAACCGATCGACGCCAAGTCGGTCGAGCTGTCCATCTACGCTTTCATGCCTGGATCCAAGATTGCCTCGGCTTGCGGGGATGCGTCGTTCGAAGAGTTCGTACGCAATCCCTACACCTTCCTCGACCGTCCGAAGTTGTTTCTCAAATACTTCCGGAAGGCTTGGAAGACCGAGCGGTCGCCGGGTCAGGTAGCTAACCCGATCCCCGACGTGTCCGGTAT
>JADZFV010000012.1 GCA_020854255.1 Candidatus Melainabacteria bacterium | reverse complement strand
TTCAAGTTCAGTCCTCAATTTTGAAAAGTTTTTTCCGGTATCTAAACAACTGAGTAACTGCAAAAGCGAAACGGGTAAACAGAATGAGTGGTCGAGTAATAGTAATAACGTCAGGAAAAGGCGGCGTAGGTAAAACCACCGCGTCAGCCAACATAGGCGTCGCGCTCGCTAATACGGGAGCGAGCGTCTGCCTCGTAGATATGGACATCGGACTGCGCAACCTCGACATCTTGATGGGGTTGGAAAATCGCGTCGTCTACAACCTTGTAGACGTAGTCGAAGAACGCTGCAAATTACGGCAAGCGCTCGTCAAAGACAAGAAGATGCCAAATTTGAATCTGTTGCCGGCGGCACAGACCAGAGACAAAACAGCTGTCAATGCAGAACAAATGAAAAAGCTCTGCGAAGAGTTGAAGTCGATGTTTGACTTCGTATTGGTCGACAGCCCAGCCGGTATCGAGAGCGGATTTGAAAACGCTTGCGCCGGTGCGGAAGAAGCCATCGTTATCACGACTCCTGAAATGTCCGCTGTTCGTGATGCCGATCGCATCATCGGTCTTTTGGAAGCGCGCAAGGACGAGATCACCCAATACAGACTGGTGCTCAACCGCATCAGACCCAAAATGGTCGCCAACAGCGACATGATGGGTGTGGAAGATGTGCTCGAAATTCTCTCGATCAAACTTTTGGGTGCCGTACCTGAAGACGAAGAGATCATCATCTCCACCAATAAAGGCGAGCCGGTTTCAGGAACAGACAACACCAAGTCAGGTCTTGCCTTCCGCAACATCGCCAGAAGATTGCGCGGAGAAGAGGTTCCCTTCATGGACATGGACGCGAAGAGCGACACCTGGGTGACCAGAATCGTCAACTTCTTCAATCCAGTTCGCGTTTAACTGGAGGAACCCTAAAGTGCAAGTTCTCAACTGGTTATTTAAGGTTCCGAGTGGAACAGCCGCAATAACAGCGAAAGACCGCATGCGCACGATGCTCGTGCATGACCGTCTGGAGTTGCCTGCAGGCAGATTGGAAGTTCTCGAAGAAGAATTGACGGCAGTGGTAGCCCGGTATTTCGATTTAGAACCGGACACCACCAGATTTGATCTTCAGCAAATGGATCGCCAGGCGGCATTGATTGCCAACTTCCGCCTGGTCCGCTCGAAGTGCTAAAAATCTGATGTAGGGGCGCCGCCATGCGTTGCCCGCCTTCAAGCCTGCGAGATTGCTAGACTTCCACTGATGTCAAGCACAAGGCTTGGAAGGACGTCAATTCATATTCAAGAGACGGAGAAGCAGTTTGTTTCTCCGTCTCTACTATTTTCAGCTCCGGCTGCCATAATTATCAGTTGCAAGCCAAAATCGGGCGATGCATGGCATCGCCCCACAAAGGAAACGCATAGCCACCGGGCGACGCATGGCGTCGCCCCTACATGGAAATATCGGGCGATGCATGGCGTCGCCCCTACAAAAGGGACCGCAGGTGAATTCGCTTTCCAGACCACTGCCAATTAATGTGGCGCTCAAGCAGATTTTCGGTTTCGTCACCGAAATTGATTGGGCGATTTTGGGTGCCACCTGTTTCCTGATCTTCATAGGGCTCAACACCCTCAAATTTTCCGCGCAGACTTTTGGTTACTACCAGAAGCAGGCGGAATTCGCCTGGGTCGGTCTGGTCCTCATGCTTGTGCTCAGTCGCCTGAATTACAAAATCCTGACCAACAAATGGACCGTACCTATCATGTACGTCATCAATTTGGCACTTCTGGTCGCCGTCATGGTCAAAGGTCACGCAGCGCAAGGGGCGCAGCGATGGTTGGCCTTAGGACCGATCACCTTGCAGCCTTCCGAAATAGCCAAACTGGTCGTCATTTTCACCCTGTCAGCCTGGCTGAGCACGCGACCGATTCGTTCTTTCTTCGATATCTTCAAAGTTCTGGCGATTATCCTGCCGCCTGCGGTACTGGTTTTCAAACAGCCTGACCTGGGCACATCGCTGACCTTCGGTGCCGTTTTCTTCGGCATGACTTTCTGGGCTGGCGCCACCATATGTGATGTGCTTGCTCTGACCTCGCCTCTGATCAGTTTGATTTTGAACGCCGTAAACCCGCTCTGGTGGCTTTACTTCATTGGTGCTCTGGGCTTGGTTCTTCTTTTATTTTGGCGAACATCGAATTGGAATTTCTGGATTCGTTTGCTCATGGTCCTGATCATCTGCGGAGGCAATTATGCGGCAGGCGAGATGAGACCACATATGTGGGGACTATTGAAGGAGTATCAACAAAAGCGACTGACCAGCTTCGTCAATCCGTATGACGACCCGCGCGGCTCCGGCTACCACATCCTGCAGAGTCTGATCGCCATAGGCTCGGGCGGTCCGGAAGGTGCCGGGCTGGGCAAAGGCAATCAAAGCCAGGGGGCGTTCATTCCTGAAAGACACACCGACTTTATCTTTGCGGTAGTCGGCGAAGAGTGGGGTTTTAAATTTACTGCACTGGTCGTTCTTGCCTACGCAACAATTTGCATCCGTGCTTTGATGATCGCCCACCAGGCCCGCGGTGAACCAGCCGGAAGCCTGATGGCCCTTGGCCTTATGTGCATGTTTCTTTTCCACGTCTTCCTCAATATCGGCATGGTGATTGGAATTATGCCTGTTGCCGGCGTTCCCTTGCCTTTCCTGAGCTACGGGGGCACGGCGTTGCTTGTAGATATGGCGTCAATCGGCTTCTTGCTTTCGATAAAACGCATGAATCCGCCTGAGCGCAAGGAAGAGTGGACTGTATAGGTTTCACCTGAAAAACCTGCCGAAAACCATCTGAAAAAACCCGTGCGGGGAATATTTTTAGGGTGAAACGTCTGCAAACAAAGCTATTGATCGCCATGCTTCTGGCTTACATGCCGGGAGTCTTCTTAATGTCCGCCCTGGCAGGCGAGGAATTCAAGCAAGGGGTGAAGCTGGTTAATGAAAAACGTTTTGCTGAAGCGACAAAAGTGCTCAAGAAAGCCGTCCTCGCCGAACCGACCAACGCTAACGCCCTCTACTATCTGGCTTTGAGCTGGCACTATCAGGGCAGAACATCAGACGCTCTGGTCAATTACCAGGCAATCTTGAAGAAGTTTCCCGGAACCGACGCCGCCAACCGCGCATATCAGGCTATCTCCGCGATGAGCCTGCCACCGGGTACGACCGAAGGGCAATGGCACCCAAAACCGGCGACCAGTTCGACTCAAGGCTCTGTCAGAACCTTTTCCGGCGGCAGCTCAAGTGCCACCGTGCAAAGCTATGGCGCAAGCAGTCTGCCTGAGCAATCGACAATATTTTTCGAAAAGGGCGACGCCGGGCTCAAAGTCGACTGCTTCATAAACAACCGTCCAATCAAAATGGTTTTCGACACAGGCGCTACAGGAATCGTAGTCGGCAAGAATCAATTAGAGGAAATGGGAATCAGACCGCCCGATGGTGCTGCTACCGGGCAGTCGGGAGGGTCATCCAATACCAGTTTGCAATCATACTGGATGATGAATGCCGACGTGAAAGTCGGGACAATTGTGAGGCAAAACTTTCCCATCAAAGTACTGTCATACAACGCAGCGGCACCGCTTCTGGGTCAGTCGTTTATTCAAGATTTCGAGTATTCGATTGACAGAAATGGGGGCGTAATCCGGCTGAAGCGCAAGGGCTCTGGCGGAGGCGGTGGGTCTTCTACTCATGGAGGATATAGTGTCCCATTCACGTGGGAAGGACCAAAAATGTTGGTGAATGTGGAAGTGAACGGCCGCCCCTATCCAATGTACTTTGATACAGGCAATTCGGCATCCGCTGTCAGCTTCGGCATGGATGATTTGAAAGCGCTCAATATCACCCCTGAAGATGGAGAAGTGACGTCTACCTCAGGCGTTAGCGGCAGCGGGAGTGGTTTAAAATTCAAAATCAAACGGCTCAAACTCGGACCTATCGAAAAGTACGATATTCCGGTGATCGCACACTACCAGTCCATGGGCAGACCACTGGTAGGACAAGATCTCTACGAAGGCTTTGAATACACAGTTGATAATGACGCAAAGATGATTCGCTTCATCAGACGCTGATATTGCCAATCGAAAGGTGAAGGAAAAAACTATTGGACGCGCGCGCCGGGCGATAATTGCTCGCGCAATCCGGCAAACGGATCTCTTTTAGAACTTGCCGCCGGCTTGGCCGCCGGTCTTGCACCACCAGCTGTACCGGCAGATTTGCTGCGCGAGGCAGGCGTGCTTTTACCTTGTGGCTCTGATCTGCGAACTCGGCTGGCATTTCTTGCACCAGTTCTCTTTGCGCGTGACATAACTGATTCATCGCCAGTTGGTGATAGCTTTGCACTGGGCGACCGTGTCTTTGCTCTGTCCGATGAAGGATTGTTGCCAGTAACGACTGATGGAGTCATTTTCGACAGAGAGTTATTTGTCGAAGGAGAACTGTCGGCAACATCAGGTTTTGAGTTGCGAGTGATGGTAGAAAAACCGTAGACGAACAATACAAGAAGCACCAGAAGTACGCCAGCCATAATCGCAGCCCGATAACTCTTTGACTCTACAGGTGGTGCCTCGGAACTTAACGTCTGATCGCTGCGCAGCCTGTTTATACCCTTGATGTGATCGGCAACACCAAGAACAGCATTTCCTCCGGAGTTAGAATTTTCCAGTGCTGCCTGCAACTCAGCGACAGTCTGGAATCGATCTTGAGGCTTTTTTTCCATACATTTGAAAACGATTCGTTCCATTTCTGCAGGTACGGAAATTTGCGGATTAGTTACCATAAGTGGTGCCGGCTGTTCGTTGACGTGCTTACTCAGCAGTTCATACAAACCTGCCCCAAAAAACGGATCCTTGCCGCTCAACAGTTCGTACATCACACAACCCAATGAATAGATGTCTGATCGATGATCTGTATCTTCGCCCTTCACTTGCTCGGGACTGGCATATGGAGGGCTTCCCCAGAATTCTCCTGATTGAGTAATCTTGCGGGTGCTTTCGCCGATCAATGCCAATCCGAAATCCAGAACCTTCACGAAATCCACTTCATTCTCCAGAAGCATGATGTTGCCTGGTTTCAAATCACGATGCACAACTGCATGCTGGTGTGCGTATTTAACAGCAGCACAAACCTGAATCATGATCTTTCTGACACGATCAGAGGGCAGTGGTCCAGACTTTGCAAGCTCCTGTTCCAGAGTTACTCCCCGCAGAAGGTCCATGACTAGATACGGCTGATTGTTAGGACCATAGAGACAATCCTGAACGGCGACAATGTGAGGATGCTCCAGCTTCAAAAGGAGGTCGATTTCACGATGAAATCTCTCTCTTACGTTGTCTTTCGCCTGCACTTGAATGTTTAACGTCTTTACCGCCACCATTTTGCCGACACTGTTGAGTCGCGCCTTATAAACAACGCTCATGCCGCCCGAGCCAATTCCCTGCAAAAGCTCGTATCTGCCATCGAGCAGATAGCCAATCATGGGATCGACTGAGTCTTGTGGATGCGAACCGTTGGAGACCACTTCAGCAGGCGAAGGCAGCGCGGATCCAGAAGAATCAGGCTCCGCAAGCTTATGAGTGTTCTGCTCGGTTGGCTCAGCTATTGTTACTTCCTCCTGTCCTTCTCATTCAGCGTGCTCTTAAAAACTTCGATCAATGCCCACCATTGAATTTCTGTCGCATTAAACCCGCATTGGGGAATTTCGACTGTCTATCTTGCTGCAGCATCTTGCCCTTTATCTCTTCTAGTTTCGCGCACAATTCGCTAGAAGACAGCTTGGAGCTTTGATTTTCAAGATCTCTGAGGCGTGATCGCAGGTCTGAGACTGAAGTCCCTCGTCTTTCCATTTCGTCCAGTTTGTTTTTCATCCATCCGGCCTGAGACAGAAAATCTGTCACCTGCGTAGTGTTTCCTCCAGCACCGCCGGGCTTCCACGGCTGCCTGGCGCCAAGATCCGCCGAGCTGGCTGAGTGACTACCCTGCTGCCCTTTGACGCCACCACCTGCCCCCACACGCTTCGCCTGGTCGCGCAAGCTTTCCTGTGAGCTTAATTTTGTGCTCAAGTCACTGATCAGCAAGGATGCTTCTTTTGCCTTTCCAGCTTTCGTCAAATCTTCAATTTCGTTGAACATCTTTTGGAACGGCGCAACGCCTGTGCCGCCTTGCTTTAGAGCCTCGATACGCGATTGAAGAATGTCTCTTCTTTCCTTCTGTGGGCCCGCGACAACCGACGTCTTTGCTCCATCGGAGCCATCGCCAGACTCTCTTGTGAGAATGAGCGACTTCATTAGTTGAACTTCTGTAATCGTTCCGCTCCCAAAGGCCTGGACATCTCCGGCACCAACAACGACTTTGTCGATGGCGTTTTGGCCTTCGTTTGTATAAATTACCTTCACCGCAGCCAACTGCTTGGGCTGTAAATCCATCAAAGCTTTTGCCATCAAAACCGCTTTGATTTTGCAATCGCTGTCGGTCATTTTGGAGCGGCTAGTAATAACGGTAACTTCCTGCAGGTCCGGCGACTGCGTAATAAGCAGGTTGCTGGTCATGCTTACAACCTTTGACTGCCGGATTGCCAGGGCCATCTCGCTGGTAGACATCGGTGCTGCCAGAGCCGGCAGAGCCAGAAAACCCGCAATGGCCACCAAAAACGTCGAATTCAGACATTGTTTGAGCATCGCTGCCTACCTCATAGGACCATTTAATGTTTTACCCGGAAAGGAGTATTAGGTACTTTCTCCTTACTGTATAAGACGCAAATCCGAACCAAAAAGTTCAATCAGGGCAGATAAAACGTCAAATCGCCCTGGAAAACCCTTCCTAAGCAATCCAATCCGCCCAATCAGTCGGCAAAGTGATCGCATTGCCTAGATTCTCGGAAACATGCCGCCATAGAATGAGTCTGTAGAACCAACAAGTGGTGGAACCGTGAGGGATCGACCGCTCGTTTCGCACATCTATCCATTCAATCCACTCATAACCACTATGAAACTCAATCGCTGGCACGTTTATCAAAAGGAACGTTTTCCTCTGATCCAATACGGAGCGATTGTGGCGGCATTTTCCTACTCCGGTCTATGCGTGTCTAGAATGATGCGCGGAGCTGAAGGACTTCCGGATGTTCTGGCATTCGTAGCGGCATATCTTTGCTCTCTTATCTTGTTTTTCCAACTTCGCGTCGCCGACGAGTTCAAAGATCACGAAGAAGACTGCCGCTATCAGCCGGAGCGTCCCGTCCCGCGCGGGTTGGTGAAGCTCAAGGAGCTCGCTTCACTGGGACTGCTAGGCGCAGCAATTCAGGCGGCACTGGCTTTCACTTATCAGCAAAGTCTCCTTTTGCCGCTGCTCTTGACCTGGTTGTACTTCGCATTGATGAGCGTGGAATTCTTTGTCGGCGACTGGCTGAAAAGACGTCCATTCACTTACTTGTGGACTCACATGCTCATTCTTCTCTTTGTGGACATTTTCATAACCGCTTTTGATTGGATGAAAGGCACCGCATTGCCACCGTCCGGACTCTGGCTCTTTTTGGCAGTCAGTTTTTTCAATGGGGTGGTCATTGAAATCGGGCGCAAGATCAAATCAATCGATGAAGAAAAACCAGGAGTAACAAGTTATACATCGGCTTGGGGAAGGCGACCGGCGGTTTTTGCCTGGCTTGCGGCAATCGCAACGTCCGGCTGTCTCGCCATAGCGACTGCTGCGAAATTGGGTTTTGCCCTGCCGATAATCATCCTCACGACAGTGCTACTGGCTTGCGCAGGCTTGATCGTTTTCAAATTTGTAAAACAGCCATCGACAGGAAAACCATTCGAGAATTTCTCAGGACTGTGGACGCTTATTACTTATCTGGCACTGGGCACCGTGCCCTCGATGGTTTCTACTTTTGCAAAAACATTTTGAGATGGCTCAAGGCAACAACATGAAAAACATCATTTTAGAAAACGAAAAGCATTCCCCTCAGCTGACCGGCAACAAAGCCACGAATCTTTCGAGGCTCAAAGAAGCAGGCTTCGCGGTGCCGTCATTCGTCACCATTCTGCCCAGTGCATTTAGTGACGAGGCGCGCTGGCAGGACGATCTCCTGGTAGACGAGCTGAAAGAAGCGCACGCCAAATTTCAAGTGGGTGAGGCACTGCTGGCAGTGCGCTCCTCTGCAATCGACGAAGACGGTGACGCGACATCATTTGCCGGCCAGCTCGATAGCTTTTTGAACGTCAAAAGCGAATCGGTAATCGCATCGGCGAAAACAGTTTGGCTCTCCGGATCAAGCGAGCGATTACAAACCTACTGCAAAAAAATGGGCATCGAAAAATCATCAGACGGTCCGGCGATCATCGTTCAAAAAATGGTCAATGCGAAAGTGGCAGGAGTTGCATTCAGTGCCGATCCAATAACTGGCAACAGAGCCACTGTCGTGATCAACGCGGTGACTGGACTCGCCGATCGCCTGGTCGCCGGCGAAGTAGGCGGTGACCTTTTCTATGTCCACGACAGCGGTTCAATTTTGAGAACAGAAACGCAAGGTGCAAAACTCTCGGATGACATCTTGTTGGAAATTGCGCGCAATGCACGCAAGATCGAATCACTTTTCGGCTGCCCGCAAGACATTGAATGGGCACATGACGGCGTTCAACTTTTCATTCTGCAGGCGCGCCCGATCACCACACTGCCGGAAGAAACCCAGGGCGATTTAAGAATTTGGGACAACAGCAATATTGCCGAAAGCTACCAGGGAGTGACGACGCCGCTTACATTCAGCTTCGCCGCCAAGGCGTACGAGCATGTATATATTCAATTCTGCCGTCTCATGGGTGTGCCGAACGAACGCATTCAAGCCAACCAACACATTTTTCCGCGCATGCTGGGATTTGTCCGCGGGCGCATCTATTACAACCTGGTCAACTGGTACAGATTGCTGGCATTGCTTCCAGGCTTCCAGGTCAATCGCCCGTTTATGGAACAGATGATGGGCGTCAAAGAAGAATTGCCAGCCGAGATCGTTGAGAAAGTTCTGGCAGACAATAAAGTTTCTTCTGCAAAAGCTTATTTGAACTTTTGCCTATCGGTCAGTGCCATGGTCGTTCGTTTTGTCAATTTGAATCGTGAGATCGCCGCATTTCAAAAGCATTTCAACACGACAGTCTCTGCCGTTCCAAAAGATCTCCGTACTCTGAGCACAGACCAATTGGTAAAAACTTATCGCGGGTTGGAAGGCAAACTTCTGACGTCGTGGGACGCACCATTAGTGAATGACTTCTTCGCCATGATATTCTTCGGTCTTCTGGGCTCGCTCAGTCAAAAGTGGTTTCCTTCTCAACTATTTTCACACCCTGAATTGCTCGTGCATTCAGGTGGAATTATCAGCACCGAGCCGGCGCGCTTGATAGCGGAGATGGCGGCAATCGCCAGAGACGATGAGATGCTTCGCGAGCTTCTCAAGAATGGCAGTTTGACCCAGATTGAGAGAGTGATAAATGAAAACCACAGATTCGGACAAACATTCAAGAATTACCTGGAGATGTTTGGTGACCGCTGCTTCAACGAACTGAAACTCGAGAGCCCAACTCTCAAGGACAATCCGCTGCCGCTTTTGAGAAATATCGGCGCCATGGCTTCCATGCATGGTGAAACCAGGGTTGAAAACAAAGAAAATCTGAAAGCCAAGCTAAATTCAAACGAACAAAGCGCCAAATCGCAGATCGCTGAATTACCCTGGCTGAAGAGATCGGTCTTCAACTTTGTTGCCAATCAGGCAATCGAGCGAATTCGCTGGCGCGAGAATCTTCGCTTCGAACGCACCAGGCTGTTCGGATTGGTCAGACGTCTGTTTCTCGAAGTCGGGAAACGTTTTGAGAAAGAAGGAATTCTGAATAGCCAGAATGACATCTTCTATTTAGAAGTAGAGGAAGTTCTAAACTTCGTCGAAGGAAAAAGCACAACTTCGAATCTGACAGAACTTGCAGAGCTGAGAAAACGCGAATCGCAAGAATTCAAATTAGAACTTCCACCGCCCAATCGCATCGTCACACGCAACGCTGTTATTCCTGCGACGCCTGTTTCAATATCTGTAGGGGCGACGCCATGCGTCGCCCGGCCGGAAAACGAAAACCAAACCATATCCTGCATTGCCCGGTCCGAAAATGCAATGCAAGGACTTGGTTGCTCTCCTGGCATAGTGCGCGGACGTGTTCGCGTCGTCAGAGATCCTGCATCAGCGAAGCCGCTCGAAGACGAAATTCTCATAGCCGAAAGAACCGATCCAGGTTGGATTGTTCTTTTCACGCAAGCAAAAGGCATCATCGTCGAGTACGGCAGTTTGCTGTCACACACTGCTATCGTTTCAAGAGAACTCGGCATACCGGCAATAGTCTCGGCAGCAG
>JADZFV010000011.1 GCA_020854255.1 Candidatus Melainabacteria bacterium | reverse complement strand
GGAAGAAAAATCCCACCGACATGATCAGAAACGGGACGCCGGGCAAACCGGGAACGGCTGCCATGATAACCAGGAGGCCCGAGCAGACAAAAATGGCTTTAGGGTGAAACAGCATTTGCGAGGAGATGTCCTCTGCCAGTTCGCCCGAGCCGCTGGCCCGGGTTACAACGATACCAGCTGCCGTCGATATGATTAGCGCAGGGATCTGCGAAACGAGTCCATCCCCAACTGTCAGCAACGTGTAAGTCTGAGCAGATGATGCAAAGCTCATGTTGTGCTGAAGGACGCCAAGCAGGAGACCCACTACAATATTTACGGCGGTAATGATGATGCCGGCAATGGCGTCTCCTCGCACGAACTTGGACGCACCGTCCATGGAGCCGTAGAAGTCAGCTTCGCGCTCGATTTTTGACCTTCGTTTTTTTGCCTCTTCCCGATCGATCAATCCGCCGTTTAACTCAGCGTCAATCGACATTTGTTTTCCTGGCATTGCATCGAGAGTAAACCGTGCGCCAACTTCGGCGACCCTGCCCGCACCCTTAGTGATAACTATGAAGTTAATAATGACCAGAATGACGAAGATCACAAAGCCTACGAAGTAATTGCCACCGACCACAAATTTGCCAAACGCGGATACAACTTCGGACACACCGTCCGTCCGGTTACCGTTCAAAAGAATGGCTCGCGTGGTGGCAACGTTCAATCCGAGCCGAAACAAAGTCGTCATCAGAAGAATTGTGGGGAAGGTCGAGAACTCCAGCGGCTCTTTTATATAGATAGATACCAGCAGAATAAGAATTGCCAAGGTGATTGAAACTGACAGCAGCAAGTCCAGCATAAGAGGTGGCAACGGCACGATCATCATAAACAAGATCGCGACGAACCCGAGTCCGAACTGAATATCGGACGAAGCAAGGGCGCTTAATAAGCCCTTCCTTGGTTTACTTAAGGTGCTGCTGGCTGTAGCGGCCATAATTAACCTTTAACGTTTGCCGTCGATTTGTTGATTTTGATGCCTTTGAGCTGAAACACATATCTGATTACCTCAGAGACCGCCTTATAGAGCGTATCGGGAATTTCCTGCCCATCTTCGACGACTTTGTAGAGAGTTCTTGCTAACGGCGGGTTTTCCACAATCGGGATATTTGCGCCCTTGGCCACTTCCCGCATTCGCAAGGCAAGGAAATCGATTCCTTTGGCTAAAACCTTCGGAGCAGGCATTCCCAGCTCGTATTGAACAGCAATGGAATAGTGGGTCGGGTTCGTGATGATGACCGTCGCTTTTTTGGTCTTCTCAAGTGTTTTTTTAGTGACGATCTCTCTCTGCATGCGCCGCATGCGTGCTTTGATCATTGGATCGAGTTCGCGGCGCTTGTATTCTTCTTTTACTTCCTGCTTAGTCATCTTCATTTTGCGCTCGAGCGAAATCCAGTTGTAGAAAAAATCTGCAGCTCCAAGTGCAAATAAAAGAGCGGAGGTGGACCAGACTAGTTGGCGAGTGATGTCCGCCCAGTAATTCCATGTCGCTTGCATTGGCACCATCATCAAAGATGGAACTTTTAGCCACTCACTTTGAAGAATCAGAAACGCCACGCCCCCAACGGCACAGGTTTTGGCAACGCTCTTGGCGAGCTCGAAGGCTGCCTGAAAACTGAACATTCGCGCGATTCCGCTCAAAGGGTTCATTTTGGAGGGGTCAGGGGAAAGGCGCTTCCATGAAAAATTGAATCTTGTTTGAAAAAGTACGCTAAATGTGCCCACGACCGCCGCAGCGAGGAACACTGGCAGAATCAGAGTCAAGAATTCAAGCCAGACCTCAAATAGATAATTGAGTACATTGCCACTTGATATCTTAAATGAGGTTGCAGATTGAAGTCTTGATGTAAGAAATTTGAATATTGAACGGCTAAATGCTGGCATCCCATAAATCATGACCGCAACAGCCGCGCATAAGACAAGAATAGAGGACAGCTCGCGCGAGTGCGCAATTTGGCCGCGTTCACGGAAGTCGTCCCGGCGTTCCTGGGAGGCTTCTTCTGTGCGATCATCTTGACTTGGATCTTCTGCAGCCACGATTCATACCACCAGAAAAATTAAGGAACCATGCTTCTTATTGCGCTATGCAAAGTTTCTTTTGAATGAAGAAAGTTCATCTGCATCCATTCAGGAAAGAACGGAATAGTCGCAATATAGACTCCCAATCCGAGAGCAAAACTCATCGGAAAGCTCATTACGAAAACGTTCATCTGCGGCACGGCGCGGGCCACAAGACCCAATGCAGCCATGGCGAACATCAATGCGACTAAAACCGGAGCGGCTAGTTGGATGGCTGTCGAGAAGACCTGACCGGAAGCCTCAATAAAAAGCTGCGCGATTGGCGTGGAATGAGGGAGGGCTGCACCGGGAGGAATGGCTTTGAAGGTGTCAAACAACGCCGTCAGGAAGACATGATGTAGATTGAGACAGAGGAAAATCAAAATGACCAGAATCCGGTGAAATGCAGTAAATCCGTCCATTTGTACACCGGCATCAGGAATAAACAGGTGGGAGGTCCCGAATCCCATTTGGTAACCGACAAGGCTTGCTGCCATGACGATGCCGTCGAAAGTAATGCGTGCCACATAGCCGACCACAAGACCGATTGTGATTTCTCTCACAACAGTGAGCGCCAGCGCTACTGGTTCTGTAGCGATCGCAATGTGCCAGTGCGTCGGAATGAGTGGCCATATGCAGAATGAAATCGCAAGGGCCATCAGGATTCGCACCTGAACCGG
>JADZFV010000010.1 GCA_020854255.1 Candidatus Melainabacteria bacterium | reverse complement strand
TGGCTCTCGATGTAAATTACCCAAATGAAGAAGATAAAGCTCACGCAATTGCAGAGCACAGAAAAAAACCCGGCTGTGACATTCTCATCCACGGAAGCCGCTGGTCGAGCGGATGTCTGGCGATGGGTAATCAGCCGATTGAAGAGATGTTTGTGCTTGCTTACGATTGCGGGTTGAAAAATATCAGCTTGATTTTCGCGCCTTGCAATCTCGTCACGCAAAAACCAGGTATCGATTTCAAGAAACAACCCACCTGGTTACCGCAGCTCTACAAGCGCATTTCCGCCGCATTGCAAGAGTTTCCCATCGACATTTCCAGGGCTATTCCGGCAGAAACACTATCTGAAACACAGGCACGATTTTAACGTGGACGTTCTCTTTGTCTGTCTGGGAAACATTTGCAGATCGCCTATGGCGGAAGGAATTTTGGAGAGCATATACAAGCAATCGAACATTGCAGGCAAAGTAGAGTCAGCCGGAATCATGGATTGGAATGTCGGCAGCCGAGCCGATCCCCGTGCAATCTCTGTGGCCCGGGCCAATGGTGTAGACCTGACCAGACATCGTGCTCGTCAGGTCGCCGTCGATGATTTTGAGCGCTTTGATGTCATATTTGCAATGGACAACGCCAATGCCATTTCACTGCACAAGATTGCGCCTGCGCATCACAGACACAAGATTCGCCTGCTTGGCGGCGACCAGGAGATCGCCGATCCGTATCACAGCAATGAGGCAGCCTTTCACGCCACCTACAAAACCATTGACGAATGCTGCCGCCAGGCAGTTCGCGAACTGCTTTAGCCGGTATTGAGATTTGTTCAGATCAGCGGGTACATTGTCTAGGTCTTCGACACTAAGCCAGGAGTGAAAAATGGCCAAAAAGGCTCAACCATTGCCGATCGATGAGCTTTTACAAAGAGTCAAGGCGGACCGATCTAATTTGGTTGGTCCGGGAGCTTCCGCCGAGGACATCGAGCAGTTGGAGCAGACGCTCACGATCAAATTGCCTGAAAGCTATAAGGCATTTCTTCGCATCTTTGACGGCGGGCAATTCAATTTCGCAAGAATGCACTGCATTACGGAAAAAGGCGCCGGCTGGCACGATCTGCTGCAACAACTGGAGAATTTCTTCACTTATCATCCTATCCTCGGCGTTCGAGCGCTGCTGCCATTTGCCAGCAGCTACGGCGGTGACGTCTATTGCTTCGACCTGGCAAAAATGAAAAACGGCGAATGTCCGGTCTTGGAATTCGATCACGAAGATTCCGACAATCAAGAATTGAGATTGGTCGGCAATGACTTTGCAGCATGGATAGCCAATTCGTATAGCGATTTTGACGAAGACGAATTCACCATCGAGATATACATCACCACAAATGCCGAGTTGCAAGACTGCGATTTGACCGGTGACAAGCACTCGCTCACCATCTCAATTGCCGACGAAGGTGAATACGCGGTGCGCGTATTTCTTGGAGAAGGAAGAAACAACAAATATCAAATCGAGTGCGCTGACGGCTGGCAGGGTGCAAGAGCCGCCGATGCGCAGGCTGGCAAATTCAAGGGAAACGCAAAAGGGCTGGACAGTTTAGGTAAATACATAAGTGACGTGCTGAAAGAAACCAACGAACCACTTGAGCTTTTCATTTTTAGCAGCTGCGAAATGAGCAGTGACGATAGATGGAAAACTTCGATCGGCACGATCAAGCTCATGAGCAGCAAACTCGAACTCAAGGCCGGTGATTGGCTCAAGATAGATCTCGATGGTAAGTTCACGCCGCTCAATTTGCCATCTCTGCCCAATCACGTCGAGAAGCCGAATGAGCCTGGAGAATTAGCCTGCAGTTTTTGCGGGCAGGGCCAGACCTCCGTGAAAAAACTGATCAGCGGTCCCTCGGTGACCATCTGTGACGAGTGCGTCGACCTGTGCAATAACATTCTCGACGACGAAATTGAAGAGACGTCGGAAGACTGAAACCAGTCAGGCAGTGGCTTTAATGCTCAGAGGCAGCACCTGTGGACCAAAACCATTTTTCGGCTCAATCGATCAGCCCCTAAAGGCATATTTTGCAGATAGCGCCTGGCTACTCTTTACTTCCGATCAAAATGACGTTTGTACCGACCTGGTACGGAAAACCGTTTTTCGGATTTTTGACCTTGCCGTTGGCGTAAAAGCCGGTAGAGCCGGTTTTGAATTCCCGGCCTTCGGCGGTAAGTTGCCCCCAGACTTCACCGGTAGGGGTTCTGAACTCAATGATCAATGCCTTCGGCGCATCCGTATCTACCTTCTTGGCCACATTATCTCCTCCGAAACAGTTGTTCGCGCCTACAGGATAACTTAAATCGCCTGTAGCCAACAAGACTATTTTGCAGCTTCACACTTTGGCTCAAGCAGTAGTGAGCGCTGGGAGCAAATGCCAAAGGTGGTGGACAAATCTTTGAGAAACTGGCGCGGTGGAACATTAAGAGCAATGAGCGCCTTTTTGTGATCGGCGACAAAAACGAAGCATGCACAATAGAACAAAATCGACCAGCAAAAGAGAACAGACTTTCTGACAAAAAGGGGAGATTTTTCGAATTGACTGCGCAAAAAGCCGCAGTGAAATTCAAGATGACCCAATTCATCGAGCACGATCAGTGAAAATGCATCGCTCAGAAGATGATCTTCCAGTTGTGCAGAACAGGTTCTATAGAAGCACTTACCAATCACTTCCGCGATCAAAAGCACAAAGATTTCCGTCTTCAAATGCAGCAAGCGGCGCAGTCCAATGAAAACCAGATCGCTCCAGTGCCAGGTCAGCAAAGTTCCATCCATACTGGCGATCATCTGCGCCAATATCCTTGCATGATGCTGTTCTTCTTTGATGAACATATCTATGCACTGCCCATAAACAGGATCATTCATTTTGGTGGCAAATTTCTTCAAATGTTTGCCTTCACCCGTTTCACCGATTTGAAATCGTTGCAGAGAGTGAATCAAAGGTTCTCTCAGCGACGGGGAGACCTTTACCGTATCCGGTATTACAATGGTCGGATAAGAAATTTTGTTCTCTTTGAAATAAGCCAACCAGCGCTGAGAAGAAAAACCTTCATTGTCGGGAGCAAGGCTGGAAACTTCACTTGCTTCTTTTGCTTCTTTCGTTTCTTTAGAATTTTTCGTGGGCATCATTGTGTGCAAAACCTCCTCACGCTTATTTGAAGTTATCACCGGGCAAAATGAAAAAGCACAGGGTAATCCCTGATCAAAACTGCCTGGAATCAAATAACAATTGGCTGACAATCAGCTAAGGAAGAATCTGCAACGACCCGAGGAACTGATTTGCTTGCTTGGACTGGATTGCTTCCGGCTTGCCCACCACGGAAATTGCAAAGAGGCGCTTGTTTTGCTGATCGTAAAAAACTTGCAAACGATATCTCGTGCCTGGGTCTTTGGCGCTGCCTTCCAGAGCGCGCCCAAAATATCTGCCGCCGCCGGATGAGGCCGGCAATTTAGTAAAGAGAGAGCCGCCGCCATTTTTCACCATGGTTTCGCTTTGCAGGATTAAAAACTCCTGAATTTGCGAGATTATGTCGCCCTGGCCGCTCTGCGCAACCATTTCATTATTGCCGCCTGACTGCCCCAGCAAAGCTCTGTCCGGGCCCGGGATATTGATTCTTCCCGGCGCTTCGGAATTGCTGACGGCAATTTCCGTGACATAAAAACCCAGATCTCTGTCAGCTATGAAATAGCAAGGCAGAGGAACAACAGTCGGGTGCAACCAGCCGTTGTAAATATTCAGCTCGCCGGGAGTGCCCGGGAATGCAACCTTATAGTGTCCATCCGGCGCTTTGAATGAAACAAACTTCTCCTTGCGCAGCGAGTCTTTTGTCTCCCCGAGCAGAACTTGCAAGACCTCCATCGGGTTCATTTCACGCAAACTGGGACGGCTAAAGATAAGTCCGAGATAGCCAAGGACCAGAAGCCCAATCAGAATCAATACAGCATTAGCACTTTTCATGGCCGCATTTTAGCTCACTGAATGCATTTTGTGGCGACTCTATACGGTCTTCTGTTCATTCTCGGACTGGATAGCCGCAGCTTCAATTGCTTGAGCTTCACGTTCGGCTTTTGTCTTTTGTCTTAAGAAATGAACCACAATTACGATTAAGATTACGGCGATGGAAAGTGGCGGTGCACCTTTGCGAAAAGCTGCCATTCCCATCATCACCAAATTCGGCTCCAGCCCCAGACTAAATGCCTCTGCAAATGCCGAATCCCAGAGCAGCGAGTTGGCCCAGGGCACCGTCCATAACACCACCATCAAAATTAAAATTCCATATCGCTGAAAGTTTATAAATTTATCCTGAATCGACTTCGGCAAAAAGGGCTCGAAAATTCCGTAACCGTCCAATCCGGGCACGGGAAGCAGGTTGAAAATCAAAACAACAATCTCAAGAACCGCCAGGTAAGAGGCTCCGGCCAACCATTCATCAGGAATTGGCGGTGTGCTGCGAATAAACCAGATCAATGCGACTGTAAAAATCAAAGAGAAGAGCGGTCCGGCCAGGGCAACAATACTTTCCCAAAGGCGCCCTCTCAAGCTGGCGCTGTTGACCATGACGGCGGCCCCCGGCAGGCCGATTCCACCAAAAAGCACTACCACCGCCGGCAGTACTATAGATAGGCCGACATTGGTGTACACAAATGGATTGAAAGAGAGATATCCCTTCTCTTTTATCGACTTGTCTCCACCAAGATAGGCGGCTAGCCCGTGGCCATATTCATGAAAGCAGAGCGAAAAAATCCAGCCCGCAACCACTATGGCCGAGACTATCGTATTCTGGTCGATTTGCATTTCTTGAATTATCGCGCCCTATAAGACTGATTCACGATGGAATGAGTCCAGATTGTTCGGTGTTTGCCCGTCTATACTGATGCGCCTGATAGCGCTGTCAACCGAGGTCTTGAGAGTACCTTCGGCTGTCTGGGAAAGCTTGTTCAGGGTAGACAACGCTGATTGAGCCTTCGGTCCGATTGCACCGAGTGCATTGGCAGATTGTACACGTACATTGATGTTATTTTCAGGCTCCAGGATCTTAATCAAGCGTGGCACGGCTGGAGCTGCATCAACTCCCAGCTGCTGCAAATAACTGAGTGCTGAGTGCATAAGTTGCGGATCGTCCAGGGCACCTACAACGGCTTCGACCACCTTGGGATTTTTCCTGTCTATTTGAACCAACGCACTCAGGGTCTGCTGCCTGGATCCCCAGTCCTTTTCATCGTTGTACATTTTGAGCAGATTTGGCAGTGCTCGCTTGCCCCGGGCGCCAAAGCGAGAAATCGAGCTGCCGGCAGCACCGCGCACTTGCTTGTAATTATCGTCCATTGCTTCAGTGAGAGCTGCTATGACAAGATCGGAAGGTCCGGGCAGATTGCCCATGGCATGCGCTACGGCTCGTCGAACGTGAGGGCTGATGTCATTCTTCAAGCAATAGCACATGACTTTCACTGCTTCTTCAGCTTGAAGGGCTTTCTCTTCTCTCATGAAATTAGCCAGTGAATCAGCGGCGGCGCTGCGCACAGAGACATCTTCATCCTTTTTCATCAGGTCGAGAATAATGGGCTGCAGGCGGTCGTTGCGCGGACCCACATTGCCAATCACTCTGACAAGATTGCTCCTTACTTGTGAGGTATGACTGCTCTTCAAAATCGCAATAATAGTGGCAAGCGATCGATCGGAGATGACAAATTCCCAATTGCTCGACATGCGTGAAAGCATTTCCGATGCATTCTTCTGCACCACAGGATCGGCACTGTCCAGAGCATTGGTCAAAATTGTCGGAGCTTCGGATTTGTGCTCATTGAGAAGCTTCTCCACTTCCTGCCGTCTTTGCCAATCTTGAGCCCCCAGAGAGCGCAAGACCGTTTGCAAGCCAAACCTATAATCGTCATTTCCGTAAGCAGCCAGAGCGGCATTCTCAGATCCAATCAACAGTGACGATGGAGACGAAATAATCGATGCAAGTATTGCGGCAGCCACAGGCCTAGGAATGAATTTCTTATTGCGCATAATACAGCTCCGGCCAACAGGGGATTCTGCTTATTACTCTTGAGTAGTTGTCGCCTCGATTTTACCCTTGCTTCGATCATAGAACCGCAATAGTGCAGCTGACAGGGGGTAAACCCTGATTTAATGTACGGCAAAAGTCGAGCGAAAAGAACTAAAAGGCGAGAGCGAGCGCCGGGCGACGCAGCAGTTCTTCGCGCGTCAAATCCAGTAAATGCTCGAATACCAGAAGTATGTATTTTTCAAGGCGCTCTTCGGTTAGCGGTTTTTGCTCAACATCCCAGTAGATCGCTCCACTTTGAGCACTGGCGGTGAAAGTCATGAGCGGCTCGTGCTGATCTTCAGTTTTACTCAAACCCATGACTCGTTCGACCGGCAATACAAAGAAGTCGATGCGATCTTCCTTGCCGCGTATGACCAGAGCCAGGCAGCTCGTCGAAATACGGCACCGATAGCTTGAAACTACAACCGAAGGACGTCTGGAAGTATCGCTGGTGTAATTTTCGCTCACCACAGACGGTGGCGTGAATGTAATGGAAAGATCGGTGGCCCGGAAAGTTTGATTGAGTTCGTGAATGTAAGGCTCGAGCGTGTTGAAAATTCTGTCCACCAGTTGAGACATCGAAGTAGACATGCTGGTCGGCACATACACCGGCTGGGCAGGTCTATGGCGGGCAGCCAGAAATTGCGCCGAGGCGCTGGTCATATTTTCGAGGAAATCTCTGCGCACCGGACTGACCGTCTCTGCGTAATTGACGAGAATCTGCTGCGCCAACTCCGCTTGCACGCGTGTGAGGTTTTCGAAAGTGTCAGTATAGGACGCAACTGGCGCGCAATCTAATTTGCTGTCGCATGAGGGCTCAACCGGCTGGCTTTCTGCATTTTGGACTGATAGATCTTGATATGTTTGAGCCGGAAGATTGTCATAAGTGTCAATTTGCGATTGAAATTCTTCGTCCGGGACATCGAGAAGATCGGAAGCTGAATTGATCTGTCCCTGGTTCAACGATTCAAGAGCGGCAGGCAGGCTTTCAAAACTGCGAGCCTGCGAAAGTCCTTTGTAAGCCTCGTAAATCGTCACGCTTTCCACAGTAACGCCGTCGGTTAGTCGGCCAGGCTGCGCGCGCTTTGATGTTTCGGGATATATATGCGACAGGGCATCCTCGAAGCTGACGCGTCCGTCCGAAAGCTTGCTCGCCAGGGTGTTTTCCTTTTGGCGTCCTGCGAAGATATTTGCCCCGGAAGCGAGCGCGCATAAGCCGTTTACTAGGTTGGCCAGCAAGTCTGAATGCCTCATCCTGACAATTTCAAACACTAGGATAGATCAGCCTTCCAGCCTATCGTAGTTAACTTTTTTGAACCGCATCAACAGATAGGCAATGATGAACCACATCTTAGCCAATAGATATATTTTGCCGGTTCTATTCAACTATTTCGCGCGGGCGCACAATCCATTCCATTTTGCCGCATCCGGATTTAACATCTTGCCAGTGGGCAATATTAAGGCGCAGACATGCCAGTGCCGCGGTAGGAAAAGCTTCTTCTACGCCGGTCAAAAAATAGACAAGTTCGCTCAAGCCGGGATTGTGTCCAACAAGCATCGCCGTGCTCAACAAATCGTCGGTCTTTTGAATAATTTCTATCAAACCGCCGGTGGTGGCAAGATACAAATTGTTTTCAAAAACAATTTCCGCTTCGTCCAGTCCGGCTTTCTTGAGAGCCAGTCTGGCCGTCTGGCGAGTGCGTTTTGCCGGCGAACAAATGACCACGGAAGGACAAACATCGCGAGCCCGCATTACTTTTCCCATCAAGGGCGCAGCTTTCTGGCCTCTTTTGTTGAGCGGGCGATCGAAGTCACTTAAGCCCGGATCGGCCCAGCTGGACTTTGCATGTCTGAAAAGATAGAGGTTTTTTGC
>JADZFV010000009.1 GCA_020854255.1 Candidatus Melainabacteria bacterium | reverse complement strand
TTTCATTCGACTTGAATGAGGCAGGGACATCTGCTGTGGATACCTTAACTTCTGGTGCCACTACAGCCGGTGTGGCCGGTGCATCGTATCCTGCTACTGGAGCGAAGGCGACGCTGCTCGAATCTCCGAATGACGTGGTGCTGACAGAGTCACTGCTCGAGAAGCACGCTGCGCTGGAGTATGACGATGTGAAACAAGGTTCGAATGAGGCTGGGGCGAAGGTCGCGGCAGGTGCAAACGATGCACCACCATCACCCACTGATCCTATACTGTCGCTCATAACTTTTAAATCTCCTTCCTTTGAGTGGAGTGGGGCTCCCCTCCTCAAGCAGCAGCTCTGCCAGGCGTTGGCAGTGCTATTTGGAAGATTGCTTGAGAGAGCCCGGTGGCAGGATGGGGGTCCTTGCAGTCGTGAGTCTTACCGGGATTCGTGCTCTGGAATAAATGGGCACGAGGGAGGGACGGGACGCAAGCAGTTTTCATCATGTCGAACACCCGGTTTCCCGTTTGTTCGCCACGTTGTCTCTCGTTGCGCACCTCAACCTTATTTTTCGGGTATTGCAATTTTGTGGCAAGAGGATGGGAAGATTCCCACCCCGCCCCGGCTGCCAAGATGCAGGTTTCGACCGTTGGTACTTTTGTAAAAAAAGACCGCAATGACACTTAAGGTCGGCTTCGAGTCTAGTTGTTATCTTTGTCTTGTGCGACTTTCGCGTCGACAAACTCTTTCAGTGCGATCACTACATCGTCGAATTCCAAAGGCTTGAAATTCTTGCCGCCTAAATTTTCCTGCCAGATCATCCACGCAACTAAACTGCCGCAACAAATGTGCGCAGTGGCGAGCGGATTGTTTACTTTCAACTCTTTGTGCTTTGCAAAATATCCACTGGCTAATTCCATGCCCTTCAAGATAACCGTTTTGACATAAAGCGTCGCCAGCTCTGGAAAGCGCTCGGACTCGCCGATGACAACACGCAGCAGCGCGCGATATTCTTGAGACTGAGAGAGAATCCTGAACTTTTCTGTGAGCAGGCTGACGAACTCGTCGGGCTGAAGGCTGTGCAAATGCTGCTCGAATTCGGGCGTGTCTGCTTCCATTCTCTTGAATGTCACTGCTTCGATAATGGCGGCGAAGAGTTCTTCTTTATCTTTGAAGTGGCTATAGATGGTGGCCTTGATGACGCCGGCTTCAGCCGCCACACGATTCATGCTGGTGCCTGCATAACCGTTCTCCAGGAAAACCTTGATGGCAGCTTGAACGATCTGGTCCTTCTTGCTTCGCGGGCGCCCGCTGCCTGCTACTGTTGCGGAGGCGTTTTCGCCCGGCTCCGCTGGTTTGGAGGCGTTTGCTTTGTTGGCTGAGTTTGGATTGGCCGCCACGCGCGCTTTCCTGCGTCCTTTGAGATTGTTGATTCCACTTTGTCTCGGGCTTCTCATTGGCTAGAGACGGTCTGTTTATCGAGTCTATTGCTGGTTGTAAAGGGAGCTGTCGATGCCGGGCTTGCCTGTCCAATCATTACCGGGATAGTCCTGCGGTATGAATACCTATCATTCCAATAGAGCTTACATTCGTTTGGCCGGTCGAAGAGAATGAAGAAAGTCGCAAAAGTAAGGACATTGCAAGAATTGCCAGATTTAACTGGAAAATATCCATACCGGTTGGTATACTACCATTAAAGGCACCCCTCTGGCAACAGCCAACCTATGTTAAAGCTCCAACCCAAAAATGAAGCCGACCAGGGCACCC
Source organism: Candidatus Melainabacteria bacterium (assembly GCA_020854255.1). GTDB lineage: Bacteria > Cyanobacteriota > Vampirovibrionia > Obscuribacterales > Obscuribacteraceae > QKMZ01. Next base: position 19,278 of record JADZFV010000009.1, on the reverse strand, counting down.
TTTCCCGGGACGCGAAATTGGTCGCGCTGCCCGGGCGTGTGCTTCTTGTTTTCACGATTGTCGCTTTGGTCGGCTCCGCCTATTTCTTCTTTTTCAACAAGCCGATACAGCAGCCTGCCAGCACATTGCATGTGAGCGGACGGATTGAAGGCTACGAGACCAACATCGGACCCAAAATCGGCGGGCGCGTCGATTTTGTCGCTAAGCGAGAAGGCGAGCTGGTAAAACGCGGCGAGTTGCTGGTGAAACTCGCCGACGACGATGTACAAGCTCAGTTGCGCGGCGCCGAGGCGCGCGTTTTGAGCGCGCAGGAAAAGACCAGCGAAGCGCACTACCAGCTGGCTGTCATTGACAATCAAATCGCCGAGGCAAAGGTCAGAGTGGCGCAATCGAAAGAAGACACCGCGGCTCAAGTGGATCAAGCCGAGGCCAATGTCGCAACCACCGAAGCAAAGGTTGCAGAAGCCGAGGCTCTGCTTGCACAAGCAAAAGCTGAGCTGGAGATGGCCAATCTGCGCCACAGCCGTTTTTCATCGCTTGCTCATGACGAAGCTATTTCTCTCGATGAGGCAGATCGCGCACGCACAAATAAAGACAATGCAATCGCCCTGGTCGGTTCGCGCAAAGCCAATTTGGACGCGGCGCGAAAACAGCTGCAGGTGGTCAAAGCTGGGCTGGAAATGGCACGCACATCAAGGCTCAATCCGCAGATGCGCCAGGCGCAATTGGGTGTCCTGGAACAGCAGCGGGTTCAAGCTCAATTCAAAGAGAAGAGTGCAGCGCATGAAGTGAAAAACGCCAGAGCGGAGGTGGAGCGGATCAAAGCTAATATCGCGTACTTGAATGTTAATAGCCCCATCGATGGTGTCGTCACTGCGCGCTCGGTTGAACCGGGTGCGGTCGTGGTGCCCGGGCATAACCTGCTCTCGCTTATCGATCTCTCCAAAGTCTATCTCAGGGGTTTTGTGCCCGAAGGCAGCATTGGCAATGTCCGCATCGGTCAGGCTGCCAGCGTATATCTCGACAGCCAGCCCAAAACAGCTCTGGAAGGTGAAGTGATTCAGATTGACCCGGAAGGATCTTTTACTCCTGAAAACATTTACTTCAAGGAAGATCGTGTCAAACAAGTATTTGGTATCAAAATTCTGCTCAAGCACCCGGATCGTTTTGCAAAACCAGGCATGCCCGCAGATGCTGAAATCTCTCTTGCGAAATAGTGACGCATTCAATACGCCCGCTCAGGGAGCGATGCCTGGCACCGCCCGGCACATATAATCGAATTGCCTGCGCCGTCCTGGAGTGTAAAACTGTGACCGTCGAGCCTCTAGTCAGTGTCAAGGATCTTGTAAAAAACTACGGGCAAACGCAAGCGCTTAAGCAACTCAATTTCTCTATAAATCCAGGCGAATTGTTTGGGCTTATCGGACCTGATGGTGCCGGCAAGACGACAACTTTTCACATCCTTGGCGGAATCATGAATGCCACTTTTGGTGAAGTCCTGACGATGGGGCAGAGACCGCGTGATGTGCGATTGCAAATTGGATATTTGACGCAGCAATTTTCTCTGTATCAGGATCTGAGCGTTGAGGAGAACCTTCGCTATGTTGCAGGTATTCGCGAAGTTTTGCCGGGCGAATTTGATGATCGAGCAGACAGGTACTTGCGAGCGATGGATCTGCTTCGTTTTAGAGACCGTCTTGCCGGTAAGCTTTCCGGTGGCATGAAACAGAAGCTGGCGCTTTGCTGCGCTTTGATGGCCAGCCCCAAATTACTGCTTTTGGATGAACCAACCACCGGCGTCGATCCTGTTTCGCGCCGCGAGTTCTGGGATCTTCTCTCTACGGTCACAGGAAACGGTGTCACAGTAGCAGTGGCGACTCCCTATCTTGACGAGGCAGAACGTTGCAGCCGCCTCATTCTTATGCATGAAGGCGAGATTCAGGAAATGGGCTCGGTGGCACAACTCAAAGCCGGTTTGAACATGAAGCGTCTGGAGGTTCGTGGCAATAAATTGGAAGCTCTCGAGCGAAGACTCCGGTCGACGGCGGATAGGCTGGAGAAAATCCAGGACATCCAGGCGTTCGGAGACCGCCTTGACGTTTTGACTTCCACTCCCGAGCATACCGAAGCTCTGGTCAAAGAAGCACAACCTGATGTTTCGATTGAGGTTCAAGAGCCTACCCTGGAAAATGTGTTTGTCAACCGTTTAAAAGGCAAGGTGCACGTCGACCATAAGACGCGTTATCCATTCATCGAAAAACCTCCTCAATCCGCAGGCATCGAAGCAATTGCAGCAAAGAATATATTCAAAACATTCGCTGACTTTAGAGCGGTAAACAATGTCAGTCTTTCAGTCCAGTACGGCGATATTTATGGATTGCTTGGCGCCAATGGGGCCGGAAAGACCACGACAATCAAAATGCTTTGCGGCTTGATTCAGCCGACAGGCGGTGACATGCTTTTGTGCGGCGCCAAAAGCAATTTGCGAAGCGCTGCGCTTCGCAATCGACTCGGTTACATGAGCCAGAAGTTTACGCTGTACGACGACCTGACAATTCTGGAAAACCTGGAATTCTATTGCGGCGTGTATCAGGTTCAAGATCCACTTAAGAGCGAACGCATCAACTGGGTGCTCGCCAATTCCGGTTTGAAAGGGCAGGAAAACATGCTGACCGGTCGCCTTCCAGGCGGTTGGAAGCAGCGCCTCTCTTTTGGTGCCGCAGTGATGCACCAGCCCGAAGTGCTCTTTCTTGACGAACCTACCTCCGGTGTCGATCCTTTGGCTCGACGCGAAATGTGGCGCATGATTAGAGAGTTTGCATCGGGTGGAGCCGCCGTGCTTGTCACTACTCACTTCCTTGAGGAGGCGGAGCACTGCAGCCAGCTCGGATTCATGGTGGCTGGTGAATTGGTTGCGGAAGGGGCGCCGAGTGGTATCAAGGAGAGCCAGCCCGGTCGGTTGTTGGAAATGCGTTTTTCCAATCAGCAGGGGGCATATGAGCTGCTGCGCACCGCGCTTGAGTCATGGCGGGTATCAGTCTTCGCTGATTCACTGCATATTGTCGTCGATAATCCGGATATCGAGTTGCCCCGGATAATCGATGTTGCCAGAGCTGCAGGAATCGAGGTAATCGAGGCTCGCCCGCTGCCTTTCAGCCTGGAGGACTCATTCATCTCAATTGTGAAACGAGCGTCGAACGGCAATGGCTCGAAGGGCAAAGCGGTATGAAATTGGAAGCATATGAAGATTGCAAGCATAGTGATGTTGGATGCATGAGGAGGCGGCAGACATGAAGAGAATTTGGGCGCAATGCTTGAAAGAACTCGCGCAATTCAGGCGCGACCGCCTCACGTTGGCTCTGGCCTTTTTCTTGCCGATGGTGGCACTTTTGCTTTATGGCTATGCCACAAGGTTGGAAGCAAAGAATATTCCCATCGCCGTCCAAAACTTCGATTCCAGCCCGCTCAGCCGAGACTACCTGGACGCGTTGTTCAACAATGGTCAGTTGACGTTGGTGCCCTGGACAGAGGGCGATGCCATGAAACAACTTGACCTGGGAAGTGCAAAAGCCACGGTCTTGATACCACCTGAATTTTCCCGCAAGATTCGCCAAAACATTTCGTCGGATGTGCAAGTCCTCGTCGACGGAACCGATGTGAACAATGCGCGCATTGTGAAAAACAGCATTCTGGCGACTACGCAGTACTTCGTTCGATCTCACAAGCTGGACGCCGCCGGCGACAAACCTTTGCTGAACACCGAGGTCAGATTGTGGTTCAACCCCGGTCGCAAGGAAGCTCTTTATGTAGCACCTGGCGCTGTGGCAATCAATCTCTGGATCTTTCCTTGTCTTTTGGCGGCCCTGGCGATGGCTCGAGAGCGCGAGTATGGCACAATACTCCAGCTCTTTACCTCGTCGATTACATCATTCCAGCTGGTCGCCGGCAAAGCTCTTGCTTACTGGATTGTCGGTATGTTGCAAGCGGGCATGATGCTGGCGCTTGCCATATCGCTTTTTGGAATTCGACTGGTAGGGGATATTCCAGTTTATTTAATTTCTCTATCTTTGTTTATTGCCAGTGCGGTCACATTTGGCCTTTTAATGGGCGCTCGCACGCAAACGCAAAGTGCCGCCGTGCAGATGGTGGCAACTGCGGGTTTTACAACCGCTCTGCTTCTGTCTGGTTTTATCTATCCAGTCAGAAACATCTCTTTTCCACTTTCGCTGATTTCATATGTGGTGCCTGCTCGTTATTTTGTGGAGGCCTCACGCAATGCTTTCGTAAGGGGAAGCGACGCGCTCAGCCAGATACAAATTCCGCTTTATCTCTTTCTCTGCGCAGTGGCGTTTTATCTTATAGCCAGCAAGGTCCTGCGCAGAATGCAGCTGGAGTCTTGAGCACAGTCATGCCTCTCGGACCACTGGTTAAGACTACAAGACTGGGCGCGCTCGCTCGCAAAGAGATGCGCCAGATTATGCGTGACAGGCAGTTGATTTTTATTCTATTCCTGTTGCCCCCGATTCAGCTCTGTATATACGGTTATGCGCTCAGCCCGGACGTAAATCATCTTAGAATGGGAATTATCGACCACTCATCCTCCGCCGTGAGCCGCGGTTTTGTCTCGGCCCTTGCTGAAAACGGAGTATTTGACGTACTTGAGTCCGGTGGCAGTGAGTCTGCTCTCAGCGACAAAGTGCGAGGCGGAAGGCTCGATGTTGGTGTTGTTATTCCGAGCGAGCTCGAGCGCAATTTCAAGTCGAAAAAAGAGACAAGCATTCAAATTCTACTTGACGGCGTCGATGCGAACACAGCCGGTATTGCCAGTGCATACATCAATCAAATTTTGATGACTTACGATCGACTGATTCGCACTGGATCTCAAAAGGCGTTTCAGCGAGCTGCGCCTCAGGTCAGTTTTGTCTACAATCAGGGTTTAGTCAGCAACTGGTTTTTTGTGCCAGGCGTTATTGCACTGATTCTCAATCTGGTCAGCACGCTAGTATCGAGCGCTGCCGTCGTTCGTGAAAAAGACTCAGGCACTCTCGAACAATTGCTCATGACACCGGTCAGTTCGCTTCAGATCCTGACCGCCAAAATCATCCCTCTGTCGCTGCTTCTTCTAGTTAACGTTTCGGTCAGCTTGATGTTTAGCACTTTTCTTTTCCAGGTTCCTTTCCGCGGCAATTTGCTTGTCTTTTTTGGCGTTTCGCTGCTCTATATTATTGTTGGGATTTCAATCGGAATCTTTCTTGCCGCCGTGAGTGAGAATCAGCGGCAGACCCTGCTCACTTCATTCTTTGTCAATCTTCCGGTCATCCAATTATCCGGGGCAATTTCGCCTTTGGAAAGCATGCCACCATTTTTCCAGTGGCTGTCTCTTATCGATCCGCTCAGATACTATTGCAGTTGTGTTCGCGCAATCTTGCTCAAGGGTGCCGGTCTAGAGGAAGTTTGGCGCGACGTCCTTGTGCTTGCGATTTTCGCGGTGGTCCTTCTGTGGCTAAGCTCGACGCGCTTTAGAGAACAGCTCAAATAGACATATATGTCTACAGTTCGTTCAATGTCTTTTGCAAGTCAATCAAGTGATTGTTGAAGACTTCTTTGGCCACGTCAAGGAGTTTAAAAACAGTCGGATCGCTGCAAGAGTAGTAGATGTTGTTGCCCTGCTTTCTTCCCACCACCAGATTTTTGGAGCGCAGCACAGACAATTGCTGTGAAATGTTGGGCAGTTCGACTTCAAGGCGGTCCCTGATTTCCGAGACTGTCAATTCTTCTGTTCTCAGTTGATCCAGAATTCTTATGCGTAACGGATTGGCCAGGGCTTTGAAAAACTCTGCTTTGAAATTTACGAGTCTGTCGCTCATGGGTCGGGTTTTGAAATTCATTTATGGGAGATTTTTGATTAAATCCGCAGGTACTTTGGTTTCTTTGGGCAGGTTTTTTGCTTCCTCTGCGTACCACTTTGGTATGTACAGGCGACTGTCGTGAAGGCAAACAAAAAGCGGAGCAACAATCAACTTGCGGAAAACCTGGTTGATGCGGATATATTCTGTCTGCAGGGCTTCCAGTTCGTCGGAAATAGCATGCCGACTGGCTTGCTTTTTTACATATTCCTCTGCAACGCTTTGATCCCAGCCCTGGTCTACGAAGGCTTGCACTACCAATGGTGCTTTTTCGTAAACTTTTGACATGCCGCAATCGTTGTGTCCGATAATGATCAGATACCTGACGCCCTGCGACAATGTATAGCCGACGCTGAATTCAGAGCCGATTACTCTGCCGCTGGCTCGCCTTATTACGTATGCATACATTTTGGGTACAGGCATCGAATAGCGAAATTCGATGCAGGTCGCTATTAGAAGTTCTACTTTGCCAGTCGAATCAATCGGCCAGCCGAAATTCTGAGCCATGATGAACGACTCGATGGGTGTGCCTTTCCACGCATCAGGAATATCCTCGCGAGAGCGAACCTCGAGCAAGGTATCTTGATATTTTTCGTCTATTCGCAGCGGTGGAGGAATATTCATCATGAAATCCTGAGTTAAAGGTAGAGAGGCAGCTAGTGTTTATAGTCGTCTGGCAAGACCCAGAACGTCCGTGTTTTCGGATCGTAGCAGGCATTTTCCATCGTGTCGTCGCGATTGATCCATGCGTGCGCACGCAATCGACCGCCTTCTGCCGCATTGTAAACAGCTGGTAGTTTCAACAAACTTGCAAGCTCTCTCAAAACAAAATCTTCAACTGCTCTGTTAAAGATATGTTTGTCGAATTTGTCTCCAAATCGCTCTTTCATTGCTTCTTTTGTTGGAGAAGTGCGTCTGGCCACTTCTTGATAGATTTTCTCTGCTGGAGCCTCGCTTCGTGGATCGCTGCGCAAGCCAACTTCGATGATTTCACACCCGTAATGTCCTAAGACAATTACATCTGAGATTTTTTTTTCGGCAATGAGATCTTCGAGTCCTCCACTGTCATTCACGCATCCTCCCAGGTTTTGCCAGGTGAAAATCGGCAATTTGGGATCTGCGGGAAAGAGCGAATTGACATAGCACATCTCCGCACAACAAATTACCGCAACACCAGTTGCTTTGCCCATAGTAAGGCGCTGGTTGAGTTCATTTTGCGAAACAGGCTCAATAAAACGAGTCAATGGACCGTCAAAAATACTGGCCAATGTTTTCATTTGTCGACTTCCAACAAACAGGGCGCGCAGTTATCGGTTGTAGGGAATTGTAACAGCGGTAAAGCAATTGCGCAATTATGCAATTGCTCTAATAGATGATAGAATGGGCGGCGGGACTGTCACGGCACCTGGTTGATGAATGCAGCGGTAATCTTTTGGGGGACAATAGTTTTTCTGGCATTGGCAGCACTAGCTGCTTTTGTCCTGAGCCATAAGAAGAACGTCTCAAACAAAGTCATGTCTTTCCTTTTATGTGCAATTGCCGCAGGTTCGCTGTCAGCGCTCTGCAGTACGGGCTTTCATAGCTATACATATGTAACACCCGCTCCATTTTTGCTCGGAGTGTTTCCTGTGACCTTCAGGTTGGATGGTCTGAGCAGGTTGTTCTCGGCTCTGTTGAGTCTGATTCTGTTTTCTACCGGGCTATTCTCTCCCGGCTATCTCAATCATTTGAAAGGGAAGATCTCCTTCGGGCAGTATTGGGTTTCATTTTTTCTCTTCGCGCTTTCCATGTACGGCGTCGTTTTAAGCGCGGACGCCATCACATTTATTGTGATGTGGGAAATTATGTCCCTTTCCTCGGCAGCACTTGTCGCCAGCGATCACTCCCACCATCTGGTTCAGAAATCGGCCTTGATTTATCTGGGCGCTACTAGAATTGCCAGCGGGCTTCTGTGCGGTGGTTTTTTGTGGATGCATTCACTGTGCGGAAGCTGGACATTCAGTGATTGGAATTTCGCCTCTGCGCAGGCAATTTTTCCGGCATTGCTTATCATTCTTGGTTTTTGCATAAAGGCCGGTGTTTGGCCTTTTCATATCTGGTTGCCTTATGCACACCCGGCCGCACCCGCTACTGTGTCTGCGATCATGAGCGGTTTTATGATTAAGGTGCCGATTTACGGGCTGGTGAGAATTCTTGTGCAAGGCGGGCTCAGTGCTCCTGAAATTGTCAATCTCGCTTTCATTCTCGGCTCTGTATCAGCTTTCTGGGGAGTCCTATTCGCGCTTGTGCAGAATGATTTGAAGCGTCTTCTGGCGTACTCGAGCATAGAAAACATCGGATTGATTCTTTTGGCTCTTGCTATTGCTCTCAAGGCAAGAGCAGCTAATTTGCCCGTTGTCGCGGACATTGCCATGACCGCTGCGCTTTTCCACTGCCTGAATCACGGTCTGGTCAAGTCGCTGTTGTTTTTTTCCGCCGGGGCTGTCGATTGCCAGGCGCACACGCGCGATCTGCATAAATTGGGAGGGTTAGCCAGGCGAATGCCCTGGACGATGGCTAGTTTTTTTATCGGCAGTTTTTCCATTTGTTCGATTCCGCCTCTCAATGGTTTTGCCAGCAAGTGGCTCATTTATCAGAGCCTGTTCCAGAGTACGATGCTGTTCGGTTCGTACATCGAAAAAGGAATTGCTCTGGCAACAATCTGTCTTTTGTCCGCGGTGGGAGCGCTCGCGATTGCTACATTTGTGAAAGTCATGGGAGTTGGCTTCCTGGGTATGAGCCGCAGTCATGCGGCAGAACATGCGCAAGAGGCCAGTACCGGTATCAAGATTTCGCAGGGTTTTCTCGTGGTGTTGTGCGCAGGGCTGGGAGTCTTTGCCTCGCACGCAGTCAAGTTCATCTCGCAATTGTCCTTGATGTCGCCTGATTCGGTTGCCCCCGCAACCGTTGAATTTCCGCTGCCGATGCCGGTTTTGGCTCTGATGCTTTTCTCCACGTGCCTGGTGATTTATCTGGTCTTTTTGCAAAGCTCTAAAGTGAGAATCTTCAAGACCTGGGACTGTGGTTTTGGAGCGCTGTCGACAAAAACACAGGCTTCGTCGGAGTCTTTTGCACAACCTCTGGCTCGCATATTCAGACCTTTCTTGCGGTATGAAACTAATTCGACCATCAAGGGCCGTGACAGAAGGCATTTCCCTGAAGAAATTACAGTTGAAGTAAAGATAGTCTCGATTCTTGAGTCACGCATTTATTTGCCCGTCCTTGCCGTAATCAGCTTGATCGCGAAAGGATTGGCAAAGCTGCAGGCAGGAAGCATTCATCTCTATTTGCTCTACGTCTGTTCAACGCTTGTGATACTGCTTCTTTTAGGTACTGTCTTATGAGCGATGCAAATGTTCACCTATTGAGAAGCTGTGCTCACTGGATCTTGTTCGTCTCGTGTGTCGCACTCGTTCCACCTCTATGTCTCGGCATTATCAGAAAAACCAAGGCGCGGCTGCAGAATCGCGTCGGACCCCCGCTTCTTCAACCGTTGTTTGACATTTTCAAACTATGCAGAAAAGGTGAGACGCTCAGCTCGACTATGTCGGGGGCATTCAGAATTTCGACGGTGGTGGTTCTGGCAACCATGCTTGTGCTGGCCTGGATGACACCATGGCTGAGTTTTAAGCCCTGGAGTCCTAATGCCGATTTATTCCTGATTGTTTATCTCTTCGCCCTGGCGCGTGTCTTCTCTCTATTGGGCGCTCTGGATTCAGGCTCTGCCTTTGGAGCATTTGGAGCAAGTCGAGAAGTGACGCTAGGGCTGCTTGTAGAGCCGGCCCTCTTGCTCGGTCTTGTTGCACTGGGTCTTTTTAGCGGCACAAGCGACTTGAGGCTGATTTTTGCATACCATCAAATCCAGGCTCCGGGCGCCTCCTGCATTCCCGGAATATGGCTTTTAGTCGGAGTTTCAATTCTTCTGTCCAGCCTGGTCGAGCTGTCGCGCATGCCGGTCGATGATCCGACCACGCACCTTGAATTGACGATGGTCCATGAAGCGATGGTCCTGGAGGCGTCCGGCCGCAATTTGGCCCTTATCGAATTTTCCCATGCTTTGCGTATGAGCATTTTCTTCGGTCTGGCCGCTCAATGTTTCGTGCATGCTGCGGCTGCGGTGTGGCGCATGAACGCTCTTACTCATGGACTTCTGAACATCTTTGGAATTTGTCTGATAGCTGTTTCTGTTGGTGTTCTGGAGAGTCTGTCAGTCAAGCTGCAGTGGCGGAAGGTTCCGGAATTCGTCGCGTATGTGGTCTCAATGAGTTTGCTCGCTGCCTTCGTCGCAGCCGGAAGTGGAGTGGCCAAATTATGATGTCGTCTGTTGATCTCTCAGTTTTAAGCGCTGCGGTCCTGGCGTGTCTGATGGTAGGCACGCTCCATTTGCGGCTCAATCTGTGGATGTATGGAGCTACAACAATGTGTATTGCGCTGGCGACGGCATTGACTGCACAAACTCACGCTGAGATTAATTTGATCTGTGTCGCGCTGCTGATCGCCGTCCTGAAAGCAGCAGGCATACCATTGTTTCTCTTGTGGACCAGCGAAAAACTCAATGTCCATCGCGACGTCGGCGCCATGATCCCGCCGCCTCTGGCAATGCATTTATCAATTGGTCTGCTTGCCCTTAGCTTCATTTTAACGCGAGGGCTGCCGGCGCCAGAAATGGCGGCAACCGGATGGTATGGTGCCGCGGCCGGTATATCTCTGCTCTTTACCGGTCTGGTCGTGATGCTCACTCGCAGGTTGGCGATCGGTCAAATCCTGGGATTTCTGGTGATTGAAAATGGCATCTATGTGTTTGCTCTCACTCAAACCTTAGGCATGCCATTGCTTGTTGAAATGGGCGTTTTGCTCGACATGCTGGTTGGAGTCATGTTCTCGGGCCTGTTAGTTTTCAGAATCCAAAAGAGCTTTGAACACATCGATGTTGCCCAACTAACGAGTTTGAAGGAATAAAATGGAATTCTTCGCAAGCTTATGTGCATTTCCGGTTATTGGGGCCGCACTCTCGGCAGGCAATTTCCGCATCGAAATTGTGCGCCGGATAGTAATAGCAGCCATCTGCCTGCAGGCGATTTCTGCAGCGATTCTGTGTTCGCCTGTGCTGCTTGAAAGCGTGCCCATTCTTAGATTTACTGCGGATTTTGCAGTTGATCGTATTGGTGCCTATTTCTTGATGTTGACCAATTTCGTAGCTGCTTGCTCGCTGTCTCATGCTCCGACATTTTTCCGCAATGAGGGTCTCTTCGGCGGCAAAGTCATTCCTCCTCAGCACGAAAGGCTCTTCTACGCCTCTGCATTGCTGTTTGTTTTGGCGATGAATTTTGTATTTGTTGCGGACAATTTGGGATTGCTCTGGGTGAGCATCGAAGCAACGACCTTATTTTCTGCCGGCTTGGTCTATTTTTCTCGCGACAAACATGCACTGGAAGCGACATGGAAATATCTGATGGTGTGCAGTGTGGGCATTGCATTTGCGCTTTTGGGGACGATTTTGATTTTTGCATCAAGCCAGCATGGTGCGATAAGCGGCGGTTCTTTGAACGTGCGTGAATTGCTCGGTTGCGCCAGCCACCTGGAGCCAAAACTTCTTGAACTGGGTTATATATTCTGTTTGCTCGGATACGGGACAAAAGCTGGTATATTTCCGCTGCATACGTGGCTGCCTGACGCACATTCCGAAGCCCCGGCGCCGGCATCGGCAATGTTATCCGGAGCGCTTCTCAATTGTGCTTTGTTCGCGATTTGGCGCGTCACGGAATTAGTCAGATTGACGGAGCATCATGGAATTTGCGAATCGGTGCCGGTTGTCTGGGGGGCGCTAACCGCTTTGGCTGCCGGTCTTCTCCTTGTTCACCAGTACGGTATCAAACGTTTGTGGGCTTATTCAAGCATTGAAAATGTCGGCATTATGCTGGTCGCTATCGGTCTTGGTTCCCCATTGCTGTTTTTTCTTCAAGCCCTCAATCACAGCGTTGCCAAAGTAGCGCTGTTTCTTCTTTCCGGCAATATCATCCAGTACTATAAAACCAAAGACTTAAGCCAGATTCGCGGTCTTTTGCAGGTTTCACCGACCGGCGGACTACTCTTTGCTATTGGCGCGGCGGCGGTGACAGGCATGCCACCATTCGGGGCATTCATTGCCGAATGGTTGATTCTGGCAAAGTCAGCAGATGCAACTCAGGGAATTGCAGTCGGCATTTTGCTGGTAGCCCTTGCTGTATGCTTTGTGGCTGTAAGTATTCACGTTTCCAGAATTCTCTGGGGCGCACCAAAACATGAGATAAGTCAGCTCGGAGGCTTTTCGAAGTATTTGATTCCGTCCTTGCTGTGTATTTGCACAATTGTTCTGGGATTGACTGCGCTTCCATTTCTTCTGGTAAAGCCTATATGAAAGTCGAACGCAGAGAAGTTGCACTTTCAGAGCGAGCTGAGACTATCAGGCAGCTTTTGCATAGCGATGGCAATCGACTCGGTTTGATTTCGTCAATTAATGGAAGTCAATTGATTTCCCTGGTTCTCAGTCCAAATGAGGGCACCGCCGTTTGCTGGGAATCGCCCTTGCAGACTAAGCAGTATCACTCGCTGGTGCCGGTTATTTCGGAGGCTCACTGGTTTGAAAGGACAATGTGGGATATGTTCGGGCTGGAGCCTGAAAACCATCCGCGCTTGAAGCACAATTTATTGCACGAAGCATATCCTTCTTCACTGCTTCCGCTAAAACTTGGTTTTGATTCATCTGTTGACGGCAAAAGTGAGGGCACCGGTGACAATACCGGTAGCGGTGCCGGCAATGACAGTGGAGAAGGCATTGTCAATCTCAATGGCCGCGACTATAAACCGATGGCCGTCAGGGGTGATGGCATCTATGAGATTCCGGTTGGTCCGATACATGCGGGAATAATTGAGCCCGGGCATTTTCGCTTCAGTTGTCTGGGCGAAGTGATTTTCAATCTTGAAATTCGTCTCGGATATGTTCACCGCGGGGTGGAAAAAAGACTGTGCGAGGTGCCCTGGCGAAAGCAACGTTTTCTGGTCGAGGCGGCTGCCAGTGACAGCGCCGCTGCTTACGCACTTGCACATTCAATTGCCATAGAGAGCCTTTTCGATCGGTCCGTGCCTCAAAAGGCGGAGTTTTTAAGAACTATATCTTTGGAAATCGAACGGGCCGCAATGCACATTAACGATCTGGGCGGTCTGGCCGGAGACATCGGGTATCTTGCCATATCCTCGACGATGGGACGGCTGCGTGGTGTGGCACTTTCAATGGCGGAGCAACTGACCGGAAGCCGATTGCAGAGAAATTTCATCTGTCCCGGAGGTGTTATTTTCGATCCTTGCCTTAAATTGAGGGATATAAAAAACTCGGCACATCAGTTGAGAATGTCGCTGCAACCAGTAATGACATTTTTCATGTCAAACGAAGTAGCTCGCGATCGCATGGAAAATATCGGCAAGGTCTCCGCCCGCCTGACGGCTGACTTCGGCCTGGTTGGGCCTGCCGGAAGAGCCAGCGGGGAGCGCTATGATGCCAGGCAACATTTTAAACATGGTGTTTATCCTAGAATCCGCGTGCCGGTGGCCGTAGAGACCGATGGTGATGTCTTGAGCCGCGCCAAGGTGCGAATCGCCGAACTGGATACTAGCTTGTTTTTGATCGAGCAGCTGATCGATGGTCTTCCTGAGGGAGACGCACTTGTGAAATTGCCGGATAGTCTGCCGAAGAACGCTGCCGGTCTTGGCATAGTGGAAGCGCACCGGGGTGAGCTGATTCATCTTGTCTTCACGGACGGAGAAGGTAAGTGCTCTCGTTATGCGATCAAAGATCCAAGTGTCAACAACTGGACAGGACTGGCAATTGCCGTGCGCAACAATCTTGTCTCTGACTTCCCCTTGTGCAACAAAAGTTTCGGGCTTTCGTACAGCGGTCATGATTTGTGAGGTGCTTAAGTGCTGAGACTTTTAGGCTATTTATTAAATCAAGGCGTCGTCACTTCGAAAGACTATTGTGCGCCCTTAGAAGACGGGCTCGGATTGCCGGAATTCAGCGATCGGGCTTGTGCCGGCAGCCAATGCAATGAGTGTCGCTCAGTCTGTCCAACCGGAGCCATAACTGTTGATTCCGGAGAAAATGGTGGCGAGGTGCATCTTGATCTCGGCGCCTGCATCGGCTGTTCGATGTGCGTGAGAAGCTGCCCACAAGAGACTTTAGTCAACAGCAAAAAAACGGCAGTGGCGCGTTTGAGCAGAGATGATCTGGTCATTTCAAACGTTGACAGGAAAGTTCCTTTGAGTCTCTCAAGGTCGACAGAGTCAAAAAGTTTATTCTACCGATCGATCGCCTGCCGGGTTGTTTCCACTGGATGCAGCGCCTGCGATCTTGAAGTTGCAGCCTGCGGAAATTCGATTTTCGACATGGAAAGATTTGGCATTCATGTCGTCGCGTCGCCGCGATTTGCCGATGTGCTCCTTGTTACAGGACCTGTCCCTAAAGCCATGCATGACGCTCTTAAGTCTTGCTATGAAGCTATGGCCGAGCCCAGGCGCGTGATTGCAGTGGGAACATGCGCGACATCGGGAGGATTACATAGGGGAGGTTATGCTGAGGCAAATGGAGTAGACAGTCTGCTGCCAGTTGATCTGTACATACCAGGTTGCCCGCCGCATCCCTGGAGCATCATCGACGGCGTCAAAAAAGTGATGGACGGCAGGCAGGCATAATGAAAAGACAACCGTTCTTTTGTCTTTTCATGGCTTGGTATTGGGGCAGATCTCGACTATTTCAAGGAATGCATATATTCCACCAGAGAGTCGATTTCATAGGGCTCTAGATTCTGCGGCGGCATGAGATTTAGATCGATTTCAAAAGCGCCAGGATGTTTATCAAAGTGTTTGTCGGGATCATAGATGTGCTCGCGAATGAACTCCTTTGTTCTCTTTGAGCCTATGGAGTCCAATTGCATGCCATTTGCGCAGCCCTTCCCTGCAATGCGATGACAGTCGAAACATTGATATTGCTTGTACAATTTTTTGCCAAGCGCGATCGAAACCGGAGCATGTTTGCCGACGCTTCTCTTTTTCTTTGCTGTGCCCGTCTGGTGAAGCCCTCTTTGCTTGGTTGCTGGAGTGCGATCGTTTTGTGTTTTCGCCTCGTTGGCAAGCACTTTCATGTCAAACTGAATCGCTGCAAACGAAAAAACTACAGCCAGTATTGAGACGGTTTTCTTAAACAATGAAATGAACCTTTTTCTTTGCCAGAGATTTTATTCGAATTATCTCCACAGAACAAGACGCATGCATCGCTACCGCCTCAGAAACGCTGCCTATAATCGCTTTCTCGAAACCGCGTCGACCATGGGATCCCATCACAATCAGATCGGCGGGCCAGGTTTTTGCCAATTCCAAAAGCGCCTGACGCGGTTCTCCAAGCAACACCTCAGCTTTGGCTACCCGCTTGCCGAATTTGTTATTCAACTTTTGAGACGCCACTTCTAACCAGGCCTTATTTCCAGCGACCATGTCGTTGTAGTGCTCGGACAGCACCTCCGCGGGTGTAATCTCCGCTTCCGTCAACAAACCCCTGTGTATTTCCTGTACTATATTGACGCACTTGAAGGTTGTATATTCGGACCATGGAAATTCAAGAACATGATCGATCATTGTCTGGCTGTTCTCGGAATCGTCAAGAGCGACAATGACATTATGTATATCGGACTGCGTGTGTTCTTCTAAGCGGGCGCGAATTACTCTTACTGCGCATGGTGCTTCCTGAAGCATGGCCCGCGATACACTTCCAGTCATCAAAAAGTTGATGCCGGTTCGCCCATGGGAGCCTAGCATCAACAGATCGGGCTTCCATTCTTTGCAGGTGTCGAGTATTTCCTCGTAAGCATAGCCGTCTCTGACTGCGCCTGTAACTACTGCATGTGGATGCGTTTCACGCAATTGCTCGACCACCGTTTGCACGAGTTTTTCTGTCTCGTCAATTTCTCTTTTTTTGATTCCTTCCAATGAAGGCAGGGGTTCAAAAAAATCGACCGCTGAGACAACCATTAGTTCAGTACCGGCCGGGCATCTCATGGTGAGAGCCGTAGCAATCGCTGCCTTTGAGCATTGAGATCCATCCACGGCGAACAGTATTTTCATTTTGTTTCGTTCCTGTTTATGGTTTGTGTAAGAGTATTCAGTCAAGGCGAACAACGTTCCGGTGGAAGCGTGTCACTATATCAGGATCTGGGCAAATCCTGACTTTTGCCTGGTCTTTTCCATCGTAATCAATAATATTGAGTAAATAGCGGATACTCTCCAGGCGAGCCTGTTTTTTATTGTTTGCCTTGACGATGATCCAGGGACTGAAAGAAGTGTGTGTTTTACTGAACATCATTTCTTTGTAGTTGGTGTATGAAGCCCAGAGTTCTTGTGCTTTATCGTCAATAGGGCTTAGTTTCCACTGTTTAAGCGGGTTGACACGGCGTGAATCAAAGCGCTCCTGCTGTTCTGTTTTGGATATGGAAAACCAGAACTTCACTATCATGATCCCATCTTCGTAAAGCATATGTTCGAACTCAGGAACTTGCTGCATGAAGCGCTCATACTCGCGTTGACTGCAGAATTTGTTGACAGGCTCAACAACGGCTCTGTTGTACCAGCTGCGGTCGAAAAATACTATTTCGCCGGCATTTGGCAACTGTTTGCTGTAGCGTTGAAAGTACCACTGCCCTGTCTCTTCGATACTAGGTGCCGGCAATGCAACAACACGAATGTGTCTAGGATTGAGGTGTTCGGTAAATCTTCGGATGGTTCCACCTTTACCAGCTGCATCCCGGCCTTCAAACAAAATTGCAACTCGTTTGCCTTTCTCGCGCACCCATCGTTGCAGTTTTACCAGTTCGATCTGCAACGCAACGAGTTCTTCCTCATACTTGAGCGTGTCGAGAACTTCTTTGAGTTTGATGTTCTTCGCCCGCAACAACTCTTGCAGTCCCCGATTGGTATTCACCCTGAATAGATCATCTTGCCCGAGCTGATAATCAGCACGCCGGATGTTCCTTTTGGCTTCGGCGCGTTTTGCAGCAGACTGCTCACCGGGGTCTTGGATTGTAGCCGCCTCTGTCAGTTGATCGTTGATAGCCTGTTCCATGGCAGCAATATCGACGGCGTGTTTGCCTTGATCGTCAACCTTTTGAGTTTGTTCCTGGGTCTTTAAGCGAGATCCGTTAGGTCCTGGGTTTTTCGAGGATGATGTTTTTCTTGGCATCTGATATTCCAAAAGTGGTGTGTCTTACCAGTAAAGCGTCCCTGCCCTGGGTAGGCAACATACTTAGGACTGACCGCCGCAGTCGATCATCCCTGCGGATGAGCTGGCCTGATGTTTTTCAATTTCTTTCTTCTATCCTGTTGAGAGTTGAATCTTTCAGCTCTTGGATGGATTCGCACAAAGGGATAAAAGCCGTCGGACTGGCAAGAATGTCTGCCACAGTCGCCTCCGCGCTGGGAGCTGACTAAATTTCCGGTGGAGCAAATCTCCTTGCTTTAGTGTATATCGAACCGAAAAGGGCAGTTGCTCTCTCAAAGAGAATGTTGTTTTCCTTGTGTACATGCTGATGCATCTCTAATTCCAGCTGTGCCAGTGAATTCAGCAACAACTTGTAGGTTGCGCAGGCATCATCAGGCGGGGTGAAGTTATTGGACAGTCGGCGCAGCGCGCAAAGAGCATCTCCGGCGTCATCGTGCTCCTTCGTCATCATTGCAATCGGATGTTCAATCCCGCTAAAGCAGCCGGGTCCTTGTATTGTCTTATGTGATTCGAGCGAGGCAATGCTCGGAAATAGGATCAATTCTTCCTTCTGCATGTGCATTTCCAGCTCGTCTTTGAATCGACTGAAAATCTCCAGCACCTCGATCATTTCCGGATGATTCGCTCCGTGTACACGGGCTACTTTCTTCGCGAGCGCAAGTATGCGGCTCAAATCAAGCCTTAAAGGGTTGTGATACTGCAATACAATGTGTTCTATCAAGGCTTTGAGACTGGAGGTTGTCCAATCCGACTGATCAGGCTCTCGTCCCGCCTGAAGGGCAAGCGCGAGCCTTTTCAAAATGGCTTCAACGCTCACACCTTTCTTATTGCATGCCGCTTCTAATGTCGTTTTTCCGCCGCAGCAATAATCGATGCCATGCTGCTCGAGAACGCATGCATACGCAGGATTTCTGGCAACAAGTTCGCCTACGGGTGTTTTCTTTATAAGCGATTTAGAACTACTTGAAAGTTGCTGATACTCGGGCTCCGAATGAACTACGCAGGTTTTCTCGTAAACCGGCAGGCTGACGCAGGAACAGGGTTGGAACATTTCCTTGTTTGAGCCGCATTCAGGACATGCCCATTCTTCTGCCAGATCTTCGAATTTCACCGACGGCAGAATGTCTTGCCTGGGCTCGCCGAGGACTTCATCGTAGATGTAATTACACACTGTGCATATCGTTTTTGCGTTTGACATAATAGGCCTCCACCGCATTTGCATAAATTGGACCTTTGTGTCCATAATAAGCTTGTGAGGCGTTGCCCTTATCGTCCTCAGGTATGATCAGTGGAAGTTTTCTCAAGCATCACTTGGATAAATCTCGCAAAAACCCACTTTGAGGCGCTCCTAGCTGGTTGCAAATGGTCTGGTTAACTGGACCGGGCTCATTCGCTTAACCTCGAGCGGACCGTCAATGAGTTGGTGCCATTCTTCTAGCGCTGTTTTCATCTCCTGGTCTTGCTCAACGCGCAACTGGTCGGCTTCAAACGCCGCCTCGCATTCATAGGCGACAAGCTCAAAGAAAAGGCAAGGCTCGTCGATGCTCTCATAGAGTGCGATTTGGATTCCTCCGGGGCGCTCATATAGAGGCAGGGCAAAATTTAGAAACTCGATCAGCGCTGAGCGTTTTTCTGGCGTTGTGCGATAAACCAGGCTGACAATCGGTCCGGCAGGCACGGTAGGTAAATTCTTCCGACTCAGGGGTTTTTCAATCGGCATTTCAGTTGCTCCTGGACTGGACTGTTTCCACTTTCGGTGGCTGCGCTTGGCGAAGATGCAGAGAGCCGCGCAATATCAGGAAAACTAATGGCAATATTCCGCCAACGACAAAAATAAGATCTCCCAGAACTCTGAGCCACGTAAACATCTGAAATTGATTCGAGTGAATAAATTCATGGCTGCGCGAGAACCAGAAGCCGTGATTATAACTGGCGATCATTTGAATGATGCCGGCTGGGAAAATGTTCAAAATGAGCATGAGCATGAGCCCTACGTTGAGGCACCAGAAGGAGATGCCGCAAAGTCGATTGTTC
>JADZFV010000008.1 GCA_020854255.1 Candidatus Melainabacteria bacterium | reverse complement strand
TGACCGTGGGAGGGATGTATGCACTGCGCGTCTACGAGCCGATAAAGACTACATCCGGTCAAGATCTGTTCCTTGCCGCCGCGACTCTGCTTTTTGCGGCAGCTACGGAAGAATTGATTTTTCGTGCGTATGCTTTCAATATCATGGAAAAACGCTGGGGTACGATTGCTGCTGTGATCGTTTCGTCTGTGGGCTTTGGTTTTGCGCATATGCTGAACGCAGCAGGCGGCGCTGGTTTGATTGACAAAGTACAATTTTGTACTTTCCTTTCGCTCGAAGCGGGAGTGTCACTGGCCGCTTGTTATGTTTTCACGCGCAGCCTCTGGATGCCCATAGCGGCACACTGGGTGTGGAATTTCTTTGAAGGACCGATTTTCGGCACGCATGTATCCGGTGCAGATTTTGGGCAGAGTTTTATAGACGCCAGAATTGCCGGTCCTGACATACTTACCGGTGGCAAATTCGGACCCGAAGGCAGCCTGGTTTGCCTTATGGTTGGCACCTTAGGTGGTGTCTTCCTTCTTTATCTTGCTGCCAAGCGCAACAACCTCATTTCATTTGCCGAAGCCCAACGCCGCCTTGGCCAGCCGCAGGAAGTCATTGCGGAAATGCCGGCGGGCTGACTACAGAGGAGACACATGAGCGAGACTTCAAACAGAGAATCCCGGCATTTGAACATAGTCGACGGCGAAGTGGAAATAGATGGCGTCTGTTTGCACATTCGTAAAATCGATGTCAATTCATCGCTCCCGACGATTGTCTTTCTCCATGACTCGCTCGGCTGTATTACTGTCTGGCGCGACTTTCCAGAACGACTTTGTGCGCAGACGAACCGCAGCGGCGTAGTTTATGACAGGCAGGGCTACGGCAAATCCAGTCCATTCAATCGCATTCGTGACGTTGGATATTTGGAAAGAGAAGCGGACACGCTTGCCGTTTTATTGAAGATGCTTGGATTACAAAAGGTCATTTTATTCGGGCACAGCGATGGTGGTTCTATCGCTCTGATTGCCGCCTCCAAGTATCCTGAGCTGATCGCGGGTGTAATCACAGAGGGCGCTCATGTTTTTGTCGAAGAAATTACTCTGGACGGCATCAAGCAAGCGCAAAAGCTATTTGCGCACACTAATTTGCGGCAACGAATTCAGAAGTATCACGGCAACAACACAGACGGTTTAGTCAGCGCCTGGATAGATACATGGTTGTCTGCGGAGTTTCGCGAATTCAATATGGAGCACTTCCTGCCGGCAATCAAATGTCCGGTGCTGGTGCTTCAAGGAGTGGGCGACAAGTATGGTTCTGAGCAACAAGTGGACGCAATTGTCAGCCAGGTCTCCGGTCATGCCACCAAAGACATGATTGAATTTGCGCGTCACACTCCCCACAAAGAAGCCGCGGAGTACACGCTCAAGCATACGAGCGCTTACATTTGCCAGATAGATTCTACATGTCGGTAGTGTTCAACTCGGCGAATCTATTTCGGGTCGCCCATAAGATTTTTGAGGCGCGCGGAAAGATCTTTGAGGTGAAATGGTTTGAGCAGATAGTCATTGGCGCCCGCTTCAAGCCCTGCTGCTTTGTCTTTGGCCTGATCGCGACCGGAAAGCATCAAAATAGGTGTAGTCCCACCGTCAGAACGGAATTTCTTGCAGATATCCAAGCCGTCCATTCCGGGCAGGTGACCGTCCAGTACGACTACGTCGTAGGACTCGAACTGGAGATGCTCGCATGCTTCAGGACCTGTGTATACGGCGTCGACAATAAACTTCTCGAATTCCAGCCACTGCCTGATCTGATCGGACAGGAATTGGTCGTCTTCTGCAATTAGGATTCTAGCCATTGCTTTTACCCGTCACTGTTAATCCGCCGCCTGCCTTGCTCTTTGGCTAAATAAAGCCGTTCATCAGACTTCTTGATCAGTGCTTCTATTTCTGTTCCGTCCTGGGGATAGCTGACAAGACCAGCAGAAAAACTGACGAAAAATTCTTCATTATGGTCTCCTGCAAACGGTATGGTGACCAATTCGTCCAAAACGCGGTTGAGCGCGCCTTTCATGGTTTCTTTCCCCTCATGGCGAAATGCCAGTATGAATTCTTCGCCGCCCCATCTGCCGCGCAAATCTTCTACGCGGAAACGGCGTCTGAGCAATTGCCCAAAATGCGCCAGCACGCGGTCGCCTGCCATGTGCCCGTAGCTGTCATTGACTTTCTTGAAGTGGTCGACGTCCATAAGGCAGAGGCTGAATTCGAGCTTGTGACGTTCAGCTTCGGCGTGTAGAGCAGTTAGAGCCTCGACAAAGGCGCGGCGCAGCAAAAGTCCAGTCAGTATGTCGCGGTCGGCACGCTCTTTCATCAAGCGCATTCGATCGAGTCGCACTCTGACCCGTGCCAGGAGCTCTACAGTCGCTACAGGCTTAGGCAGATAGTCGTCGGCACCGGCATCGAAAGCGGCCAGACGTGAATCAAGACCAGATTGGGCAGTGAGAAAAACAATCGGCAAATCTTGCCAGCGAGCCATCGCACGGATTTTGCGGCAAACGTCATACCCGCTTGTATTGGGCATCATCACGTCGAGCAAAAGCAAATCGGGAGAGAAATCTTCCAGGACCGAAAGTGCATTGCTCGGTTCGGTAACCGACTTGATCAGCATTGACTCTTTGCCGAGCGCAGACTCGATGATCTTGGTGAAGTCTTCGTCGTCGTCCACAATCAAGATGCGAGGTCTGCCACGCAAGGCAATCAGATACTCGATCGCCTGCACCATATCTTGATCTTTGACGGGCTTTTGCAAATAGAGTGAAGCGCCGGCGTGCATTCCCTCTGTTTTGCGGGCGACAATTTCGTCATTGTGGATAAAGGCAAGCGGCAATGTTTCGCAGCCGGGCACCCCTCTGAGCTTGAGCGCCAGGTCGAAGGAAGCATCGGTCGTCATGTCGGACATGTCGATGATGACGGCATCGAGGGTCGTTACCTTAGCTTTCTCCAGCGCGTCATTTGGATCGTTGGAAAAGATCAAACGGACAATTGCTTTCTGAGCGAATTTCTTTGTGTCCTCCTCGTTGTATTTCCCTACAAGAAGCACGTTGGCCATCGACGAGTCGTCGTAATCGTCGCCTTCGCCTTTCGCCGCGGGTGGCGGAGGCAGCTCGTTGGGAAAGTCCTGTTTGACGTTTTCGTGCAATACACCGACCAGTCGACTGATCGTATCCCAGGTGTTCTTGTCGAGCGTTTTTTTGCCGTCGATGACGTCATTCATCGTTTGCTCAATCTGCGCGGCTGTTTCGCCCAGGTGATGGAAGCCGCATGAGCTGGCCGTTCCTTTTAAGTTGTGCGACAAACGCCGAACTTCTTTGATAGCCTCGCCGTCTTCCGGGTTTGCCATCGATTGCTCGACGATTTCTTCCATGTTTTTCAGACGCCCGGGGAGGATCGAGGCAAAACGTGTCTTCAATTGCATGAAAGTCTCAGTGTCCGTGCCTTCATTCAGCTCGCTGGCAGTCTTTGCTTTAAGCTCGCCGTCAATCTGAGCGCCGAACAAGAGCGGCTTGAGTGGGCGGTGAACGACAAGTGAAACGCCGAAATCTTTGGTCAATTGCTGGTAAACATCGGTTTCGCGCCACCTGCTGGAAATGAACACCACCTTGGTCTCGCGGTTGACCTGTCTCAATTTGATTATCCAGCCGACGCCGTCGATGTCGGCGAGCTGCTCGCTAACAACGATCAGATCGGGCTTATGGTTGGAAAGCGAGTCTATGGCTTCCTTTCCCGAGTCGAAGTGCGAAACTTCGTGCCCGCGTCCGGTCAGGAGTGATTTAACGAGCGCTGTCAGCTGCTGGTCGTTGTCGACAAGAAGGATGGACGTTGCCATATTGACCCCAATTACTTAGGGTCTCTTATACCACTCGCCTTTGAGCGAAAAACTCCCTAATTCGCCAGATCAAAGAAGATGCCGGAATACGGAAGTGCATCCAGGTGGGGCTGTGCGAACATAATGAAACCCAAAGCGCAGGCCAGAATCAAAATCGCCAGAAATTGGATGCGAATAGTGACGGTAAGCGCCAGAATCTCATTCTTCTGGCGCATCCAATCGGAATGGTCAACGTCTATGCGTTCTTCGATAGGATGATTAATATTCTGCATCAAACGGGATACCTGGT
>JADZFV010000007.1 GCA_020854255.1 Candidatus Melainabacteria bacterium | reverse complement strand
CTGGCTCGCATGGAAGCTGAGCGCTCAGGCAAATCGCGTGTGCATATCGAGCATATTTTGCTCGGTCTTCTCGGCACATCCGCCGGGATTGCCTCTGTTGTTTTGCAGAAAAACGGATTGAACGAAAAGGATGTGCGCGAACAGCTGGAGAAGCAAACATTTTCAGAAAGTCTGTCTCACGATCATGATTTTGAATCCAACGTCAAAGCAGAGAAGATCATAAATTCCGCGCTGCAAATTGCGGAAAGCAGACAACAGCAATTTATCGATACCGAACATCTGCTGCTGGCCATTCTCGCTGAGAAAAGCTGGCGAATGCGTGATGTGCTGGATACCTTCAACGTTGATATAGACCGCCTTCGCAACGACATAGATGAAGAAACGAAGTTTCGTTCTGTGAGCGCAGAAGGTGTGGATGTAGGAACTTCAGACTCATCTCGTCGCAAGGTCAGGCCAATTTCACCCACTGCAGAATACTCCTGGCCATCAGTAACTCCGCAGTTTGGCCAATTTAGAGATTCAGCTATAAAAGTAGTGATGCTTGCGCAAGAAGAAGCGCGAAGGCTCGGTCATAACTACGTGGGCAGCGAACAATTACTGTTGGGCATTGTTGCAGACACTGGAATTGCCGGCAAACAGTTGCGCGAATTGCAGGTGACATTGGCGGAAGCCAGACAGGTAGTGGAGAAACAGATCGGACGCGGCTCAGGATTTGTAGCCGTTGAAATACCCTTCACACCGCGCGCAAAGCACATTTTGGTAGAGGCAAGAAACCAGGCGTATGCCAACGGTGCCAGCATGATCGATGCAGAACATATTCTGCTAGCGCTTTTAGATCAGAGGGACGGCATCAGCGTTTGCATACTGCGAGACCTTAATGTCGGTGTGGAAACGCTTCGACAGAACGTGTTGAATGCGCTTAAAACGACGGTTGAGGAAAAGTAGACGGATAGAATGTTCGAAAAATTCAGCCAAGAAGCAATCAAAGTAATCATGCATGCGCAAGAAGAAGCGCGAGTTTTGAAGCACCCAGTCGTCGGTTGTGAGCACCTGTTGCTAGGTTTAATCGCCTGCGGAACTGGACTTGCGCACAAGGTTTTAACGTCGCACAATCTTACTTTGGCCGGAGTGAGAGCGAATGTTGCAACAGTGCATAAGAAGGGGAAAAAGGTAAGTCCGAAAGAGCTGCCTTTTGACGATGATGCAAAAAGCGCCTTGGAGCGGGCATTTGAAGAAGTTAGGAAGTCGAATCATGCTCAAATTTGTTCAGAGCATTTACTCTTGGGATTGCTTCTTTCGCCTTGGAAACAAAATATGGCGACCAATTTGTTTGCGTCTCTGGGCGTAGAACCGCAGGGGTTAAGACTTTCAGTAATCTACGCCATGCAGAGTGAAGGCAGTCCGACTGTAATCGACGGCTCTTGTATGTCGCAGGAATATGCAAAATGGCTCTTGAAACAGTGTCCTCAGGTGTTTATGTTTGCCACGACAGAAGCCTTCAGGTTGAAACAAAGTCAGCTTGGCTCTGAAATGATCCTGCTCGGACTACTGGGGGCGGGAGGAACGGTAATAAGAGTTCTGGAAGACTTCGGCATCACGCTGGACCTGGCTCGGGAGGAAATTTCAAACCTTGTGGGTGAGGGATCTGGGCAGATCGGGATTGACCTTCCCATAACCCCAGATGCGCAGAAAGTTTTGCAAGCTGCTGGCGAAGAAGCGGCCCAGCTTGGATGCGATACTCTAAATGCGCGACTTCTTTTGCTTGGTTTTACCCACGTTCAAGATGGAATTGCGTGGCGGTTTTTGAGAGAAAAGAACATGGATCTAGAGGCACTGCGAAGCGCTACACTTGCTTTGTTTGATGATAAGAAGTGAGGACTGTAGTTCTTGTTCGAAAAATTCACAGAAAGAGCTAAACACACAATGATGCTCGCGCAGGAAGAGGCGCGGAAGCTCGGTCATGAGTATGTGGGCACAGGGATGATGCTCTTGGGTGTCGTTGAGGAAGGAGGCACGGCCAGCAAGATTCTTGATGGTTTTGGCGTCACGCTCGACACTACTCGCGAGGAAGTCATGGCGCTGATCGGGCGTGGTTCCGGACATGTTCGCGTTGAAATTCCATTTAGTGATAATGCACAACGCGTTTTTGAAATTGCCCGCCAGGAGGCAGAAAGAAGGTCGATAAAGGATGTTGCGGTTCCGCACTTGCTTTTGGGATTGTTGAGCGTCCAGGACACTATGGCGATTCGCGTGTTCGATGTGATGGGTGTCAATTTCAACGATGTAAAACAGCGAGTCTTGGAAGAGCTCGACAAAAGCTACGGTGCGCGCACTTGACGCGTGAGTCCGAACTCTCCTTTCTTTGAATCAAATCCTTGATACGCTGCACCTTGATTGCCAATTCCGACTACGGATATGTACAAAAGGTGCCGTTTGGTTCATTGCGCAGTTGCTGGTGAGGAAAACTGTTTCGCCTTCAGATTATCCTGTTTGGCTAAATCTTTCTTTCCCAGCTTTTCGTAAGCGACGGCGCGAGCCAGATACACTGTCGCGGTCGGCTCTTTATCGTTAGCGATGCTCTTTGTATAGTCGGACACGGCCTCATTCCACATCCCCAATTTGGCGTAGCAATTTCCTCTGTAGAGAAAGGCTTCTTCCGCATCCGGGTCCATTTTAAGTATGCTGGAGTAGTCTTGTATCGCCAGTTTGGTATCACCGACTTTATTGTGACAATAAGCACGGTCGTAGTAGATCTGGTCCAGGTTGTAGTTCAGCGAGCTTCCTCCTTTTTGCTGAACCATGCTCAGGACTTTGTTGAAATCCAAAATGGCGCTTCTGAATTCTTCCTGCTTTTTGTGCGTGAGCGCGCGTTGCAAATAAAGCCTGCGGTCTTGTGGAAAATGTTTGATGTACTGTGATATTTCATCGACGGATGGTGCACTTTCATCCTCTTCTCGTGCTCTTTGCCTTTCCTTCGATTTGTTTAGAGCAGCCTGATCACGACTGGCCAAATCCGGGCGTCCCATGTGCCGGTAAACTTGTGCGCGGTCTCTCAGCGCGCGCTGATTGTCGGGGATTGCCTTTATCAAAGTGGTAAAGTCGCGCTCGGCCATAGCCCAGTTATGCAGTTGTGTGTAGCAATATGCTCGGTTTTCGTAGAGCTGAAAGAGCCTCTTATCGATCGCAATACCTCTGTCGAGACATTTGATTGCTTCTTTGAATTGGCCTCTGTCTCTGTAAACAACCGCCTCTGCAAACAGGGGTTCGATAAATTTTGGATCTAGTTTAAGTGCTTTGTCGTAGTACTTCATGCACTCCGGCGACCTTTTCATACGCAGTTCTTCGCCCTTCGAAAAGGCGGCTTCTGCTTCGGCAGTGGACTTTATCGGCTTAACGGGCATGTAGTATTTTTGTGCGAAGGCCGGAGATGCCTCGAGGCTTGCTAAGGCGAGGACAAATGCTAAAAGGACGTGACTTGAACGGCGCATTTGATGACTCCAACAAGTACTCGGTTCTCTAAATATCTTTACCCGTAGCCCACAGCCTGTCCAACT
>JADZFV010000006.1 GCA_020854255.1 Candidatus Melainabacteria bacterium | reverse complement strand
TCAGCATCAATTCTTGCCCAGCACAAAGTATGAAAGTGCCTTTGAAGCAAATGATCAAACGCCATGCAATGAAAAGGATTATGGAAGAGCACGCGATTATGCACTGACTGCGCTTTAACAAGCTGGGCCCATACTCCATGCTTAGCTCTAACGCTAAAGCGTCGATTATTTGCTGTCCATATTCGGCGCGTTGTTCTTGGAGGATGTCCCGTCGAATGCGTACTCCGATATGCCAATTGAGCATGACTAAATCTGTATTGACCTGTCGAGCAACTCGATTTCGCGCATGTTCGATCAGCTGCCGCAGGTCCTCAAGTAGAGGACTCCCTGATTTGGCAAGTGAAGATTTGCTGGGCGTGGCTTTGGGTGTCTTTCTTGGCATCGCTCGCGGAGGGTCCGTTTGGTCCTTAAACATACTACAGTTTCTGGAATGCCTGGCACCGGCCTCGCCGGCTGTCAAGCCGTGCGGTGGTTGGCTTGGGACCGTTTAGGAGCAATTGTCGCAACACTGTCGCGACAATTAGAATGAAAACAGGCTATTGTTGCGGAACCGGATGACGAACCTTTGCTGGTGCGCAGACCCGCAAAATCTTGCTCCAGCCATTTCGTGCATCGCAAGCGGAAGAAATTGCTTCATGGAATTTCTCCAAGTCAACTCTATCGTCGGGCGGAACAAATTCCTTCTTCACCTCCTCGGCAAGCTTCATACGTTCTTTCCGGTTGTCGGCGAGTTCTAGAATGCGGCTGTAAACCTCACAAGCGTAAGCAAAGGTTTCTCTCTCCCTGTATTCAATATTGAGAAGGAATTTTTTAGTTCTGGTCTCGGGTAAGCCAACCGTGTAGCGCTTGCAGTTGTGGAAAACGTGAGCCGCTTCGTGCACAACATAATCCGCAAAACGGCTTCTTTGGTCGAAGTATTCGTGGGAAACGTAGCAGATTGTTTCTTCGCTTAGACCAACTAGCGCTGGCGCTTTCTTGCTCAGCGTCTTTCCACCTATGCTCAGAAGATACAAATTTGCGAGAGTCCATGAGGTTCTTAGCGGTGCGCGTTCCAGCACTTCATAGATATTGTCAGCAGTTAAAAACACTACAGATTTTTCCAACATGTTGAGAAGGTTAGCGCGCTCGTGCTCGGGGAAAAATCCGATGACCATTGGTTCAACTTTCTTGCGAGTAAATGCATGGTAGTCCAAGGCTGGAGCAGCAGGACGTTTTAAACCAATTGCACGTTCCTGAACCTAAGCAATCAAAGCATCCTTCATTGCGCGGTTTGCATTCTGCCCCGAAATCAGCCAATTGCCTCCAGGCCAACCTCGCGGCATGACGTCAGAGTCGCCGGTCTTGAGAAAGTGCTTTACCTGCTGTTGTGGACTACGCTGAGTCGTCATCATCCCACTCGCACTTCAGCGCCTTAAGTGCAATTTCCACCGCTTCCTTATCCTCGAGAACTTTCCGCATGTCATCCGCAAGCGTTTCCGCCATCCACGTCTCGGCACCTTCGGTATCGCCCCAGAGGTAGGACGTTTGCATAACATACGAAATCGCTTCACTCTCATCTCCGAAGCCGATGTAATCGGGAGATTCTGCTGGCATCTCGAATTCATCAGACAAATAGATAGGAACATACGGATTTGCCTTGAAAGCGTTTTTCAATGAATCAATTGCGGCTTTTGACGAACCCGTCTTGCGGAACAAAAGCAGAGCCGCAGTGTATTTCAATGACGCAGATGGATCATCTTTCCACTGTTTTGAATTTAAAAGGCCTTCGAGTTCCTTATCGCAGCCAGCCTCGTACAGGCAGCCCGCGAGAAGATAGCGGATGCCCTGATTGTCATTTGGATTGAGCGTCATAAGCTTTCGATACAGATCTAATGCTTCCTGCAATTCATCGTCAAGTTGCAACTGCTGTGCCAACCCGCACATCGCCCGCATGATTGGGCGCGTTTCGTGTGCCATCCAGCAGACGCCTTTGTACTTGGTTTCCCAATCTTTTCCGAGCACTCTGACACCGGCGGCTACAGCTTTGCGGTATAGTTTTACACTCGCATCGATGCTTTTCTCGTCCTCTGCCAGCAGGCAGTAGGCTGCTACACAATCACTTGAAAGCTCAAGCGCCGTGCGCAGGAAGTTGGCGCGCTGCTTTCCTTTCGACTCCATCGCTCTGTAGACGAGTTCTTGCGCGGCGCTCAAGTTACCCACCTCTGACCCAATGGCTGCTTTTCGTTTGGACATTGGAATCACGTTGGATTTGCCGATTCGTTTTGTCATGTCTTTTCTCGCGACTCGTAGCTGCTGTTCAAAAAATCAGGACAATAGTTTAGCGCAGGGGCCGGCCATGATTATGAACCGTTTTGAGCGATTGGCAGAGATGAGGCAAAATTCCTTAGTCTCCTGCCGTTGGGGCGTGCCACAAGTCCGCCTGATTGCTGCATCTGAGCGCACTTTGTCGAAGAGAGAAGTCTACCAGCTCGGCGGTTTTGTTATTTGTGTGCCATCAGTTAGCGTCAAGATTGGAGGCAGCTGAAACCTCACATAATTGTGAGCGTCGAATTTGATTTGGAAATCAGAAATTTGCATCAGTTCTTTTGATTTGCGTTTGTAAGGAAAGCAAGCGCCAATTCGTTTGGTTGGAAATAACCGTTTGCCTGCCCGCACCGCTGCCGCAAGATCGCTATCACCGGAGACAATCACAACGGTGTCACAAGCGTCCGTCATGAACAGCTCAATCAGTGCAATCGCGATGTTTACGTCAGTCTCTTTTTCTTCATGACCCCAGCCTTCCTGTCCGCATGCGGCTTTGCACTTGACCTTCTTATTCTTGAATTGTCCAAGAACAACGTTTACGCCATTGTGTTTATTTGCTTCGATGAAGACTTGATGTCTTGCCGGAGCACCGGAACCAGCATGATGAGCTAGAGCAGAAAAGTATGTGACGCTTTGCAGCACTGAGTCCGGCCCGCAAGCACTTAAATAGTTGCTGCAAAGTCTAGCGAGGTCTAACCATTTTCCGCACGTAAGGTGATGGTCAGAGATAGCAACTCGCACCGAATGGTACAAGTTGAATCCATCTATTAGAAACGCGACTCGATTTGGCAAGATTCGCCACTAAAAAAGTGAAACCCCGAGCACGTAGCCCGGGGCGGCCTTAGAGGTTTAACGCTCCAAGGGGTTGACACGTATATCTTACCCAAAGGTGATTGTTTTTGCCCCTTCAAAGATCGCGTGTAACAAAAATGTTACAATCCTTGAGCTGATGCTGTAGCCTGGATTCCGGAACTGGTTGGGACGAAAAATCGCCATTGTGACTTGACTAATCAGTGTTTCAAACTTTTATAGATTGTTTTGCGCCGGAGAAGTAGCTGATTGAGAAACTGCAGGCGATCTTCGATTGCCAAAGCTCAGACTACCAGAATTGCAAAAGCCCTGGCCGGATGCCCGATTGCCGTCCTTCGAGTTGGGCTCGAGCAAGCTGGCGCCTTGCCCCTCGATAGAAACACCAGGAAGCAGGTGTTCTACCGACGAGCGTGGAGGGCATTAGCTGTTGTCCGACCGTCTCACTGAGCGTTTTCCGCTCCCCTCACTTCCGTCACTTGTATACTAAATAGGACGTAAACCCTGAGAGGAATGTGCGGTGCCGGACATCTGGTCGCTCATTGCGGTCGGTCTGACCGCGTTATTTTTGACCTCCTCGTCCGGACATAAGTTCGGTTATGTCGACAAGCATGGACGAGAGGTGATTTCAGCCAAGTATTGGCAAGCATGGCCATTTCAAAACGGCTTCGCCAGGTGTTATGGGACGGATTCAAAAACTGGCAAGGACGATTGGACAACGGTTATTTTTCTCGATAAAGGCGGGCGAGAGTATAAGAGTCATCTGCAACCCGAAGTAGGAGACGTTAGCAAGCCGCACACCTTTCTGATAGAGGGCAAGGAGATTCGCGAGGATCGGTCGCCAACAGAAGTCATTGAAAAAAACGGAATTAAGTTTGTCCGAGGTCCCTACAGCGTCAACATCGTTGTCCCGAATGGGAAAAAAACTATCGATGCCAACAGTTTGGGATGGAAAGGAATAAATCCATCGACCGGCAATCAGTGGTTTTTGAAAGACGGACAAGCTAGCGAATTTACGGGTGCAGTCGGCAAAAGCAGCGTGCCTGGTATCGAGCCGGTCGCGATGCCGCAGCTCATTGACCAGTATGTCGGTGTAAAAACCGCGATGAACGAAAAATATGACTGCTTTGGCGAAGCATCCGAAGGTTTGATTGCCGCTCGCTCGAGATCTAATCGCTGGTATTACTTGAGACCTGATAGCAGTGTCGCAATCGAACTTCCTGCCAATGTTTGCTCGACGCAACCATTCAGTGAAGGATTGGCTGCTGTTGCAGTAGGCGGTGTCACATGGATTGACACGGGTGGACATAGCAGTATTAATCCATTGAAGAATGCTACTTTCGGATTCATCGACAAAACAGGAAAATTTGTAATTCCTCCGAAATTTCCTTGCCCTGCCACCGATTGGCATTCGAAATTCAAAGACGGTCTCGCAATTGCGACTGCAGAGAAAAACGGCACCACCGCGCTCGGCTATATCAACACAAAAGGCGATTTTGTGGTGCCTCCGAAATACTTGCGACTTGACGAATTCAGCGAAGGATTGGCAGCATTCGATGCGAACCCCGTCGGCTTCGATCCCGAGGAATGGCAAAAGAGACAACGTAGGGATGTTAGGCAATTCCTGCGGCAATACAACATATTTTCCATGACTAAGACCGAAGTGAAAAATCTGCTGGGCGAGCCAAACGATCATACGAAAT
>JADZFV010000005.1 GCA_020854255.1 Candidatus Melainabacteria bacterium | reverse complement strand
CTGTATTTTAGCCAGCCTTGTCAATCCGTATGGATTCGGATTATGGACTTACATTCCCAATGTGTTTGGTCCGTTCAACGATACCAATAACGAGATGCAGCCGATTTTTCCAAACAACTGGACGAATCCGCTATTTCTTGGATTTTATATACTGCTCGTTACCGGGCTCAGGGAAATCATCAAATCGTGTCGTGAACCGATCAGGCAGGGAGATTTGTTCTTTCGCGGCTTGATTCCACTAGGCATTTTAGGCGGAATGAAAACAGTGCGCTCAATTCCGCTATGCGGACTCTTTCTGGTTGCAGGGCGCGCTCGGGTGATCGAGCACAACGCCGCAAACGAGGCAGAAACTGACAGTTCAACGATAGAAACCAAACTGGCAAAAATTACTAATCCCTTCAATCCGCTCTGGCCACTGACGTGCATTGCCACAGTTTGCATCGGTGTTTACGCCTGCACGTACTCAGTGACACCGATGGTTCCGCAAGACAGCGCTGCCTTCAAACCGCCATTCAAGGCAATCGAATACATCGAAGCGCACAGACCGCGCGGAAATCTGCTCAACGACCCGCATTTCGGCGCCACGATGATTTACAAGATGCGCAACAATCCGCCCGTGTTTATCGACCCGCGCTACAACCTTTACGGAAACGAGTTGCTGCAAAATTACTGGCACATGGTCAATGCCGACGCCAATTACCAGGAATTGCTGGATAAATACAAAATCGATTGGGTGTTCCTTGCTCCCAAAACAAAACTTCCAGAGCGCCTCTCAAAAGATCCAAATTGGCAGCTGCTATACTCTGACAGCGCCAGCGTAATCTATGCAAGAAGACAAAAGGAAACACAGTCTCCATGAGAATCATTGTCACAGGTGGTGCAGGTTTTTTCGGCTCCGTTCTGGCCGAGTATCTAGCCGATCACGGGCATGAAGTGATAAGCATAGATCGGCTCGCCGGCGAAAACTCCAAGTATCGCAACATTCAGCTTGACCTCACAGATGGTGGCAAGCTGATGGAAACAATTCGAGATCTCGGTGACATAGACGGCATCGTTCATGCCGCTGCCATGCTCGCGCACGACAAAGAAAACCTCGATCGTTTGTGGGTTTCAAACGTCGACGGCACAAAGAACATTTTGGAATGTGCCAGGCAGCTCAAGATTAAGAAAGTCGTTTTCATCTCTACCAATTGCGTGTTCAGCACAGGATTTGACAAACCTGTCGATGAATCGACGCCGGTCAATCCAATAGAGACTTACGGCGAAAGCAAGTTGGCGGCAGAAAAACTCTTTGCAGAATACAGCGATGTAAGTTCGATGATTCTGCGCAGCCCTACTATCATGGCGGCCGGACGGCTAGGGCTTTTGACGATTCTGTTTGACTTTGTCATCGAAGGCCGCAAGCTGTATCTGGTCGGCGACGGCAACAATCGATACTCTTTCATTTACGCGCAAGACCTGGCCAATGCCTGTCTGCTGGCTTTGCAGTCGGACCATACCGGCATTTATCACATCGGCTCGGACAATGTCCCCACCATGCGCGAGATGTACCGCGATCTGATGCTCTTTGCCGGAAAGAAGCCGCGCTTATGGTGCGTTCCTGAAGGTCCATCAGTCTTAGCCATGAAGATCTTGAACAAACTGAATCTCTCGCCTCTGGGACCGTATCATTACCGCATGATTGCCGCCAATTTCGTGTTCGACAACAACAAATTAAAGCGCGATCTTGGCTGGGCGCCAACTCTGACGAACACACAAATATTGTGCGACGCCTACAAGTACTACCAGGACAATTACGACGCCATCAACAGCGCCACAGGAGCCTCCGCGCACAAGTCCAAAGCCAAGGCCGGCATTTTGAATCTGCTCAGAATGATTTCCTGATGGTTTCTCATTTCCACGGGTTATGTATTGCAGCGCCAGTAGATTCAAAATCAGCCACATTGCGCGTAACGATTGTCATGCCATGAATCAAGGCAGTTGCGGCAATTAAAGCATCTCGATCAGCTCGTGGTTGCGGCACATGCAACTGAGCGCAACGCTGCACAACCGCTATGTCAATGGACAAGATTCGACCGGAAAATGAAGGCAGAACATGCCCACTCAACCAACTCCTGAGAATACTTCCTTGCTTCCTGTCTCGTCTTTCAACCAATAGTGTTCCGATTTCAAATTCCAGAATGGTGATGACGGACACGAACAATGAAGAAGGCGGTACACTCGTGGCCCAGTTCTCCACGCCTTTATCAATCCTGCCGCCTTTCGCCTTCCGCAGCGCGGAAATGACGTTGGTATCAAGCACGTACATTAGGAAAGATCGGCCGGGCGTTGAAATACAGCCGACAAACGTGGAGGATCAAATTCTATTTCCGCGACACCAGGCATCGCTAGCATATCGATGATACTGGTGTGATTTCCCGACAATTTCTCGTAATCATCTATTGTCAGAAGCACATGCGCAGGTCGTCCCCGATCGGTAATAAAAACAGGCCCTTTCTTTGCCGCTTTCTTGGCGCCACTTGTATCCTGATTAAACTCACGGCTAGACATGGTTGTGATGGTCATCAGTAGAGTACCTCACACGATATTATAGGCATGTTACTACAAATTCAGCGTCATCATCAAATAGCAAAACAGCTTACCAGCACTTTCAGTGGCTGCCCTCTGTTCATAGTCGCTGGACAATTTTCTTGATACACATTATCTGTTGATACTCTGGACGACTATGCAATCATTGTCGAGAAGATAGTTGTAGTAGCTTTCCCACAGCGCCAACAGACGGGCATCAATAACGATGCCATTCAAGTGAGGAAAGAAAAATTTGCTGCCGACCAGGAAAAGCCTGGTTCGGCTGCGCGTAATGGCTACGTTGAGACGATTTGGACTGTACAAAAACTGCGCCCTGTTTATGGCGTACTGCCTGTTGGATGCGCAGAGCGAGTAGATGATCGCATCTCTTTCCTGTCCTTGAAGCCTTTCCACAGTGTCGACGACAACTTTGCTCGCCATTAACTGAAGCCGCGCATCATTTGAAACACTCTGCAAAAACTTCTCGCGAATCGCTTCATTGTGAGCCCTGTGCGGGGACACTACGGCCAGACTCTCCGGCGATAACTTGTGATAGACGAGAAGTGACCGAGCAATTCGAGCAACAAGCTCAGCTTCCTCAGGAGCTTGCTGTATGGCGTCTCGATGATCGAGTTGCACATATGTGACGGACTCGTCGCGGCAAATGATATGTTTGAGATCATCTGCAGCATCAGCTGTGGCAACGAACACTCTATCGGCTGCGCATTTCGACGGGCGCAACTGATCTTCGTAAAAGGTTCGACTGGGAAATTCATTAATGGACTTATTCATTCGAAATGTGATATCCAGGGCAATCACGACGTCAGCATACTTCTCGTGCAAGTACTCGAACACTGATTTTTTCAATGGTTCCGGATGAAGGGAACTTTTCAAAACCGGCGGCAATTGGCGGTGATCGCCGGCAACAACATACCTGGAAGCATTGAGCAAGGCAGGAACAGCATGCGCAATCGGCATCTGGCTTGCTTCGTCTATAACAACGATGTCGAAATTCAAATCGCTGTTCTGCAAAAACTTGTATGCCTGATAAATTGTAGAGCCAACCAAGTAAGGCGCTCTCAAATCACACAGACGTCCGTCATCTACGGTTATCTGCAGAATTCTTCCGGAAAGCCACGGCGGCTTTCCTTTGCCCCTGATTTTGATTACTCGCCATTTATCGGAAAGTATCTTCACTGCTGCCAAAAGCAAGTTATCTATGGCTTTATGAGTAGGCGCCGTCACCAATACTGACCGGCCAACAGACATAGAGCGCTCAATAATCTCTGCAAGCAGAAAAGTCTTGCCGCTGCCCGGTGGCCCCTGTATGAAAGTTGCGCGATTAGACATTGCACTGTGGAGCGCTTCCATCTGGCGCTCCGTCATTGGTCGGCTGAGACTGAGAAAGCTTTCCACAGTATCAGACGAGAAGTCGTTGTCTTGCCGCAGGCAGGATCGCCCCTCCAGAAATGAAACAATTTCCTCATCTTCGTAAGCCAGACAAATGGCGTGTTTCAAGCGCTCGCTGTTGTAGTCAAAAAAACCTTTATCGGCAATACAATTATTTGCGCGCGGCGGATCGTGCAGTAGATCCTTTTCTACTTTGAGCAAGCGCTGAGTGTAGTCAATTTCTTCCAGCCATACCAATACGCCGCTATTAAGGACTTCCTCGCCCTTGAGCTTTTCTTCGTTGATAACGAGTAAATCGCCGGCCCTGAATTTTGACTGGTTAGCCGCATAGCTATATATGAAAAGCCCGTCCTCGTCGACACCTTTAAATTTAAGTCCGGTTATACAATGTCCATTTTTCTCACGAAACGCCACGCTTGCGCGATGCATCATCAAAATCTCACGCTCTTCCGCGTCGACTTCGCCTTCAATGAACTTGATT
This sequence comes from Candidatus Melainabacteria bacterium, assembly GCA_020854255.1. GTDB lineage: Bacteria > Cyanobacteriota > Vampirovibrionia > Obscuribacterales > Obscuribacteraceae > QKMZ01. The sequence goes on along the minus strand of JADZFV010000005.1, from coordinate 1,264 downwards.
AAGGCATCATGCATAAACAAATCTCAGCAACTGAAAACAAGGGCAAAAGCAAAAAATTTTCGTATATGGGCGCTACCCACACAGCGAATGGCTGGGTGGAAATTCAATCAACAGCAACCTCACCAGATAACCTCTACTTCTTTGTACAATTTAAATTTCTCATCGCACGTGACGATAGGAATTTGCTCGACAAGTGCCTGCGAGATGATCTGGCGGTCAAATGGATCAAGATGGTGTAAGGGAAGGGTGAAGAGCTGGTAGGCATGATCGCGCGTGTAAGAGAGTACACGCAATTGCAGATCGGCGATACCGGCAATAACCTCGTCTTTTCGAACACTGAGCTTGCCTTTGGCTTTCTTGATTGCGATCTCCGAAAGAGAAACAGCACTCAGCTCAAGGAGGGCGGAATGATCTTGGAGGGCCTTTAAAGCTCTGCGAGACAAGCGCTCAGGAGAATTTATCGACCAGATGAAAGTAACGGTGTCCAACAATAGACGCATGCGCTACTGCCCATCTAGAAAAGCATCTATTTCACTTTCGGTTAACGGTTTCCACCAGTCGGGATCAATGATTTTAAGCTGCCCCTTCAAAGTGCCGAACTTCCGTAGCACTCCTGTGCTCATTTTTGTTGGAACCAGATCAACAATCGGAATACCCCGACGACAAATGGTCACCGATTCACCAGCCTCAACAGCTTTGATCAGCTCAGGAAGTTTATTTTTGGCATCAGCTACGCTTATTTCCATAAAATCAATTCTAGCCATCAGAGATAGCCATGTCAAACGTGCCGGATCCGAATCAGTTTAGCCAAATGTCTGAAACCGGGCACCGCAGTCGCCGCTATGAATGGCTCTGGGAGCCACTTGCGGCTGGCTCTTTCTTGCCTTCGTGATACTCTTCCTCGGTGTTGATTTCCCAGAGATTGTCTTTGGTTTTCACACCGTTGATGATGTTTTCCACAGCAACCATCGCCGTCAGCATCGAGTGATCCTGGTTGTTGTACTTATGCATGCCGTTGCGGCCAACCAGGTACAGATTCTCGAAGCGATCGATCCATTTGCGCAATTCGTCGAAGCGGTCGTACGTGCCGAAGTAGCCGGGATAGGTCTTGGGCATGTGAATGACAGTCGAGTCCTCGATATCGGCGCGATCGATCATACCGATGCGCTCCAGCTCTTCACCGGCAAACTTGGCGACAGTGTCGTTGTCCCACGTCCAAATTGGCTCGGTTTCATCGCAAAAGTATTCCAGCCCCAGCCAGACT
>JADZFV010000004.1 GCA_020854255.1 Candidatus Melainabacteria bacterium | reverse complement strand
TTTTCAGCAAGCATATCGGCAACGACAACACCCTGTTTCGCTATTTGTTCCACGCACATGAAACGTCTTTAATTGACTCGCTTAGAATCCAATAGTAGATTCTTTGCACGATAAATGCGACTTGGTCGCAATAATCTCATCCCTTGATGCAACTCTTGGCAAATGCATCAGGTGGCTTTTTTGCGTATTTTCGGATGTTAGGCAAATCGAAGAGGAGATCAAATGAACAGAAGAAACAGAAGAAGAAGTGCCGGCCAGAGCATGGTCGAGTACGCGCTCGGTCTCGGGTGTGTTGCTGGATTGTGCATGATTGCACTTGGTTCACTCGGGCATATCTGCGGAGACATGATTTCTGCAGTTCAAAATGCCATCAACTATGGTGGTTCAAAAGCAGGAGATCCGGGTCGCATTGTCAACAACAATGCAACGCCCTGGATTATCAACTAAAGCATAAGACTAGATCACTTTGAGGACGCCTCCGGGCGTCCTCACATAAAAATTGTTGATGATGAATAGGCAAAATCGAAGAGTACACAGTCGAAAAAACGGACAAGCAATGGTGGAGTTTGCGCTCTGCATTCCCTTTCTTTTGCTGTTTGTCGTCGCCATCATCTACTTCGGCAAGCTCTTCTATACGAAGCAAATTGTGATCATGGCTGCGCAGGAAGGCGTGCGCTTATCCAGCCGCCTTCCTAATTTGAGTGACTCCGGCAATCGCGACTATGTACGCGGTTTTAGCGTTAGCGGACAGGCGATTAATATCGACTCACCCATTTACCGCGCCATGGCGGCCGGTCATCTGCTCTCGGGTGCCAACGGCGACTCCGGCGACTTGCCCGCGGGATCGGCAGTTGAGATCCTGCCCTGGGATGACACTTCGGCAAATCTGCCGGCCGGGGTAATCAGCGTGCGCATCAAATATCCATTTGCACTCACTTCGAGTCCGACGACACAATCCGAGTTCGGCAACTCCTTCGACGTCTACACAGGTCCGGACGGAAGTCCTGTTTCCTTTGCCAATCAACTCATCACAGAACAAGCAGTAGCCTCGCAAGAGGTTTTTTGAACTCACATACTGGGGGACCACAATCGTGCCGGCAACCGTGACAAAAGATGTTGCGACCATCTTGAAAGAACGCTCTATTGCAGCGCCGCCTCAGCGCAAAAACAATAACTGGATGGCGGGCGTCCTGATTGTGTTGTTGGTTTTGTTGATCGCCCAAGGTCTGCTCAGAGCAGCATCGAAGCCCAAGGTTGAGACCGCTCTTGCCACCGTAGTCGGTGCGGCGACCGATATTGCTCCGGGGACAAAATTGAGCTTCTCCAGCCTGCATTATGTTCAAATCCCCACTCGCTACTATAACGATTCAATGCTGGACAGCAACGAACTGGCGGTGGGCGCGATAACAAAATACTACATTCCTCGCGGCGAGCCGATTTCAAAGAAATACCTCTTTGCGCGCCACCAATTTCTATCGGCGAATTTGGAGACTCACGAGCGCGCCGTAAGTCTCAAACTCGATGATGATGCAGCTGTGGACAGAACTATTGCTGCAGACGACCTGGTCGACGTCGTAGTGACCATGGTCAAAGATGGCAAACATTACACAAAGACAATTGCCCAGAATGTGCGCGTACTTCTTTCTGGTTCGAAAGAAGCGCTGGAGAGCAGGAATTTGCGCTCTACTCAGGCCAATGTCACTCTGGCGGCATCGCCGGATCAGTGTGAAGCTATTTCAGCCGCTCAAGAATCCGGCAAGCTCAAACTTCTGATGCGCAGTCGATTGAGTACTTCTGTTTCGAATCTCCCGGGAGTAAGTGAAGATGATTTGCTTCCGGCAAAAGCTTTTCAATCAGTTAAAAAATCTGTTATCGCCCAGGCTCCTCTTCCCATTCCTCCATTTCCGCAGTTACTGCCTGCGCCGCCCGCCTTCACGCCGGAAGCCGTTCAAAGCGTTCTGCCGCCTGCTTTAGGATGGGTTGTTGAAGTGTTTTCCGGCAGCAAAAAAGAATCTGTTGCCGTCCCAGGCAGCTTACCTGCAGGATCTGTTAGATGATTCACTCTAGACGCAATGCCTTTCACATAGCGCTCGGACAAAAGCAGACTTCCATATCGAAGCCGGCTTCAAGCCGGCGCTCCCAGGATCGGCAAGGGCAGCCGGTTATAGATGATTTACTTGATCCTAAAGTGAAGAGCATTGGCTCTAGACGATTGCAATACACGCGGTCGCACCAGGGCGGGACATTGCCTTTTGTGGTTTTTTCCCTGTCCACAACTGTGGCAATGCTTGCCGTCTCAGTGGACGTCATGCGAACCATTCATTGCGCTTCCATTCTGCAAAATTCGGCCCAGTCGGCAGCGTTATATGCGCTGCGCGGCGCTTTTACAGAGGATGGCGAGCTAAGACCAGGGCCGGTCGAAAATAATATCGCTCAAGCTTTAAGCGAAGTGAACGGAAGCACCGGATCCGCCTGGTTTGCCGCGCCAGCGGGACCTTCAGATGACGGAAGCTCAGCGCAAACACCTGTCATGTTCGAACCTCAAGACATGATCGTGTCAACCAGCGGCAACACAGGTAACCCCGGTGATTTACTGCTCACACTCAAGGCACGCCGAGACGGGGCAGATGGGCTGAAGCTCAAACTTCTGCCTTTGATCTACGCCTTTAACAGCATGACTGGACAACCCATCCCACAAGGGATCGATCAGGCAAATCCCTATCGTGTCGCTGAAGTTTGCTTGCAACCTGCCACAAGAATTGGTGCCGGGAATTCAGGCAGCTTCGGACTCGTTCGTTCTAATTTCGCCAATCCTCAAAGTTGTGCGACCTTTCCCGTCGCGCTCAGCAACCTTCAATGGCAAACCGCGGTCCAACCTTCACAAACCAATCTCATATACACAATCAAGATCGCGGGCTCGAAAAGCGGCACCAGCAGCACCTCCGCCAGCGAGATTAGTGGATGTTTCGTCAATTTGACCCCTTCCGGCAATTCCGACTATTACGGAGCCGCAGCCGGCAGCCTCGCCGTCAGCCAACTTTATGAAAACCTCGCAGCATTTTCCAATGAAAGCCCTGTCTCACTCTCAGCCGCTGTCGAGAAGGACAGCCGCGTCAGTGCATTCGACTCCAATTCCCAGGAGTTTACTTCACGCGCAAAGCTGATTGCAGCCAGGCTCAACCGGGCGGTCTCTGTTCAGCCTGGACGTTTTTACATTCTGCCTGTGCTGGCGCAAAATCCTCTCATCAATCAGAAAAATCGCGTCATTGGCTTTTCTCGCATGAGACTGATCAGGGCAATCTTCGACTCCACTGACAATTCGATAAGCCTCGAGATGGAAATCGGGCAATCTCGCCCGATGGCCAACGCGTCAATAGGAACCAGACTGGCAGCCATTCCGGCAACAAATGGAGCGACCATTCAACCATCCAACAGTGCTCTCAACTTTGCTCCCCGTTCGTTTACACAAAGCGGATTGGCAGCCTTGCCGCGCGGCATGGTCATGGCGCCGGCTCTGTCACCCAGATCGATTGCAGGAGGCGGGATATGAAAGTGCTAATGCCTCTCAGCCCGCCAAAGGAGACAGCCGCCCGCGCTGTGATGCACAATGCACTGGTCGGCATACTGGGCAGCAAAGGCGGCGCCGGTGCCACCACTCTGGCAGTCAATCTATCTGCGACACTGGCTCGTTTGCTGCCCGATGAAAATCCGGTTTCGCTTCTAGATGCCAACTTTCAGCAGCCTGATGCGGCACTTCAACTCGATTGCCGCCCCGAGCACTCTTTGACTGAGCTGCTTATTCGCGCCCACACGCTTGAGCCGCAGATTGTCGACGCCTGCAAAAATGTCGTCGATTCATGCCAGAATTTGCGACTGATCACGGCAGCGCTTGACGGAAGCGCGGCAACGCGTCACGACAAAGGCGAGCTTTTAACTTGCCTGCCAGCGATCACTTCTTCGTCGTCAGTAACTGTTTTAGACCTGCCGCGCACGCTCGACAAATCGCTGGTCATGCTTCTCGATCTGTGCCAGGTCATTGTTCTTGTCGTAGAACCGAATATCTCTTCAATTGCGGCGACCCGCAGGTGGCTTGAAGCTTTCAACGATCTGGAATACCCGGCCGGCAAGATCATTCTTGCCGCCAACCGGCTCGGCAGCAAAGCGAGACTTCTGGAAACTCAGCTGTCAAGCTCATTTTCCTTGTATCCAGTCGTAAGAATTCCCAATGCTTTCAAGTCAATTGAAGCTTCTCAAATTGAGGGCATTCCCTCAGTCTGCAGAAATCCCAGAGACCCATATGCAAAGTCCGTGCTGGCGCTCTCACAAGAGACACTGTTGCGCCTGAAAGTCGAGGCGGCCGAAGCTGGATACCAGTCACACACAGCTAGAACAACAGGGGAGGCCCGTTAATGGCGCGCTTGAGAGAACTCCTTTTTGTCGATGAATCCAAGCAGTCGGATTTGCCCAACGAGCAGATGCGATCAGGTTCTTTGATGACTTCTTCAAGCATGGGTGGAACAGCGCCCTGCCAAGCAGGGAATGCAAACAGTGCGGAAAACGTTCGCACGCAGCAGCTTTCGATGAGCACGCATATAACCGAAAACAAATTTCCAGGCCGGGGCGACACCAATGAAAGCGGGCAAGCCGCCTACCAGCAATTGAAAACACGCATTCACACAAGGCTTGTCGAAAGTCTTGATCTAAACGCCATGATGCAACTGGACGGCAATGCCGAGCTGGAAAGTGCCATCGAACAAACTGTCCATTTGCTGATCAACGAAGAGCGATTACCGCTTTCCACAGCCGAAAGACAGCAAATAGCTCAAGATGTACTTTACGAAACTTTGGGGCTGGGGCCTCTGGAACCTTTGCTTGCCGACGGCGACATCAACGACATTCTCGTCAACGGTGCAAATAGTGTCTGGACTGACCGCAATGGACGCTTGACCGAAACTCAAATCAAATTCCAGGACGACAAGCACTTGCTGCACGTAATCAACCGCATCGTCTCCAGAGTGGGCAGGCGCGTCGATGAATCGTCTCCAATCGTAGACGCCCGCCTGCCGGATGGCTCGAGAGTCAACGCCATTATTCCGCCTCTGTCGATTGAGGGCCCGATCCTCTCTATACGCCGTTTCCGCCCCAATCCATTTTCCCTGGAAGATTTGATTGAAAAAGGGACGCTCAACAAACCGATGGCGGAATTTCTGGAAAAGGCCGTGCAGGGACGCCTGAATATACTGATTTCAGGCGGCACTTCGGCTGGCAAGACCACTTTGCTGGGCGTACTCTCCAGCTATATTTCCGCGCATGAGCGCATCGTCACCATTGAAGATACGGCCGAGCTGCGCTTGCAGCAAAGGCATGTAATTCGGCTGGAGTCCAGACCGGCCAATATTGAAGGACAGGGCGCAGTCAGCCAGAGAGAGCTAGTCAAAAACGCGCTCAGAATGCGCCCGGATCGCATCGTTGTCGGCGAAGTTAGAGGAGCGGAAGCTCTGGACATGCTGCAGGCGATGAACACCGGCCACGAAGGATCGCTGACAACGGTGCACGCCAATTCCGCGCGCGATGCGCTCAGCCGGTTGGAGACACTGGTACTTCTGGGTGGTGTGGACCTTTCTCAACGCAGCATCAGAGAACAAATGGGCTCTGCATTCGACCTCATAATTCAAATCAAAAGATTGTCCGACGGCACAAGACGCATTGTCAGCATAACTGAAGTGACAGGCGTTCAAGAAGATGTAGTCAGCTTGCAAGACATTTTCGAATACAGACAAACCGGCACATTGCCGAACGGCAAAGTGCAAGGAATGCATGTTGCCTCAGGCATCAGACCGCTTGCAGAAAAAAAATTGAATGAAGCGGGACTGACTCTGGATAGCAGTCTTTTTACTTTCGCCGCAATCGACGACCAGGCAGCCGTCACCGAAGGCAATGACCGCAGACCAGAGTCTGCAATCGAGAGGTCTTCTCTATGAACGACCTGCCCATAATAGCCGCACTGGCAGTTACATTCATAGCCGGCACCGGCCTGGCGAAATACCTAGAGCGCCAACGTCAAAAACGACAATTGGCGGAGAGATTGGCTCCATTTGCGCCAAAGGAAAATCCGCTCGCTTCTCTGACGGCTCGAATTAAGGAAGGTTTTGGCGAAAGCCAACCTTCC
>JADZFV010000003.1 GCA_020854255.1 Candidatus Melainabacteria bacterium | reverse complement strand
GCGTCTTCAATCCAATTGACGGCGACACCCTGATCTACCAATCGCGCCGCTTCAATAATGTAGCAGCAAAGAATGCGATTGACCAGAAAGCACGTGCTGTCTTTGACGGGCAAAGGCAATTTGTCGAGCATGGAGAGAAATGCCAGTACTTTGGACTGGCTTTCTTTGCCGGCATTGTTTGCAGGAATTACTTCGACGAGCGGCATTCTGTCTACTGGATGGAAGAAGTGAATGCCAAAGCATTCATGTTTTACTCCGACTTTTTCGACAAGACGATTGACTGAAAGCGAGGAAGTGTTTGTCGCCACTATCGCCGACGGTTTCAAATGTGGCAGAACCTTCGAGAGAATATCCACCTTTGTATCAAAATCTTCAGCACAGGCTTCGATAAGAATGTCCACGTCAGCCAGGTCTGCAAAGCTTTTTGCAGACTTGATGGCTGAAGTCGTCTGAGTCATCCCCTCTTTTTCGGCCGACCCTGCCGAGCGGCTGACATTGTTTTCTACTGTCTCAAGCATCAATTCCTGACGGTCATCGCTTGCCGCTTTGATTGTTACGTCAAAGCCTCTGATAGCTGCCCAACTGGCGATATTTGTGCCCATGATGCCACCGCCAATGATGCCTGCTGATTTGATCAAATTTGCTTCTTGTTTCGCTGCTTTGGCCGCAGCGGACATTTTGTAAAACTCGCTGGTGAAGAAAAGGAATATCAAATTGCGAGCCGATTCGCTGAAAATCAGATCGGCAAAAGCACGGGCTTCGAATTCATACCCTTTATCCATTCCCTGAGAAAGCCCTGTGCGAATGGATTCCAGTGCCTTTACGGGGGCTGGATAATTGCCCTTTGTTTTGATGCGCAAAGTGCGCTCCATCATCTTGAAATATTTTTCTTGCTTTTCCGGTGCGTCCATAACCGCGCCGTGCGGGCGCGATTTCCAGTCGGGAGCAGCAGCTAATTCGAAGCAATAGCTTTCCAGCCGCGACAGCAAATTGTCTTTGTCGACAATTTCGTCGATGATGCCCAGCTCGTGTGCTTTTTTCACGTCGACGGACTGGGCAAAGAGAATGAACTCTGAGGCGGCTCTCAGGTCAATCAGGCGCGGCAGGCGCTGGGTTCCACCCAGTCCGGGGAGCAATCCAAGTTTAATTTCCGGTAAACCAATCACAGTTTCCGGAGCCGCAGTAGCAATGCGTCTAGCCGCGCTGAGCGCCAGTTCCAGACCGCCACCCAGGCAAGTGCCATGGATGCCGCAAACCGTCGGTACGGGAAGATTGGCAATGCGTGTAAGCAAATCCTGGCTTCGGCGCGCCAACTGGTAGACTTCGTCGTAATTCATTTTGAGAACTTCGTGCAAATCCGCGCCTGATACGAAGTTGTTCTCCCTGGCCGAGACTATGCCTACAGCCTTGATGTTGGGGTCTCTTTCGATTTCGGTTAGAGTCGCTTCCAGCTGTCTCAACACTGTAGTGGAAAGAAAGTTTTCCTTCTGACCCGAGTCGAAAGTGATGATCGAAAGCCCGTTCGGGAGTTTTTCGAGAAGAACCAGTTTTCTTTCGGTTTCAAGCACTTGAGTCATTTATCCAGTCCGGGTTTGCCATTGCCATTTTGAGTAACGAAGTCCAGGCTAGTCTACTAGCCTGGGTGGATTATTGCGCAAAAACCCGAAATTGCTTAACTATCCTTTTCTTTCTGGATTTGCTTTATTTCGCCTTTGACAGCTTGCTCAACGCCTTTCGGACCCCCCATTCCCTTGAGCAGCAGCGCGCCTCCAATGGCGAAAGGCAATAGCATCAGAATCATGCTGAGCAAAGGTATGGTGCCGAAATTCATGCGCAAAGAGGACAGAATCGCAAAGAAAATCAGCCCGCACGAGCCAGCTGTTATCGCCCATCCGGCGCGGCTTTTGGAATCATAGAACATCCAGCCTATGCCGATCATCAATGGAATCAGCAAAAGCCCAAAACCGCCGGTTCCAAATCCGAGCAGACCCATCATTCCGGAGCCGACAGTCACATGCTGGAACATCATTAAAATGCCGACGCCAATCAGCCCGATCCCGCCGAAATAGCAGAGGTCAGATTTGACTGTGGTGGACGGCGTTTGTGAACCCGGCGTTGTCAGCGAAGTCGACTTATGGTCGGCAGCCAGCTGACTTGGCGTTTCTTTGAGGACTGAAGTTTCCAGCTCGAGGAGCTTCTTCTTGATCTCTTCTTCCTTGCGGTTCATTTGGACCTCCAGGCAGTCCAGAAAAACGTCGGCTGCAGGCAATTTATTCAATTATTTGGAAAGATTGCTGCCACGATCGATAAAGCGACAAATTAAATAACATTCAAAGCATTTCAACTATAAGTCTCAACCAGCATAGCACTCATTTAAGGGGCGACCCGGCAGGCGCTGTCGCCTTTTCCTGAAAACGCTGAGCAATAGGCATACGCCAGCCCATGCCGAAGGCCCTGGAGGAAACTTTCAGCCCGGGAGCCGCTTGTTTGCGTTTGTATTCATTGCGGTCGATGCGATTGATAACATCCTGAACCACCTCCGGTCGATATCCGAGGCGGATAATCTCGTCAGGTTTGCGCCTTTGTTCGACATAAGCATTGAGGATGCCGTCCAATATCACATATGGTGGCAGGCTGTCCTGGTCGAGTTGATTGGGGCGCAGCTCGGCTGAGGGCGGTTTGTCAATGGTGCTGACCGGAATGACCGGCTTTCCGGCTTCTTCATTGATGTATCTGGCCAGGTCATAAACCATCATTTTGGGAAGGTCGGAGATGACCGCAAGCCCGCCGCACATGTCACCATATAAGGTGCAGTAGCCAACCGCCAACTCCGACTTGTTGCCGGTAGCCAGGACTAGATGACCCATTTTGTTGGAAGCGGCCATCAATATGGCGCCCCGTATGCGTGCCTGAATATTCTCTTCGGTAACATCCGGCTCGCGCCCGGCGAAAAGCGGCGCCAGCATGGTCTCATAGGCTTTCATCGCCGGCTCGATGGGGACGATGTGGAATTCGATGCCCAGGCTTTCTGCAAGCTTTCTGGCATCGTCGATTGAATGCTTTGAAGAAAACGGAGAGGGCATGGCGATGCCCATTACATTTTCTTTGCCTACCGCTTTGACGGCGATGGCTGCCGTAACTGCCGAGTCGATGCCGCCAGAAAGTCCGATCACTGCGCGTTTAAAACCGCACTTGCCCATATAGTCTCGCGTGCCCAAGACAAGGGCGGAGAGCGTATTGACAGTTCGGTCGGAAGAAAACTCGGCTAGCGTGCCGGACAATTTGACTGTTCTTTCTTTCTTCGCCTTGCCCGGTGCAATCTTCGCCTCCACTTCCCTGGATGCTTTTGCGGCAGCTGACTGTTCGGCCTCCACGTAAACTAGATCTTCTTCAAAAGCTTTTGCCAGGCAAACCAATTCGCCTCTTTCGTTCATCACAAAAGAGCGGCCGTCAAAGATCAATTGATCGTTTCCACCCACGCTGTTTACATAAATCATCGGCAGTTTGTGGCGCCGCGTCTGCTCTTTCACCAGTTCAAAGCGGATGTGTTCTTTGCCGACTCCAAAGGGAGAGGCTGATATGTTGATGAGCAGTTGTGGTTTTTTCTCGCTCAACAGTTGCAGCGGGTCTACCTGATAGGAAAGTTTTTCCAGAATGTCTCCGCGCGTCCAGATGTCTTCGCAAATGGACAGTCCGATATTTATCTCTTTGAATTGAACAGGGGCGTGCTGGCTAGCGGGCTGAAAGTAGCGATCTTCGTCGAAAACATCATAAGTAGGCAAAAGGGTTTTATGCTGCACGGCTCTGATGACGCCACCTTCAATGAACGCACAGGCGTTGTACAAATGCTTGCCTTTACCATGATTGACGTCTACAAAACCCACAATTGCTGGAATCGGCAGCTTCTCTTTAAGCCTGTGCAAACCGTCCAAATTGGCTTGGATAAAACTGTCTTTCAGGAGCAGGTCGAGCGGCGGGTAGCCGGTGACAGCCAGCTCCGGAAACACGATCAAGTCTGCACCCGCCTTACCGGCACGGTTTGCAAAATCCAGCATCCGGTCTATGTTTCCGGCGATGTCACCGACAGTGGTGTTGATCTGTCCAAGGGCGATTTTCATTGCTTTTCCGATTTGTTCGTTGAATGACCGGTTGGAAAAAAACTTGTGCTGAAGGGTCTTTTACAGTTGGTTTAACAAAGCCCCTCACATGGGACATATTTATCAGGACACTCCATCTAGAGAAGAATTATCGCAGCTTCTTTGCTTTGATCGCTCAAAACTGCCCAGGTTGGTCGATCTAGCGCAAATCGCCGGAAACTGCTTGAATAATAAAAGGCCATTCATTTTTAGTAGTAAGTAGCTATACTTGTTAAATCCCGTTTACTAGAAAGTAAGGTGTCCATGAGCGGATTCAAAGCTATTGCCTTAGCTTGCAAGGTGAGAACGCTTGCCTTTGCCGCCGTGTTTTCTGGTCTTTCTGTGGCATCGTCTCTAGCTCCTTGCGCTATAGCGCAGGAAAACCTTGCTATGGGCAGGGTTCAGACTCGTGCCGCCGGCAGTGTTTCCAGGCATTTAACAGGACCAGCCGATGGAGCCGGTCTCTGGGTCAATATGTGGAATTACCCACTGGCCGAAAATGCCGATACCTATTGCCAGAAGCTGCACAGCCACGGGATTCGCAATGTTTTTATCCAGACCTCGCGCAGCAATACGCCTGCTATATGCGAACCTGAGCGTCTGGGGGCTCTCATTGATGCCGCGCACCATTACAAAATTCGCGTCATTGCCTGGGGCTATCATGAATTAGCCAACACTCAAGCCGACGCCGACAAGATGATTGCCGCTGCTAAATACACGAGCCCGCGCGGCGAACATGTCGATGCGATTGCGCCCAATCTGGAGAAAAATCTCGATGAAAGGGCGGTAGAAACCTATTTAAAGCGCATTCGCGATGCAGTCGGTCCGACCATGCCGATCATGTCCGTCGTCTACAGTCCTCTCAATCGCGCTCCCCAGGTGGCGAAAACACCCTGGCGTCTTCTGGCGAAATACACCGACATCATTGCGCCGATGGCTTATTGGAATTCCAAATGGCAGAAGTACTCGGCTTACGACTATACACTGGCGACGGTCAGAATGGTCAGACAGCTCAGTGGCAAGCCTGATGTGGAAGTGCATGTGATAGGCGACGGCATGGGCACCAGGACCGAATCCATAAATGAGTTCATGCGCGCTTGCAAAGCAGCAGAGGCGACGTCAGCCAGTATTTATCCCAATCACCAGCCGACTGACGAACAACTCGTCTGCCTTTCGAAGTATTTTGAATACTTCCCGGTCAACTCCCGCTACCGCCTCTTTGCCCTGCGCGAATTGACCGGCTCGGGAGTTATCGAACCACTGGCAATGGGTGACCCTGCCGCTTCCATCTCGCGCGGGGATTTCTATGTCCTTGTTCTGCGCCAGTTGGACAGACACAATATATTAGCCAAGCGATCGCCCCTGGAGCGCTCCTCCCTGCCTCTGGACGTCACAAAGGTCGGCGCTTACAAGCTGCTCGCCCGCGTCAAAGCCGTCGATGCCAAAGGGCTTGAACTGGCGTCCGAGGATGCATTGACCGAATATCTACGCCGCCCCATGTGGCCGCGTGAGGCTCTGGAGCTAGTTGCCCGGCTGGTGGAAGTGCAAAGCAATGTGAAACGCCTGCCTGCGACCGTTATCGAGCACTACGCTCGTGCTTACCGAGGAACAGCCACCCGTAAAGATGGTGAAGTTAATGGATGGTTGGGCCAACCGGCATTTGCCGAGCGCCCTTATGGGCAAAATGCCCCGGGCGCCCGCCCGCTCAGCTATCTTGATGCAGCTCAGATCTCTTTAGATGCGGTATCCGGTCTGAAGTAAAAGGTGCATGTAGAGGCGATGCCATGCATCGCCCACACTTTGACCGGGTGGTGTCTCCCTCCCATGCCAAGACCGGTTCAAGCTTTCGGGCTTCGCTCCTGCAGACCCGGAGTGTTAGACCACCTGGAATCCGTAAGATTAAGCCCATCAGTCGAGGGATTGTCTTCCGCTATTCAAGCGATCAAAATGTAGTTAAAAGACCGCGTTAAGGTGAATATTTACCGGACGCGGGTACAAAACTGTTAAGTAATTCGACCGAGACGGCTTTGGCAACTCCAAGTCCATACTGGTTAGCAGTTGACGATTTTCGATAAACCGATATCACCGGCATGATGAGCGAGCGCGGAGGCACTCGGCTTTCTTGGCCGGTTTTCCAATTTATAGTCCCCCTCTGAAAGGAGGTTTGATCATGCAAGTGACCGTAACCGGGCGCAATATCGAGCTCACCCCAGCCCTCAAAGACTATTTGGTAGACAAGTTAGCTCGAGCGCAGAAACACTTCGATCATGCTCTCAGCATCACTGCCCTGTTAAGCGTAGCCAAAAACCCGTCGATCGCGCAAAGCCAGACGGCAGAAATCACAATTAGCCTTAACGGCGCCGTCATTCGAGGAGAAGAGTCGACCGAAAATATGTACGCCTCCATCGATCTTGTTGCTGACAAGATCGAGCGCCAACTCAGGAAATACAAAACAAGGTATTGGCATAAGGGCAATAAGACCAAGGAGCGCGGGGAACACACTGCGCCTGTTGACGTCAGTCCATCTGAGGACGACGACTTCGCCGTTCAAAAAGAGATTGCCCTGGAGGACATCAAACCGAAAATTGTTCGCTCGAAGCGCTTCCCATTGAAGCCGATGTTGCCCGAGGAAGCTTGCAAGCATATGGATCTGTTGGGACATGACTTCTTCATGTTCATCAACTCAGAGACAACTCAAGTCAACACCGTCTATCACAGACGCGACGGCAATTACGGATTGATTGAACCCGAGGCATAACACCGGGGTCTGCTTGAAAACCGAAAACGTGATTTGATTGGCGGGGAAGCCCGCGGCTCCGCCGTGTGGCGCGTTTTCGCTTCAATTGCGTAAGCGGGAATTTCAACCGATATCGCTTGAAGTTCTCGACTCGAAAATTAAGCCGTCAACGGGTCGGTTTTGAGCGCACATAATCTCATGGGTAATAGGAAGGGGGTTTTTGAGGGAGCGAGTTTTCAGGAGATCGGTAAAAATCCGGTATAGATATAAATAGATTCAATTAAAATCCATTCTTGGTATGCTGAAACAGCCTGCAGGGGTCCGACCTTCCGGCTGGCGTGTAGCGGCGTATTCATTTTGAAAACCATAGACTGAATCGCGATTTTTCAAGGGGCGTAAAGTGGTGTCATCCATTTCAGATCGAGGCGTAGCAAAAAGAATTTTCCTTTCGCTTTTGGTGGCGGGGACGGTATTAATAGGTCCTGGTTCGCTAAGGGCATTTGCCGATGCCAACGCAGTCATCGGCATGAACAATGAAGGCGTGAAAGCGCTGAATGCGGGCAACTTCGCCCTTGCAATTCAGAAGTTCGAAGCGGCTTTGCAAATGGACAAAGGCTATCAGCTCGCTCGAGAGAATCTGGCCATTGCGCACAACAATTATGGTTTGCAATTGGCGAAAAGCAATCCACAGGAAGCCCTCAAGCAGTTTCACCAGGCTTATTATCTGAACAAAACCAATGCCACGACGGCACAAAACGTCGAAGGCATCATTCGAATGCTAGGCAAAGATCCGCGCGATTTCAAAACTCGCATTGCCATGGCCGATCAAGCGCGCAAATCAGGCGACTTCATTGGCGCGATTGTTGAATACGCAGAAGCGCTCAAAATCAAAGACGATCCCAAAACTCACGTCAATCTCGGCGATGTTTATCGCGTCAGAGACAATGTTGATGATGCGATAAAAGAATATCAGGCCGCAGCTCGCGCCGGTGACAGCGCCGAGATTGAAGTAAAACTCGGACAAGCCTTGCAGGCGAAAGGGGATCTACCGGGTGCGGTAGCAGCATTCGGCAGAGCGCTCGGTTTTAACCCCACCGATAGCGACACTCTGGATGCATTGCAAGCCGCATGGGAAGATGCTCTTAAGAAAGATCCACTGGCTCCGGATAATCACATTGGTCTCGGTCAGGCGCTTCAATTCCGCGGCGACTTCGGCGGTGCCACAGCCGAATATAGACAAGCAATTCAATTGTCGAAAGGAAATAATCCGACCGCGGCTAAATTGTTGGCGGCTCTTCCTGACTTGATCAAAAAAGCCACCATCGACAAACACATCAACAATGCTGCTGATTTGATCACAAAGAAACTATATGTACCTGCGCTTGAAGAACTTAAGTTAGCGCTTGCTCAGGCTCCAAATAATCCAGACATTTGGGTAAACATGGGCATTTGTTATCAACAACAAGAGGAATATCAAAAAGCCATTGATTCATATCAAAAAGCTTTGCAATTAGATCCGAGGAACAGTGCAGCTGCCGAAGGCTTCAAGGCCTGCACGCAGTCATTGCAGGATAAGATGATTGCGCAATCGGAAGGCGCTGCCGGAGATGCATATAAAGCCGGTCGCTATGATGAAGCGGTGAAGCTTTATTCTGCACTCGTGACGAAAGATCCAAAGAATGCCGCCTACTATTACAACCGTGGCGCAGCCGAGCAGATGTTGAAACAGTTCGATCAGGCGATGGCCGATTACAACACTGCGATGGGTCTTGATCCGAAGAACAAGACTTATTCAAACGCAATGGAATCCGCCAAGGAAGCCAAGGTTAAGCCGATGATCGATGCGGCGGTCGCGAAGCACCAGGCCAAAGACTATGCCGGAGCGATTGACGGCTATCAGGCAGCTCTTGCTATTCAGCCGGACAATGCACCTTTGTGGTTCAACCTGGCCAGCGCGCAGTATGCGATGGAAAATTATTCGCGCGCTCGCGATGCATATCAAAAGGCTCTTGAAGTGGATCCCAAAGGCCAAATAGATGATCTTTATCTGATGGCTGTTATCGACGAGCACTATGGAAAAGGACCGGTTGCGCAAGGCGAGTATTTGAAGTACATGTCGCAAGCGCCCAACGGAAAGTACGCAGCTGCTGCGAAGGAACGGCTGACGGCGCTGAATAGAGGCGACGCACCTCAAAAGATCAAGGGTGCTGCCGAACTAGCTGCTGAAAAAGATGCAGACGATGCGGTTGCAGCAGCAGCCAACCTGAACAATGCCGGCAAGACTGAAGAAGCGATTGCACAGATTCAAAAGGCGATTTCGTTGCAGCCTAAGGTAGCTGATTATTACGCGGTCTATGGCTCTTACCTGCAGAAGCTTGGAAAGATAGATGATGCGATGGCGCAGTATAAGCAGGCCGCATCTATAGATCCGAAGAATCCGAAAAACAAAGAATATCT
>JADZFV010000002.1 GCA_020854255.1 Candidatus Melainabacteria bacterium | reverse complement strand
TCGTCGACAACGGGCATCTGGTCGCCTGGACCGACACCATGACCTACAAGCTCGAGAAGGCCGCCAAGTCCGGCTGGTTTTCGTCCGCTACCAGCGGCGAATGGCTTGTTTGCCGGTTCAAGGGTCCAGGCACGCTCTACATCCAGACGCGAAATCCTGCCGCCTTCGGCGAATGGGTGCGTGCTCAGGTGCCGTCTAAATAAAGCTGTACCTTCCTTCTGAAGGATAGCTCTCAATAAGACGCTGGCGACGAAATCATGCAAACGGGCATCAACAGCCTGCGACGCATGATTTCGTTTTTTCGATAGTTTTTACTAGCTTTTTTAGTGGTCTTCGACCAACACCCATCCACGCCATAGCCAATAGCCTTTCTGTCCTTCTACGTTACTATATAATATTCCTAGACTCAAAAATTGTCCGGTAAAGAAAGCCAGCGAAGCCAGTGCAGTGCTCACGCAAGCCACTGACTACCGAAATCGACGACATCCAAAATTACTTGTTCCTCAGTCATTTCAGAAGCTTTTCATCCCGGATTAAGGAACAAAAGAAAGACTGCCAGTTACAAACCTAGTCATCCTCACCATCATCAGCAAGCGGAATAGTAAACCAGAATGTGCTGCCTTTCCCCTCTTCGCTATCAAAACCAATAACACCGCCATGTTGATTGATGATCGCCCTGCAGATTGCCAGGCCCAGTCCGGATCCGCCTTTCTGCTTGGCATCGCCATATTCCACCTGCTGGAAACGTTGAAATAATGCATTTTTGTACTTTTCCGGAATGCCGCGCCCTCTGTCGACAATCTCCATACGCGCAAACCCGTCTTTGACAGAAGACTTGATTTGTACCGACGAACCTTCCGGAGAAAACTTTATTGCATTGGACAACAGATTGACCAAGACCTGCACAATCCGGTCTTCATCGGCTATTACATGTATCAGGTCTACACTTGTTTCAATGGTTACATTCTGTTTTGCAGCAAAAGCAGAAACAGCCTCAAGCGAACGCGTCACGGCTTGCGTCATTATCACAAGGTCCATTTCCATGAAAAGCTGACCGGTTTCAAGCTTGTCCACATCAAGCAAATCATTGATCAACTTGATCAATCTCTGCGTGCTGCGGTCGGTAATCTGCAACATCTCACGTGACCTTTCATCGATTGACTCATTGGTGCTCAGTAATGTCAAAGATGCGCATATCGATGTAAGTGGCGTTCTCAGCTCATGCGTGACTGTCGCAACAAACTCCCGCCTCTTGCGCTCAATTTCTCTCAGTTCGGAAACATCAAGAATATTTATCAAGTAGCAATCTTCCTGACCAAGGGTAAAATCACCCATCGACATCTGCACAGGAAAGTCCTCTCCCGATTGCTTGAGTGCTTCTTGCCCCAGCACATGATTGCGCGCTTTTTCGGTTAGTTTGCTGAAAAATTCCTCTCTTTCAGCTTCCGAATGAAAACAGGCAGACTCAGCAAAAAGCATCACAACATCTCTGCCTTCAAGGTCTTCCCATCGATAATCAAACATCTCAGTGGCGCTGCGGTTGGCAACCAGAATCTTGCGTTGGCGGCTCACCACTATCAATCCCACGATCATATGCTCGATCATGCTGCGAATTCTGCGCTCGCTCTCCTTGACGGCTTCCTCAGCCAGGCGCCTTTGCGTGATGTCGTGAGCAACACAAAAGTAAGACTGTTCTTTATCGGAAAAAAAAGTCGACCATAGAACCGAGACTTCCCCGCCGTCCTTTCGTTTGAATTCGGTTTCAAACACAACTGTTTTACTTTCAGCCTTAGCCTCAGCCAGAGCCTTTTGCGCAATGTCCACACTGGACGGCAAAACAAAGTCAAATAGTTTTCTTCCCAACAGGTCTTCAGAATCGTAGCCCCAGGCCTGATCCGAGGCCGGACTGACAGCTGTAAAAGCAAGCTTTCTGTCGAGAGAACAAATCACATCGGCTGCATACTCAATGACAGCTCTTTCCTTTCTGGCTGCCTCTTTCAGAGCAGCAGCCATATTGTGAAAAACGAGGTCGAGTTGAGCAATTTCATCGCTTCCGCCGAGCGCTTGATTGAGTGGCTGATCGGCTGCCAAACGCATGGCGTTGTTGCTGATCAGCCCGATTCTCTTTGTGATCTCAAAGAAGAATAAGAAAACAGACGCCAGCGCCAGAGCAATGTTGAAAGCCACACCACAAGCCAATAGCAAAATCAAATTACGCCTTGCGGCTTCTCGGGTTTCTTTGCTGGTCGATTCGATTCGTCTAGATTCTGCCGTCAACTCAGTCAAAATTACCCTGATCGCTTCCCGTCTTTTCGTCAGCATGTCCAGTCGAAATGGCGCCCGGCTGACACCGAGATCCAGTCCCGGCCGCTCTAGCGCGCTTATTGAATCTTCCAGAAGCATTGTTCCGCGTACTATTCTGTTGTCGGCTTCCTTCAAAATCGGCTGAATAGCCGCGTCATCTTTGAGCAGGCGCTTCAACTCGGCTAGATCCTCTTGCAGTTTTGGCGTCCAGAAATCATAGCGAGCCCGGTAGGGTCGCCATTTTGTGTAGGTATAAACACCAACTGCAATACTTGCTTCAGTAAAATCAAGATCTACTTTGTTGGCCAGAACCACGATCTGCTTGCTCTTTAGTTGCAGCTCCAGCTCTTTATTTGCTTCATTGAGCCGAAGCGCAAGAAGAAAAATAAAAGCCAGCTCGCAAGCCAAAATGACGAAAGCGAACAACAGTCCTTTGTGGAGCAGTCTGAGATTGAATTTGAAGGAGGGAATGTCTGTCATTTCTTCGATCTCTTCTGCTGAGCTTTTTGCAAATAAAATGCAAGCCGCCTCAATTCTTGCTGATTACGCTGCAATTCCGCCGGGTTGTTGTTGTATTTGCAAAATTCGATTGACTCTCTGACAGTCTTTATGGCCGCATCATAGTTGCCGCTTGCCTCGTATTCTTTGGCTAGAAACACCATCGAATAAATGGTGTCGTGATCTTTCATACCGAAATTATGCTTGAGAATATCTACCTTTTTTTGCCACCAGTAGCTGCTCTCTTTGTGCTTCTTGCGGTAAAAATAGTAGTCGGCAATTTGCCTGCAGGATCCGGCAATGGCCGGATGATTGGGGCCAAACGCTTTGACTGAAGTATTATGCAAATGCATCAGCAATTGAAGCAATTTCACATCCGGAGCAACCAATCCAGGCGAGTTCCAATCAGCGCTTTCGCGTGCGCGGGTAAGCAGGTCCATGATTTGGTCACAATGCCTGAGCGGAATTACAAGTCTTATCCAGAGCCTCTCTGCCGCCTTCATGTCACCGCGATTGTACGCAGCAAGCCAACTTTCAAACTCTTTGCTCAGCGTTGCTTTGCGGACAGCCTCAATATCAATTGCGTTTTCATACCCCGTCGGCTTGGCGGCACGCTCGCCGGCAGCGATGTTAATTCTCGAGTTGAGAATTGCTATCCGCTCCAAACCGGCAGTATTGCGCTGTTTCTTGTATGCAGCCGCGTTTTTCTTGACAATCTCCTGCGCCTCGCCAACTTTGCCTATTTCAATCAACAATCTGGCCAGCTTGTCATTGGTTTTCAACGTCACTGAATTATCGGCGCCCAGCTGGCGTTGCCTGATCTCAGCAACCTGGCGGCGCAATTTCAAAGCCGGTTCAAATTCGCTGAGCTTTTCATATTCATCGGCAACAAAGCTGTGTGTGGATGCGGCAAGCAAGTGGGAAGCACCGACCTGTTTTTCAGTCAAATCATTTAAGTGTTTAACCATTGAAAAACGCGCAGCCGGTTTTACGATACCGCCTGAGGCAAATCTATACTCATCAACAGCCGCCTGCATAACATCGTCCATGTCGCTTGCTTTGCTCATCGACGCGACAACCTTTCGCCACTCTGCATCAGCTTTCTCAAGCTGATTGCCGGCTGCATACTCGGCCCATTTCTTCAACGCAATAGAATCAACCACTGATTGACCCGCCGCCAAATCCTTTGACGTCTCGCCGCTTCGCGCAAGCAAATCCGAAGATCCAGAGGCGAAAATCAAAAGGCTCATCAAGACAACAAGCTTGCCTTTGAAACTTTGTTTCACTTTCATGGAATCTTCGGTCCCGCAATCCTTGGATAAGTTATCAGCTTAAATGAAATTTGACTCCTTCCAGCATTTGCCCAGGTCAGAGCCAGATCTCTCTACTATCTCTTGTCATTTTCTTCTTGCAAAAAAGCAAAGCGACCAAAACCTCCGGGCTGTTATGCCCGAAAGAATCAGTCGCTCCACTCAGGCTGTCAGTCAGCCTTCATCTGTCAGCGCTTGTTGCTGAACAGCATGAAAATGACGGCGACCGCCACAATCACGAAAAGCCAGGACATGGCCCTTCTCCTTAACTCGAGGTTGGTTGCAACAACAGTTTGGCCTTGCTTTGCCTGTTCGCCAGACGCTCTGCCTTGAGGCTTAGCGGTTGGTGAACATCATGGCGACGGCAACGATGAGGATGCCGACGATGATCCACGTGAACATGGATTTTCTCCTGAAACTCGGTGTTGTTTGCAGCAACTTTGACGTCTCGATTTCTCAAGGCTCGACTTGATCTCTTGCAGGAAGCGAGAGTCGGAAATAGACCACGCTTATGAATCCGATCACGGAAGTCATCACTGCCACAAAAGGGTCCGGCACCAGTGTGTACCAGGCCCACCCGTGTGCGGCAGCAAGAGTGAAAACCGTGACGAATTCAAGGAAGCCTTTCGTGGGAAAGCGACTGAACGACGCTGCCCAGAAAAACAATGCTTGAAGAACAAAGCCGGTGAGAGAACAACCAAGAACAAACGCGAACAGGTACAGGAGTGCTAATGCTGGAAGCATGTCTCAGCGCCTTTCACCTTGCCTCTGACGCAACCGACTCGACAATAGACCTCAGCTGCAGAAGAGCCGCATTGGCTCTTCTTAGAACGGTGAGGAAAGCTACAAGTCGAGCTTTGCCGGCGCCTTACTTCTTCTTGTTCTTGCAGCAGTCCTTGGCGTCGGTCGTGGCATGGTCCTTGCAGGTGCCGGACTTCTTGCCGTCCTTGCAGCCGCAGCCCTTATCGCCGTCCTTCTTGCCGTCCTTGCAGCCGCAGCCCTTATCGCCGTCCTTCTTGCCGTCCTT
>JADZFV010000001.1 GCA_020854255.1 Candidatus Melainabacteria bacterium | reverse complement strand
GAGAAACTAGGGTTGTCTTCTCAAATCGACATTCGCATGTGCGATTACAGATACGTGGAAGGCATTTTCGACAAAATAGTCTCCATCGAAATGATCGAAGCCGTTGGCGACCGATATATGGAGACTTTCTTCTCAGCCATCAATCGGTTGTTAAAACCCCATGGGCTGGTTGGATTGCAAATGATCACTTGCCCAGACAGCCGCTACAAGATCTTGCGCGACAATGTTGACTTCATTCAAAAATACATTTTTCCCGGTTCGCTGCTTCCATCCATCGGCCGCGTTAATGAAGCACTGAGTCGGACCGGCTCACTCAATTTTTTCGAGATAGAAGACATTGGTTTGAGCTATGCCAAAACCCTCGATATCTGGCATGACACTTTCAACAGCCGGTTGAGCGAGGTGAAAGCGCTTGGTTTTGACGACCGTTTCATCAGGAAGTGGAACTATTACTTCAAGTACTGCAGCGCTGCCTTTGCAATGAGGAACATTAGCGCGGTGCAAGCCATTTTCACCAGGCCAAACAATCTGAACACTGCGCAATAGTACGGCATAAACAACCCTTAATCTCGAGAACTCGAACACGGAAATTGTCATGACACTTCAAGAGCTCGCTTTCACCGAAACAATACTGCTGGCGGCAGTGTCGGCTGCATTGACTCTGCTTTACCTTTTCAGCAAAATTATTAGGAACGCGGGCATCGTGGACGTTTTCTGGGCTGCCAGCTTCGGTGTGATTGCGCTAGTTTTTGCAGCAGTATGTCCTGGCTTGCTGGAAAGAAAACTGGTTTTGCTCCTTACAGTATTGCCATGGAGTCTGCGCATGACCATCCACCTTCTTGTTCGTTTTCTCAAAGAGTACCCGCACGAGGATAAACGATATGCATCACTGCGTGAGCAGTGGGGAGAGCGGGCTGACCTGACGATGTATCTCGTCTTTCTCTTCCAGGGCGCGCTAATAACCATTCTTTCCCCGCCCTTCCTGCTCGTCGCAGCAAACACGAACGAGGGCATCGGCTCAGCAGAAATTGTTGGCGCAGCAATTTGTCTGATTGGCACCTTCGGCGAAGCAATTGCCGACGATGAGTTACGCAAATTCAAAAACAATCCGGATAATAAAGGCAAAGTCTGTTCGTACGGTCTGTGGAATTACAGCCGGCATCCGAATTACTTTTTTGAGTTTGTCGTCTGGGTCGGTATTTATGTATTAGCCGCGTCTTCTCCTTTCGGCATCTTCACCTTCTACTGTCCTGTGATCATGCT
This sequence comes from Candidatus Melainabacteria bacterium, assembly GCA_020854255.1. Classification (GTDB taxonomy): domain Bacteria; phylum Cyanobacteriota; class Vampirovibrionia; order Obscuribacterales; family Obscuribacteraceae; genus QKMZ01. The sequence goes on along the minus strand of JADZFV010000001.1, from coordinate 36,007 downwards.
GTATCTCTTGACGCAGATGACGGGTATCAAAATTTCAGAAGAGCAATCGCTGAAGTCGCGCGGTGAAGAATACAGGCGCTATCAACAAACAACAAGCGCCTTTTTTCCCTGGATCAAAAAATCGAGTTAGTAAACATGAATGGAGAAACAGCGCATGTCTACTGATTTTATATACAAAGCCCTGTCCACAGATCTGGTGCCTGAATGGATTATCCGCGCTGGCATTCGCAAAATGCTGGCGCAGAAACTGAAAGCCGAGAAGAAGCCGACGCCAGAACTGCAGCGGCAGTCCATGATAGATTTCGTAAATGAATTAAAGTCAAGTCCGATTGCCATTCACACTGACGCCGCCAATCGCCAGCATTATGAGGTACCTGCGAGCTTTTTCGAGGCTGTGCTTGGGCCACGCTTGAAATACAGTTCGGCGCTTTGGCTGGACAATACCAAAAATCTTGCCGAAGCAGAACTAAACATGCTGGAGACTTACTGCCGCCGGGCCGACTTGAAAGACGGGCAGACAATTATGGATCTTGGCTGCGGGTGGGGCTCTCTGTCGCTGTTTCTTGCCGAGAAATATAAGTCTTCAAGCATTGTCGCAGTATCGAACTCGTCCACGCAAAAGGAATTTATCGACAAACAACTAAAATTACGAGGGTTGAACAATGTAACTGTGATGACTGCCAATATCGCCGACTTCAACACAGAAATGGAATTTGACAGAATACTCTCGATAGAGATGTTCGAGCATTTGAAAAACTATCGCGCCGTGCTGGCAAAAGTGAGCCGGTGGCTGCGTCCTGACGGCAAATTGTTCATACACATTTTTACCCACCGTCAATTCGCCTATCACTATGAAGACAAAGACGGCACGGACTGGTTAACACGGACCTTTTTCGAGGGCGGGACCATGCCGTCAGAAGACCTGTTTATACATTTTCAAGAAGACGTACGCATTCTTGACCAATGGTCTGTATCAGGCACTCACTATAGAAAAACAGCCGAAGCCTGGCTGAAAACCATGAAATCCAAAAGGCGTCAAATCATGAAAATCATGAAGGAAACCTATGGAGAGCGTGATGCTGTCCAATGGTGGGCGTATTGGAAACTATTCTTTCTCGCTTGCGCGGAACTTTGGGGATACAGAAAAGGTACTGAGTGGAAAGTCTCTCATTACTTGTTTGAGAAATCCGCGCCAGTTCGCAGCCCTTTAGATACACGGCAGTCAAAAGGTTTAGAACGGCACAGCGCTTAACCCACCGTGCCTTGCCATATTTAACCTGAGCCTCAGCCATTACCCTCGCCGGTACACTGCTGCTGTAGTGCAGGCAGCCACTGCCATTGGCGCCATATCGTCAACGGTCGCTTTGCTCAAACGCAAAAGACCGGCATTGCTGCCGGTCTTAAGTTTTTCCAGTGCAGGAATTATGGTCCGCTGCTCGACTTACTTGGTCTCCGGGACAACTGCTGGACAAAGATTGCATTTGCCAACTGTTCTTGCCCGTTGTTGTTCTTATGGCGTCCAGCGGTAAGCGCAATTGGAATTGCGATTGCGCAAGCAATGCCGGCCAGAACCAGTCCGGTCACAATCACTCTTGTTGCAGTGCTGTGTTCGCCGGAGGACGACGAAGTTTTGGGGGGCTTCACGGCTACAGGCTTCCCGCAAGTGGGCGTGAAGCTAATCTTCGGATTTGCGCCGGTGGTGCAAGTGAAGGTGTACACGCGAGCCGAGTGAATCGATGCAACTGAGCCCATCGATATCTCTTTTCCGCCGCATCTGAGACCATCGTTGGTGACATTCGAGACTGGTCCGTTTACACGGCTGCCGTCGGTCAGTTCAACGTAGTCCGAGTTGCCCTGGGCATCAATGCTTTGAAGCTTCGGTCCATTGTCAAAATAAGCTTGACCTCGAACCGTGTTACCGGACATCGATGTCTTGAATGTGTTCCCACTCAATTGAGTTACGTTACCGCTGCTCGAAGCGGCTACGATCGCGATTGCGGTGCCGGCCATAACAGCAAGTCCGCCTGCCAGAAGCAAGGAACCGACTTTATTGACGGGCGCTTCTCCTTTGGGACCCGAGGCTGCGTCATAGCTCACATCGGCGTACGCGGCATGCGGGAAAATGGTCATTTGAAAAGCGAATACTACGCTTAAGAACAGTGCTAGAAATCTCACTGGTTTACTCCAGACTTTGCAACAGCTATCAAGAAGGATTCCAAAAATCTATCCAATTATTGTGGACCGTAGTAAAACAGTCAAACGCCAGACCCCGCTTGACATGCAAAATAACAGGAGATTTTACACACCCCAAAAGTCATTTTTTACGGGCAGCTTTCGAGTAACAGATAACAAAGCTTTTCAAGTGCTTTTGTTAGCAAAAAAGCTTAATCTATGAGATAACCCCTAATTATACGGCTGACGCTGTAGATGCTTTACTACTCACCAAGAGCATCTGAGGTCGACTGTAGAGGAGCAGGCGACCAGCAGCAGGCATTTCTGGCAAATGCCCAACGATGTCGGTCCCTGCCACTGGCCACTAACACGGCTGGTAAAGCAGCAACCGCCAATTCGGCGTCCTGAAAGGGACATTCAGGTGGATTGACAACCAGTCAGCCAACCACCTAGTTTGGTTGATTTTTAGGATCAGGATTGATTTGAGAACAGGGTAGATCCAGGTGGATTTTAAGATGATCAATAAAAGAATGAAAAGGCCCGCAGCGGCAGCTACATCTATGGCGACTCTGGCACTCTCAATGTCTTTTCCGATCGCCACATTGGCCAGCCCCCCGCCCGTGGGACTGGATGCGCAACCGCAAGCGATCGCTCAATTGGGCGTGCCGATAACTACACCACCTGTAGTGACGACAACGACATCAATATCAAATCAAGTTTCTACGCTTCGCCAGGCTCTCAAGTCAGGCAAAGTATCCATGAAAGTCAAAGGCGACGGCGTGACGACATCGTCGGTTCGTTTGCAATTGACCAACAAAACCAACACACCTTTGAAAATCGTCATTCCTGCCAATGAAATTTTGAAGCCGAATGTGAGCGGCGTTCAAAACATGATGGTCATAGCCGATGTGTTCATGACAGTCGCAGTCGGACAGACTGCAATCATGCAGATCCCGACGATATGCGCGTCCGTCAAAACCGTTCCGCCTCCGCCTGCAGACGGAGTGGAATTTGCTGCCGGCAACTATGACGATCCGGCCATTTGGAGACAACTGTCAGGCATTATGGCCGCTTCCAAAGAAATAGATAAATCCGGTGGATATGCACACCTTCCGAAGATGGGAAAAGAACCCAAAGAGCAAATCGCCCAGTTGGCAGTATGGAGAGTGCTAGGTCTCAAATCCGGAGCGCCGGAGCACCAGGTGACGCCGGAAACAATTCAGGCCGACTTGACCAATGCTGTATCCGAACAGGTAAAGAGAAATCCTTCGCTCCTGTCCCAACTCGGCGGCGGATACTCGCTTGATTCAAAGGGCAATCTGGTCGTTGCAGAAAAACAAAGGAAATCCATTGAAGACCGCTGCAAATCAATTTTTGACGCTGTCGATTTGACATTGAGACGTTCGACCGATCCTAAATTGAAAAAGGTTGCTTCACTTCCGACAGACACGCCCTGGGACACATATATAAATGTCGGCGAGCGCGCCTTCGATAGTGGTGATTTCATCGAAGCGGAAGAAATGCTCGGTCAAGCCGTCATCGAAGCGGAAGCATTCGGCGAAGCAGATCCCAGGCTGTCAAGCAGCATGACCATCCTGGGCAAAACATACTTGGACTTGAGCTGGTACGAAAAAGCAGAACCTCTCTTCAGCCGCTCTCTCGCCTTGCGTGAAAAGGTGGCTGGACCAAAGTCGCCTGAAGTAGCTGAAGTTGAAAATTGCCTGGGCATGCTCAAGCAACAGCAGACTCTCTATCCTCAGGCAGAACAATTCTTCCAGAAGGCGCTCGCCATCCTGGACAACGCCGCCAATAGCTCGAACAAGGCTCTGGCTGAAGTTTTGAACAATCTAGGCAAGAACTTCTACCTGCAAGAAAATGGAGAATCCGCAGAAGGCCCTCTCAAACGGGCGCTGGCGATCATGCTTCTCAACCAACAAATGGGACTGGAAAAAGGCCAGTCGCCCCCTCCTTCGCCTGAAGTTGCCGAAGTTGAGACCAACCTGGCTTGTGCCTATTTGCAAATCGGAAAACCCCAGGAGGCCGCTGCTTTACTGCAAAAGGCCCTGGCCATCGACAGCAAGGCACTCGGTGAAGATCATCCCTATGTAGCAAAAATTCTCGATGGTCTTGCCACTGCATTCCAAAAGCAAGGTCAAAACGACTCAGCTGAGCTGTTCAAAAAACAAGCACTAGCCATTCGAGAGAAAACCCTCGGCAAAGACCACGAAATAATCGCTGCATTGCCTCTGGGCACTGACTCTTTGACAAGAATCAAATTGCATGTCGAAGGTGCCAAAGACATAGCCGGCAGCCTTGAAAGCGTCAAAGCCAGCGCCCGCACCATTGCTGGTGACAGCATTGACAAGACCCGCGTCAATCGTCCCATCAAAGACAAATGGGCCCTGCTCATCGGCGTAAGCAAATTTGCCGATTCTTCAATCAACCTGAAGTACGCGGCAAAAGACGCACAGGACTTCAGAGACTACCTTCTGAAAGAAGCTAAATTTGCACCCGACCATGTTCGCCTTTTAACAGACGAACAAGCGACCAGAGAAAACATTCTCGACACGGTCGGAGACAGATGGTTGCCGCGCGTTGCCAACCCGGACGATCTGGTCTTAATCTACATATCAAGTCACGGCAGTCCATCCAAAGTCGACTTAAACGGCGTCAACTACCTGGTCGCTCACAACACTGACAAGAACAGACTATATGCGACCGGCGTGCCCATGCAAGACCTGGTCAAGATGATCAAAGAGCGAGTTCACTCCGACCGCATCGTATTGATGATGGATGCCTGCCACTCGGGCGCCGCCAATACAGCCGGTAAAGGTTTGTTCCGCATAGCTAATTTCAGCGCTGATGAACTGGCGCAAGGGAGCGGTCAATTAGTCATTTGCTCGAGCGAACCGACGCAAACTTCATGGGAGTCCAAGCGTTATCAAAATGGAGTGTTTACGCACTATTTGCTGGAAGGCTTGAGACAAAACGGAGGCATGAATAAACTCGGTGACGCCTTCAAGCACATGCAAGAAAAAGTGCAGGAAGAAGTGCTCAGAGACAGAGGAGAATTGCAAACACCTTTGCTGAAGAGCAAATGGGTAGGCGATGACCTGATTCTGGGCGTCCCGCCACTGGCGCCTCGACAAGGACTGGAAGAAGATCAGCCGAAGGCGCAGGCTACCACTGTACAAGCCAGCAAATCAGTAGCCGGCGGACCGGGAAAATCGACGACGACGTCGGCGAAGGTGCCATCAAAAACAGTGACGCCAGCAAAGGTTCCAGTTAAGGCACCAGTGAAGAAATAACGCAGGGGCGAGGCATGCGCTGAACGCCCGGACGGGGGACGCGATGCGTCACCCGACTTGTGTTCGGTAACCAGAACCGGGCGATGCGTGGCATCGCCCCTACAAATCATTTGTCGGTAACCAGGTACAGATCCGTGCGCCCGAGTTTGTTGTATTCGAGCACTTTGTAGTTGTTCTTAAGGTGCTGCTTGAACGTCTTGTATATCATCCAGGCAAGAAGCCAGTTTTGCGGCGCTTCTCTGATAACAAACCAGGTTCGTCCTGAGATTTTTTGCAGACCAGGCACATCAAGCTTGACGTCAGCCAGCCTGGTCTTTTCCTTGTCGAGCACGTGGCCAACGATGACATCGTACGCCCTATTTTTTCCTCTATAGTAGTAGTTGAACAGATAATGCGAATGATAATTCCAGATAATTACCTTGTCGCCAGGTTTTTCATGCGCCTGAATAAACCGGGAAGTTTCACGCCAATCTTCAGAGACCGGATGAGTGAAAAGATGTGCCAGGTTCATCCACATGATTGCTACATACAAGACGGCTATCAAAATGGAAAGGATGCGAAGTTTCCAGGGCTTCCACAACTCGACCCAGCCTGCCGCGATAATAATAAAAGCGAAGGGCGACGCAAACATCAAATAGCGCGTAATCACAAATGAAGCAGTAAACTGCGACGCCACCAGTGCAAGTAAAATTGGCAGGATCGCCCAGGCAGAGCACCATATAAGCCACCGCTCTCTGGCGGCAGGCAGAAAGGATGTGGTAATTAAACAGAGTACAACAGATGAATATAAATCAGCCAGCATGCCACCTTCGCAAGGTCCTTCGCATTCCTGAATGGGCAACGCCGTACTTGTAAAATTGACAAACATCATGAGCGCGTCGGCTATCTGCGGCACGGGCAAACCGTATCGCCACTCGTCATAGGCACTGTGAGCCGTAAGGACCGGCATCTTCCAGGCAAAAGAGAGATAAAGCGCTATGACGGCAACAAAACAAGCGATCACAGTCGACATCAGCTTGCTTTTGCGTTCTTTCCAAAGGGACAGTGCGATATCACAACCCAGCAAAACCGCGGTCAAAGGAAGAGTCCAAACCATCAAAGTTCTAACCGCCGCCCAGACAAACATCAACTGTTTTTTGCCTGTTTGCCAGGCTTTTATGAAAACGATGCTGCCCAGCAAAGCGAAGAAACTGCCGAGCGTGTACATGCGGACGAGCTGGCAATAGTGCACTTCCATAGGCGAGACAGCCATGAGTGCCGCCGCGACCAGTGCAACTTTTCTGCCGGACACGAGCGTGGATAGATAGTAAGTGAGAAATATATTTGCAGTGCCGAAAATTACGGAAAGCAGCCTCAACCATTCTTCACTGTCTCCGAAATTCATCCATTGCCTGAGCAAAAAAAAGTAGACGGGACGAATCGAGTCGAAAGCGATTAATTCCGGGTCGCCCTTTCCGGTAGCAACCAGGATGCTGTAAATTTCATCCCCGAAGAGTCCGTACTTGCCCAGCTCATTAAGTCGAAAAAGCAGACCAAGAGCAACTATCGCCAGTAGGATACACAACGACAGAACTGCGCGCTTTTGCGGACGATTGGAGAGCCAATTCGACCAAAATCTTCTGTCCGAATTGCGGTCGACATATTCGAGATCAGGTACTGTCAACTGAAACGCCCCGGCAACCTCGACTGCCGACTATAGTAACTTTTTTGACAGCCTGCAATACGGAATCATTAAAGTACGCAGAGAGAGCAATTGGATCCTGTTGCTCTCTCTTACGAATTGATTATTTCTAGATAGTCAGACTTCAGGCAGGCGGACCACGTTCCTCGGCCAGGCGAAGTTTTAAGACAGAAAAACTCTTGATCATCGTGTAGCTCCGAGAGTGATACGTGATTGTGTACTGAGTGTTTTCGCTATGCAAATGAGAAACCGATGTTTGACCCACCGCGAGATCCTTAGATGTGGCGGCGGTACTATAGGGTTAAGCGACCCACGCAGGTCTCACTTGCATTCTTCAACTAAACCACGCTGATCATTCGTTGTCAAGCATTTCGTAAGCACGCCCCAGCAAGGGTTTCGAGCAACAACCCCACAGGCTGGCGCTTTCGGCGCACGAGCAGCTTTGACACTATATATGGTATCAGTTTTTCTGCACTTCCTGCGGGCTGGAGCACGGCTGAACAAAAACCGGAAGCTGATTACGTTCAACAAATTGGGTTGGAAGCTGGCCTTTAGCAACTAATAAATTCGGTGGATTAACGAAATAATGGCGGGCGGAGCCGAGTGCAATCAGCTATGATCTTGCGATATCAAGCAACAGGCAAAACTGATAATGACCGAAGAGCAATCAGCTCCGGAAACTACGGAGGGGCAGTCGGCTCCGAAACTGTTTGATGAGACAGCGCCGGAAAAAACCGAAAGCACCGTGAAGCCGGCAACTCTTTTGCAGCAGGCGCCTGTGACTGCAGCGCTGTTCGCTGCCAACATGATTGTTTTCATCATGCTGGTTTTTCTGACTTCCGCACGCTCGATTCTTGTACCGACAGAGCAAACATTGATCGATTGGAGCGCCAACTTCGGACCACTCACCCTGGGTGGCGAGCCCTGGCGAATAATAAGCAATACATTTTTGCATGTAAGTGTCTTTCATCTGGCCATCAATCTCTATGTTCTCTTCAATCTCGGTCCATACGCGGAAAACCTGCTGGGCAGCCGGCGCATGTTTGCTCTCTACATGCTCTCCGGAGTGGCGGGGTCTCTTTCCAGCCTGGTCTGGAATCCTTTGCAAGTAAGTGCCGGCGCGTCCGGTGCGCTCTTCGGTCTTTTCGGATGTTTTGTTGAAGAGTCGGTCTTGGGCAGCGGGTTCAGTCTAAAAGAAATTCTTCGCCCGGCCAGGGTCATGCTCATGATCGCCGTAGTGATCAGCTGCGTATACGGCGCATTCATTCCGGGCATAGACAATGCCGCGCACCTGGGCGGATTTCTTGCCGGTGCGTTGCTGTCCAACTTTTTCAGGCAAGACCTGAAAGCGACATGGAACAAGAGAGATTCAGCCGTTGTCGGAGTATCACTGACAGCGCTCATACTGGCAACAAGCGCTGAGTATTTCAGCGTGCGCACCAACCCTCAATTTCTGGCTATGCTCGACTTTCAAAATGCCTTGCCGCTTTTGAAAGAGAAGAAGTACCAAGAAGCGCTCACCTGCTTAAATGCGGCGGCGGCTCGTTCTGCAAGTGTTGAAATTTACCTCAAACGCGCCAATGCATATTGCAAACTCGGGCGACACGAAGACGCCATTGAAGATTGCAACAGCGCACTGGCTCTTGATCCCGCTAGTCCGGAAGTTTATCTGGGACGTGGATATGTTCGCCACTGCCAAAACAGTGAAGGGTTGGCAATCGAAGACATTAATACTGCAATCGGTCTCGATCCCAAAAATCCTGTCGCATACAATAATCGCGCCTGGTCATATGCTGTCCTGGGCAGTTGGCAAACTGCAATCGAAGACTGCAACAAGGCACTTGCACTGGCACCGGAGCTGGCTTTGGCATTGGACACCAGGGGACTCTGCTATTTGCAATTGGGCGAACATAAGTTGGCGACCGAAGACCTGACGAAAGCTGCAAAGCTGGACCCTAAGGACGGGGCCGCACTTTTCCACCGCGCTCTTGTCAACGAACGCCTGGGCAAGGAAAAAGAAGCGGCCGCCGATCGTTTCGAAGCGCAAAGGCTGAGATACGAGCCGGAATCATGGGAAGCAAGCTTAAGCCGCGCAGGCAACAAGCATTAATGTTAGACAAACCCAGAAGGGCTTGATTGTGACTGGAGAGGCTCGCCGACATGGCACCATTTAAAGTGACACTGATTGACTGGAAATTCCGGCTGGTTCTGAAAGCGAAAAATTGACAACCGCGCTGCCTCCGCTTCTCCTCGCGGTTCGTGCAGACAAAGATACTGCCCCCCCCTGTCTTGCTAAACCTCCCGCGCAATGCCATCAGCTTCAGTGCGCGAGACAGCTATTTTCTCCAGCTCGAGATCGACTCCCGCTTCATTGTTTTTTTCCTGTGTAAAATTTGGCACTTGCTCTCTATGAGACAATAACAAATATGGAGATCCGCGATGCATGTTTCAATTGAAGGCTCATCTCTATGTTTCAAAAGTCTGCCAGGATGTTCAGCTTCTTAGCTTTGACTCTGGTTCTGGCGGGGTGCACAGCTAATAGCACCACCACAGCGGACGGTTTAAGGCCCGATGGATTTTGCCTTGCTTGGAATCCTCGACTACTTTCTTTCTTCATTGCTGGAAATTTACTGGTGGCTCTTTCGTGCTATTCGATACCAGCGGCGTTGTGGATATTTGTCCAAAAACGGAAAGATCTGACCTTCCACTGGGCTTTCCTGTTGTTTTGCGCCTTCATTTTCTGGTGCGGCACCACGCACGTCATGAAACTCTGGACGATTTGGCACAAAAGTTACGGGGCCGAGGCAATAGTGGACTTGATCACAGGCGTGCTCTCCGCGGCCGCGGCGATACTCCTGTGGTCGTTTATCCCTAAGGCATTATCAATTCGCAGCTCACAACAATGGGAAGAGGCAAACAGGCAGCGTCAGGAATCTCTAGAGCAGCAAAAGCAAGCCGAAAAGCATTTACATGATAGCGAAGAGCGCACGAGATTGATTATCCAGTGTGCATACGACGCTTTTGTGGCAATCAACAATGACAGCATCATCACAGACTGGAACGCGCAGGCTGAGAAAATCTTCGGTTGGTCGAAGGCGGAGATAATCGGGCGCACTTTAACAGAGACAATCATACCGCAGCAATTTCGCGATGCCCATATGCACGGGGTAAAGCACTTTGCCACAACCGGCGAAGGCCGAGTTCTCAACAAAAGAATGGAGTTGTCTGCGCTGCGAAAAGACGGCACGGAATTTCCTATCGAGTTATCTATTTTCCCGGTGCAGTCATCGGGCACCATAACATTTTGCGCATTCATACAAGATATAACCGAGCGCAAGGAAATCGAAAAAGCACTCCTGTCTGCACGAGATCAGGCCCTGGAAGCATCTCGATTCAAATCGGACTTTGTAGCCAATATGAGTCATGAGATACGGACACCGATGAACGGCATCTTCGGTATGACAGAAATCCTGCTGCGCAGTGGACTTACAGAAAGACAGCATGAGTATGCTTCGACGATAAAGGAGGCAGGACAATCTCTGCTGTCGGTAATCAATGACATTCTCGATTTTTCCAAGATCGAAGCCGGCAAATTGGCGCTCGATGTTGTTGAATTCGCGCCGATAAAATTGGTGGAAAGCATTGCCGAATTGTTGGCAGCAGCGGCTCGTCAAAAGGACATTTATCTTTTGACATTCATCGATCCGCAAATTCCAATGATGGTGCACGGAGACCAGGGTCGCCTTCGGCAGATATTGATGAATCTTGCCTCCAACGCCATTAAGTTTTCCGATCAAGGGGGAGTATTGATACGGGCGACTCTGGAGTCTCATCACGATAATGTCGTGAGAATCAAATTTTCGGTAACCGACAAGGGAATCGGCATGAGCAAGCAGGAAATCAACCAGCTTTATCAACCGTTCGTTCAAATGGATGAATCGCATTCTAGAAAGTTTGGCGGTAGTGGTCTTGGCCTGAGTATCTCTAAAAGCCTGGTGGAACTCATGAAGGGTGAGATAGGTGTGCACAGCGTGAGAGGTCACGGGTCGACTTTTTGGTTCTCCGTCCCACTAGAGAGAGGCAACTTGCACTCGGCCGACAGCCGCGTCAATCCGGACTTGAGCGATCTTCGTGTTCTGGTCGTCGATGATGAAGAGAATGCCCGAGACATACTTCACAATTATCTCGTCTATTGGGGCATGCGCAACGGCACGGCATCGAATGCCGAAGCAGCACTCGAGATTCTACGCGGTGCGGCCAAAAGCGATCCGTATTCAGTTGCCATAATCGACCTTTGCTTGCCCGAGACAGATGGCTTGCAACTGGGAAAGGTGATTCGCGAAGACCAGGCTCTGAAGGATACAAGGCTGATTCTCGTGACGGCTTTCGATAAGCCCGGTACCGGCGAAGAGGCGATTTCATTGGGGTTTAATGGTTATTTGACGAAGCCGATAAAGCAGTCTCAATTACTTGATTGTATTTCGTCGGCAATCCAGGACTGCGATAGTAATGCGCTGAAATTACAAACGCTGGCAGCTCGAGCAGTCGTCGCGGAGCATCCGGAGAAAAGGCAAGAACTGCTCCTGGTTGCCGAGGATCACCCAATCAATCAAGAAGTGGCATTGATGCTACTGAGGGACCTGGGGTTTGAAGCTCAAATAGCACAGAATGGCCAATTAGCGCTGGAGCTCATGCAAAGAATTCCATATGCACTTGTGTTTATGGATTGCCAAATGCCGGTATTAGATGGATTTGATGCTGCTCGCGCTATTAGAAAAATTGAGACGCGAACCGGCAAACACATTCCAATCATCGCCATGACAGCACATGCAATTGAAGGGAGCAGAGAACAGTGCCTGGCCGCCGGCATGGACGACTACTTGAGCAAGCCTGTCGATCCAGTGCGGCTCAAAAACATATTGGAGAAATGGATTCCTGTCGATACGGGTCTCAAGGACGGAATTGAAATTTCCAATCATTCCGGCGCAATCCCTGAAGATCAGCATCCGCCCGCGCCGCCAATTGATTTGCCCGAAATAACCAAGCAGCTGGGCGCTAGAACTATCGCCCTGGAGTTGCTGACTGTCTTTCTCCAGCAAGCACCAGATGATTTGGTCTCTCTTAAAAAGGCTATTGCCGCTCGTGACGAAAAAGAGGTTTCATGGCTGGCACATCAACTGAAGCCTGTATTCATGTCCGTGCAGGCAAATTCACTGCACGCCCTTGTGCAAAAAATAGAAGGATTTTCAAAATGTCAAGCCTGGATTGAAGCTCATAACGCTCTCGAGGTTTTTGAAGAAGAATCAGCCTTATTGTGCAGGCATATAGAAGAGTTGTTGGCCGGTGAGGGCGACTGACTTCCGCGGATTGGCGCCCCAAAAGCGGCGGCAAGGCGTCACTCAAACAAATCAATCTGCATCACCATAACCGGGTTGCCGTGACAGCTGTCCTTGCCGATTTCTCTCCAGCCCAGGCGCGAGTACCAGAGAGGAATGGTCTCTTCGTATGTGAGCAGATATACTCGCTCATAACCAAGTTGGCGAGCGATGTTCTGTATTTCCCTGACCAGGCGAGAGCCGATGCCTCTGCCTCGATAAAGGGTGTCTACATAAACGCTTCCCAACCAGGGACCTAAATCCGGGCGAATGCCATCGTTGTCTCTTAGAGAGGCCATGCCCAGAGGCAAGCCCTCTTCGTTTAGATACAAAACCGTCAAAGGTATTCGGTCGCAATTGCAATGCTGGGCGAAGCTCTCAATTCGTTTAGTCAAATTGTAGGAAGGATTGTATTTGCCCCACGTCTTGAACGCCCACCACGCGCAAAGCCCTACCAATTGGCTCAGTTCGCTGAGGTAAACAATCCTAGCCTCGTCGGATCCATTTAGTGATTTATCGTATCCATCCTGCCTGCTCGAAATCGACCATTGAACGCCGGGCTCAATAGAATCCGTTAGGTCCGCTTCTGTCATGCATCGGTCCCCGCCATTATTTGCAATCACACAGACTTTGCTTGATGTTTGTGACAGTTGTTGGGCAAAGAGATTAAATGACTGAGTTGGGATACTGGTTTCAACAGAACAGGGGAAATCTTGTTGGCAACCCGCCCCTTGAAAGAATACCTTGGAGCCGTCCGCCATTTAGCAGCCTTCAAGGATGCAACGGGCCTTAAAGGTAATTTATTCCTCTTATTCCTTTTTCGTGCCGACAAGTTCTTCTTTGGCATCAGATGCGGTGCCTATGTAATATTTGGCGCGCAATTCGTCGAGCGTTTCGCTCATCAATTTATGCGCTTCGTCTTTCATTTTTCCCGGTTTGCCTTCGTAGTCTTTCGGCATCATAGGCGGAAGTATACGAGCATGAATGGGTTGAAAAGTGCGCAGTTCGCCGCGTTTTTTTGGAAAAACTTCAAACGTTCCATAAATCACAATTGGAACAATCGGCACATTGAGTTCTAATGCCAGGTTAAAACTGCCGGCGCGAAAAGGCAAGATTTCCCCGGTTTCAGTTCGCGTACCCTCTGGAAACATCAGAACCGAAGCACCCATTTTAAGCCATTCTTTACAGGTCGCCATCATCTCCTTTATGGATGATAAATTGCCACGGCGAATTTTTACGTACTGATTCAAATACATATTCCAACCAATTAGTGGAATGTTGAAAACCATTTCCTTTGAGACAAATTTGAATTTCCTGAAAATCGCGTAGCAAACCAAAATGTCGAGGTAAGACGCGTGGTTTCCGATGATTACGTATGTTTTGTCTGGGTCGATGTGTTCGCGGCCTTCCATCTTGAATTGCCAGAATGGATTTAACGGAAGATAGTGCCAGCCCCAAACGCATGAAATCATGTGCACAAGTTGCCGGCGCTTATCGAATGGAAAAGTAAGCAGCGTGGCAATCGCGGTCAACGTGTTGAAAAACGAAGACGACAGGATGAAGTAAAGCAAAAACACGACAGTAAAAACTTTGTCTATTGCTTTTTGAAGTGCGTTTCTCGGTCTTTCTACTGATTGCAATTTCTCTTATAGACTCCATGATCCAATACCAGTGCTACTTCTTCAGCACTGCAAATTTAAACAGTCCCCCGGTGCTGTGCATTTCAAATCTGCCGGGCGGTCGGTCCAGTTGCCATTTGTACCATAGGAAAGATAATAACCAATACAGCCTCTCGACAACAAGCAAGTAAGAAGCTGCATGTTAACGAAGACTTAGGTTTGAGGCGGAACCGCAGACCATTACGCGCGTCTGTGACTTAGTAAAACCCCAAAACTTGCCCCTTTCATGCAAAACATCTCTCAAAGAATGTCTATACTTCGGCTTGGCTGCTACGATCTTGCCGGGACATGAGAAAGATCGAGCTTGTCAGGAAGTTGAGAATCTTGGGCTCCCATCTGAAAAAATGAGCATCAGCCCCCGGACGAAAATCTTAACTGTTACGGCAGCGACCCTGGCCCTACTTGGCACGCCTTTACGAGCGAAAAGCGACAACAACCCTGTAGCTTTTGGCAGCCAGGGCGATTCAATTGCCGCACCGACACGGGCAAGCTCTCAGACAGTTTCTGGCACCGCGATAAATCCGACCAATTCAGCCGGCTCCACTACCAGCGTGAAAAGGGCTCAAGCGGATACGACGCCTCCACCTCTAAGTCTAACCAATCCTGCCGCCGGGACTTCGCTCGAGGATCTTTACCCTACAGCCAACCCGCAGGCGCCTTTCGCGGGCGAAAGCGCCGATCCGAAATTGACGGGACCGGACCTTGAAAAGGCACGAGAGGTGACACTCGAGCCGATTCCAATGTCGCAGCTATTGCCGATTGGAAAAAAGAAGCTGCCCGCCATCAGGCTGGAGGCAACTTACACAGACATCATCTCACTCAAAGACTGCCTCAACTATGCGCTCTACAACAGTCTTCCCATCCGCATCTCGGATGCAGGATATGACTCGCAGAAGTATTTGTTCGTAAGCGCGCTCGGTCAGTTTTTGCCTGATTTTACTCAAACTTTTCGATACCAGCAGGTAGACAGTCAGCGCCCTCCTCTCACCAATACGTACACTGACTCGACCACCGTCAGATTTCCTGTATTCCAGGGCGGTGGGGTTTTCTACAACTCACTGGTCAATTTAAATCGAACGAAAGCGGCGAAAAACAGTTATAAAGCCACAATCAACGATACTTTACTGGAGGTTTACCGACGCTACAACGAGTTGATTCTCAATCATGTTCTTCTGCAAATTCGCGTCAAATCAGTCGAACTGTCACGAGCGCAATTGGCGCTCAACGAGCAACTCAAAGAAGCAGGTGTCGGCACCAACTTTGCCATCTATCAATCACGCACGCAATTGGCTCTCGATAAGCAAGCGCTGCTGCAACAGGAAGTTAACGTCAGGCTCTCGGCTATTCAACTGGCCGTGGCGATGAATTCCAATATTTCGTCCAATATTTATCCCGACGAATTGCGCGCAGTGGAAGCGCGTCTGGTGGATCAGGACTGGGCTATCAATCAACTTGTAGCCGTTGCCGCCAAACGCCGCCCTGAATTGAAACAGTTCGAAGAATTGCGAATTGCCGCCCGCAGGCAGGTGCAAGTGGCTGCATCGCCACTTTATCCTACCTTCCAATTCTTTGCTTCAAAGACCCACAGTACCGTATCGAGCAACGGCGGAACCGGCAACAACAGCGGACTCTCCGGCTCCACCGTGATCATCCCCACCGGCGGCGGTGGAGGCGGCATCGGTATCAGCGGAAACGGCGGCAGGTCTTTCAGCGGCGGCTTCGACTTGAGCTGGAATCTGGACGGCTTTGGTGTCGTTGATGCCGGAAGAACGCTGTCGGCAAAGGCGCTTGCCAGACAAGCAATGCTGCAATCGAACCAGCAATTGTTGACGGTGCTCCAGGAAATACACGGCTCGTATTTGAACATGCTCACAGCCTCAGAGCAGGTCGACGTTGCCGGTGAAGCGGTCTTTTCATCCAGCGAACAGCTCCGGCTGGCTAACCTTCGCCTGCGATACGGGCAGGGTATCAACCTGGAGCTTATACAGGCGCAAAGGGACTACATCAACTCCCTGACCTCTCAAGCGCAGGCGATTATCGCCTATAACATTTCCCAGGCTCAGCTTCTCAGGGATACAGGTATGATTTCGGTGGGCGCCCTGACGGCGACCAGACCACCCAAAATTAGTTCTAGCGGCAGTTTGCAATACTAAAATAGGTTGGAACATGTCTTACTTGCACACGTCGATTTAAATCATTACTGTTTACATCTATGAATTGGTTGCAACAGCTCTTGAATCCCAAAGAAGCAGCACGCGAAGCAAATCGCGAGTCGAGTCATACATCAAATATTGCCTTCGGCGCAAGACCGGATGGGCTCAAGAAGAAACGCTCAAAGAAGCGCATCTGGATAATCGCCACAATCGTCGTCATGGCAGCAGCAGCCGCGACTTATTTCATGATGCAGGGTAAGGGCGTCAACAAAGAGTGGAAGAAGGACGCGACCACCGTAAAGCGCGGCACAGCGTCCATTAAAATCATCGCTACAGGCTTGATAAAACCGATCAGGGAGGTGAAAATCAGTCCCAAGCAGACGGGACTTTTGAAAGAGCTTTATGTAGGACAGGGCGACCGCGTCAAAAAGGGTCAGATCATTGCCTTGATGGATGACAGCAACCTGACCGGTCAGATTGATGCGGCCCGCGGTGCATGGCTCTCTTCAGTGGATAACAGCAATAAGCTCAAGCACGGTAATCGCCCGCAAGAAGTGCTGGCAGCACGCTTTCAACAGCAGCGCGCCCGAGAAGGTGTGCGCAACGCCGAGCACAATATAAGCAGATTGCAGGCTCAGATGGAGGCGCTCAAAGCGCAGCTCAAGCGCAACGAACAATTTGCCAGAGCACAGACTTTCCTGGCCAAAAGCGGTGCCATTTCCGAGCAAACCAGTATTGATGCGGAAACCGCCGCACAGGTGACCAGATCGCAATTGAACGCAGCTGAGCGAGAACTCAATCAAGCGCACGTTTCTAAAGCGCAGGCCGAAGCCGATAAGGACGCGATTGAAGAGCAATATAAATTGATGGCGGCCGGATTCCGCAGCGAAGATGTTGCTGCAGCCTACCACTCATCCGAGCAGACCAGAGGCAATCTGAAGTACCTGGAGAGCCTGCGCAACGACACGCGCATCAAAGCACCCTTCGACGGCATCATCACTCAGAAGTACGCCGACACAGGCGCCATTGTCACACCGACCACTTCTGCGGCAACAACTTCGGCAACTTCGAGTTCGATAGTCGCGCTGGCAGGAAGACTGGAAATGGTGGCACAGGTTTCGGAAGCAAACGTGCCCAAGATCCGCATAGGACAAGACGTGGAGATTACCGCAACTTCGTATCCAGAAAAAGTATTCCACGGCAAAGTAACACAAATCGCACCGGCAGCAATCGTGACGATGAATGTCACCACCTTTGAAGTGCATGCACGCATTGTCGATGATTTAGACAACAAGCTGCTTTCGGGCATGAATGTCAGCGCCGCTTTTCTGGTTGGAGAACAAGAAGATGCTTTGATGATACCGGCAGTTTGTGTGGTATCACGGCGCGGTGAAACCGGAGTCTACATTCCGGACAAAGACGGAAACCCTGAATTCAAGAAGGTCAAGACAGGCGCTGCGGTGGACAGAGACATCGTGGTTCTGGCTGGATTGAAAGAGGGAGACTATGTATTCAAAGGTCTGTCCAGGGAACACCTCGAGAAAGAAGGCTACCTGGGCAGAGGCGGCGGCATGGGCGGACCGGGCATGGGACGAAGCGGTGGTAAAGGCGGTGGAGGCGGCATGATCCCGCGTGGATTTGGACGCTAACTCAATTTGGATGAGCTCGATATGGGCTTCAGAGCGCTAGTCGTAATTGCCTGGCAAGGCATTTTGAGCAATAAGCTCAGAAGCAGCTTGACTGTGCTGGGCATCGTCATCGGCATCGCCTCTGTCATTACGCTGATGGGCATCGGTGAAGGCGCAAAAAAAGAAGCAGAAAAACAAGTGCAATCACTGGGCGTCAACCTTATATATGTACGTCCAGGCGCAGCCAGCAACGCCAGCATCTCGCAAGGGCAGGGAACCGCGCCTACTCTCACCTACGAGGACGCCAAAGCAGTTAAGGAAACCTGCCCATCGGTCGATGAAGTAGCAGCCCAATATCAAAGCTCCTATCAAGTTCAACACGGTGAGTACAATACTTCGACCACTGTGTTGGGCACGGAGCCTGCGTATCCGGAGGTGCGCAATTTCCATCCTGTGAACGGACGCTTTTTCAATGCCGACGACATGAAGGATTGCGCGCGCGTTTGCGCAATTGGCGACACCGTCAAAGAAGACCTTTTCCCGGATGAATCGGCGGTCGGCAAACAAATCCTCATACGCGGAGAACTCTTCGATGTAATTGGCGTCATGGAAAAGAAAGGCGCCAATCAGATGACGGACATGGACGACCAGATTTTCATTCCGATTACAACCGGCTACAGCACTCTGTTTGGACTGAACACAGTGACAGGGCAAGCAGTAAAAATGGTTTTGGCGCGTGCCAAAGATGGGCAGGATTTGCAAGCTCAATTTCAAATCACCAATCTTTTGCGCTTACGCCACGGCATCAAATCCCCAGACCAGGACGATTTTCAGATCAGAACGCAAATGGACATCATGCAAACTGCGCAGTCGATCACCGGCGTTTTCTCTCTCCTGCTCGGAGCCACAGCCGGCATCTCGCTACTTGTCGGCGGCATCGGCATCATGAATATCATGCTTGTGTCGGTCAGCGAGCGCACCAGGGAAATCGGCATCAGGAAGGCAATTGGAGCTAAATTCAAAGATATACTCTGGCAGTTTGTTCTGGAGGCGATCATTCTATCTCTGACTGGCGGTTTGCTCGGCATCGCACTGGGCATGCTGGGCTCCGATTGGATCGGGCGTTTTGCCAATTGGACCTGCATCGTCACTCCATTTTCAATCTTCCTGGCCTTTGCCGTTTCCCTTGCCATCGGGCTTTTCTTCGGCATTTATCCGGCGCGCAAGGCGGCGCTGCTCGATCCGATCGTGGCCTTGAGGACTGAGTAATGGCAGAAAATGTCGTCCAGCTCGAAGATATTAGCCGCGTTTATGAAATGGGCGAAGAGCCGCTCTACGCGCTCAAGAAGTTGACGCTGTCAATTGAGGACGGCGACTATGTCGCGATCATGGGTACGTCCGGTTCTGGGAAGTCCACTCTGATGAACCTGATCGGCTGCCTGGACAGAGCGACAGAGGGCCGCTATTTGCTCAACCAGAAAGATGTCTTTGACTTGACCGACGACGAGCTGGCCGAAATTCGCAATTCCACAATCGGGTTTGTTTTTCAGCAATTCAATTTGCTTTCTTCCATGACCGCCATCGAAAACGTGATGCTGCCTCTGGTTTATGCCGGTGTGGATAAAGAACAACGAACCCTGCGCGCCCAATTTGTTTTGCAGCAAGTAGGACTCGACCAGAGAATTTACCACCGCCCCAATCAACTTTCAGGTGGTCAGCAACAGCGTGTTTCCATTGCCCGCGCCATTGTCAACAAGCCCAGAATCTTGCTTGCAGACGAACCGACCGGCGCACTCGACAGCCACACCGCAACCGAAATTCTCGAGCTATTCGATGATCTAGTCGAGCAGGGTATTA
Organism: Candidatus Melainabacteria bacterium; assembly: GCA_020854255.1. Lineage (GTDB taxonomy): Bacteria > Cyanobacteriota > Vampirovibrionia > Obscuribacterales > Obscuribacteraceae > QKMZ01. The sequence continues at coordinate 16,154 of JADZFV010000001.1, read as the reverse complement.
CGGTCATTCTGGTTACGCACGACGGAGAAGTGGCGAACCGTGCCAGCCGCATAGTGCGAATGCGGGACGGACAAATCACTTCAGACAGCCGGATCAGATCGAAAAAGAACGCTTGATCTAGCCGCTCTGATATTTTTGCTTGAGGAAAATATCCATACCGATTTTGAATCTGCCGCGGTGGACATTGTTTTCCACCAATCTGGCCAAAGTTTTTTGAGCGCGCATCGAAACATAAGGATTTTCGTCATCAACCAGACTTTCAAGAATGCCGAATGGCATGCTGTGATTCTCGGCGATGCTGTAGCGCACATCGACGCTTTCGTCTTGACACAACGCCAGCAGTACGTCCAACCGGGTGTTGGTATTTTCTGCAACAGCCACTCTCACAGAAGCACTACAGTGAGTAGCCAATTTGGAAAGCATCTCCGCTGACGCGCGAGGGTTTTCTGCAATTCTTTCTATGATGCAATCCGGGGCAGTTTCACATAGTTCGGCAAGGACTTTGCAAGGTGTATTGGGATTCACCGCCATAACAAATTTTGTGCGCATCTCTTCACTCCCAAGGCGAGCCGAGGCGGCAGGCTCTTTGCCGGGAGCCCTTCCATCAAAACGTTCCATTGAACAAACCTCACTACTTACAACCCGCAACCAATGAACGCCCACACTTACTATCCTAGGCTCCAGCCAGGGTGAGTCGCTATAGCGATATGTATATTCCCATACAGGGAAAACCCAGCACTTTCGCCACGCTTACCGAGCATAACCTTATATATGTTAAAAATAGCGGAGGCTAACACCCATTGTCTATCAAGCGATTGGGGGATTCTAGCGAAACCTCCGCCCCGGAATTGACGAAAAACCCTGATTATTTGCAGTTCTTTGAGGCAATAATCCGCTCAACCCAGCCGAATTCAGCCGGCATGCAGGCAATACATGGCATCACACGGCAGTTTCATGCAGTGCGCCGGTCAAACCCCGGCATTAATGCCGGGGTCTCATTGTGAGTATTTTGATTAGTCTGTCCAATTTCGACAATCTTCGTATAGAACTGTCTACGGCAGTCAGGCGAATACACCAGGGGCAAGCCCCACCCCGCTTCTAACCAGGAAGAGGAGAGTTATTGTGATGAACATTATCGGCATGGAGTGTGCAACAACCTTTTACCCTTCGACAGGATGCGGATCGCATCGGATGATGCCTGCCAAGGACGAAATCGTCAACGATCGCATTATTGCTACCAGCTCAAAAACGGCTCCGGATGTGCTTGAAGCACTTTCCAGAACGGCAAGTCCTATGATTCTTGAACTGATAGCAGGCAACGGCAATTGCCCTGCATCACTGTTAAAGCGGCTGAGCAAGCACGCATCCGCTCAAGTGAGACTGGCAGCGGCGGAAAACAGCAATACTAATCTAGAAACCCTGTGGCAGCTGGTCAATGACGACGACATTGATGTGCGCTTTGGTCTGGCGGAGAATCACTGCATACCTGAATTGATACTGAGAGCGCTGTCGGCAGACGAAAATCCTTATGTAGCATGCCGAGCTGCAAAAACTCTCGAACGCATCGAAGCAAATCGACAGGTCGTGGCGGAATCGAAGTCCTGGAAGCAATTTCGTGCTTCCGAAACACGCAAACGCCTTTTGCAACTGGTTGATGAAACTGGACAGAATCCAATCACTCAGGTCAATCGCTTTTTTTCAAACCTGTACAACTACGCACGCGCCATATAGGCAAATTTATAGGTTCGGCTTACCCGAACGAGGATTTTACTGGCAGGGGAATATGCGCAAAAAACGGGGGCTGGCGTCCCCGTTTTTTTGACGCCAAATGCCCCAAACCGTAAAACCGATACCGGACCCTATACAAAGTTATAGGGGGGCTTATCCCGGGGATGCTTAACTCTCGGTAATAATTTGAATATACGGTGGTGGGCAACCGGACGTTTCAATTTAAGTACATGAACATTAATGGAATTGAAGCCTTATTCGGACACCCATATTTGCCAGAATCTGGCGGCCGTGCCAGGGACAGTGGAGAGTATGACCTATCCTTCGCTTATCGTTTCCGGTGGGATGACCCGGAAACCCAAATCAGGGAGGCGTTAAAAGTGCTGCTGTGTAATGAAGTTGATTTTCAGGCCGTTAAGCGTCCTGTCGAAAGAGAGTCCAAAAAGAGCGTGGAAGCGGAAGCTGCACGCATAAGATGGCTCCTTGCGATTAACCCGAATACTCCGCCGCCGGTTTTGGAGCATCTTTCCAATGACAGCTCCAAAAGACTATTGGAGCGCATTGCTGAAAACCCACGCACGCACACGACTACACTGGCAAAATTGGCCAATCATGATGAAGCACAAGTGCGTGCAGCCGTCGCGGAAAATATGAATATCTCGATAAAGACTGCCTGGAAGCTGGCTCGTGACGAGAGCCCGGATGTAAGAGTACGTCTGGCGGAAAGCTACCATGTGCCGGTCGCCATCCTGCGCATTCTTGCAACGGATGAAAACCCCTACGTGCAATCGAGAGCCTATAAGACTCTCTATCGCATGCTGGAAGAAGTGCAGGCACTGCGTTCTGCCTAGGAAACCCAAAGTTTAACGATTCAATCCCACAAACCCATAACCCCCCTACAAGCGTCGCGCTCCATCCTGTCGAAAGACCGGTCGGAGCGCGAAGCTCATATAGGGATTTCCGGGCGACGCCATGCATCGCCAGGCGCGAGCTTGTGCCATTACAGCCAAACTCTTGCCGTTTTGTTTTGTCTAGCGAGCGAAAGTGTGCGTTCTGGCGCGCAGCATGCGGTTGATTTCCGCCTGGATTTCGCCTTCCAGATAGCGGGCTTGCGTCTTGGCCTGCTCTTCGACTTTGTCGCGGTTGTTTTCTTTCTTGTATTGCGAAGGCGCAAGGAAAGCCATCTTCCACTTTACCGGCAAGCTGAAAAAATTGACCGGAAAGGGATAGAATGGGAAAAACGGCGTCACTGGAAATGCAGGCATATCGAGCATCTTCGCGATTTTGTCTGCATTGAAGAGCACCGGTACGGCTTCATCGAGTCCGAGCGTCGCCAGAGGAACAATCTTCACACCTTCTTCAACAGCTGACAAAAGGCGAGTCCAGTCGAAATCGCCAAGGCGATAACGCTGAGAGAAAGTCTTTTGCGTGCTGGCAATGCCTTCCGGGAATGTGGCCACGACTTCGCCATTGGCAAGCAGCCGCTTCACATTGTCAGACGACCACGGTACAAAACCGAGTTCGCGCAGCAAGTGATGCACTCTTTCGTCCTCGATCCAGTCCATGTCGCAAACGACATGCACGCGGCGCGGGTTGGCTCTGGACATCAGTGCATAAATAAGCATCAGAGCCGTCCATGGCACAAGACCTGTGGAATTGCCGACGATGAGCGCCGGACCTTCACTGGGGATAGCATCGAGATTTTTAAATTCGACTTTCCACCAATCCTCATAAAGAAATCTCAGACCCGGCTCCAGTTTTGCCAGGCTGCGCAAATCGAAGCCAAAGTAATCTTCACTTTTGTGTGAGTTGCGAATGAATTGTTTATGTCTTGCAGCGAATGCTTTCACGGTGTTTCACTCCTTTCGTTTTCATCGTCAGCCCAGGCAGTAAAAACCGATTTCCGCTCTTTAAGCAGCCGGTTCAAATCTCTCTGGATGTCGTATTGAATCTCGCGAGCGATCTTCAAACAGAGTTTTTTGTCTTTTGCCTTTTCAGGCGGGTAATCCAGTTTGATCGGCTTATGTATGTTGATCATCCACTTGACCGGCAAGGGAATGAACATAAGCGGGAAGGGCAACCATGGAAATGCCGGTGTTACCGGAAAAAACGGCATCTTGAGCATCTGGGCGAATGTCTTGATATTGACGAAATTGGGGAAAATCTCGTCACCACCAACGGTGGCAACCGGAATGAGCGGAACTTGCCGCTCGATTGCCAATTGCACGAAGCCCGGATGAAAGTCTAAAACTCTATATCTTTCCTTAAAAGTTTTGCCGACACCTCTCAAGCCTTCAGGATAGATACCGACAAGCTCCTCGTTATCAACGAGCTTGCGGGCGTTTGCCAGTGTCGCTCTCACTTGACCGGTTTCCATCATCCATTCATTAATGCCGGGCAAGGAGAAAAACCAGTCGGTGATCATGTATCTCACTCGTCTGGGCGCCGGATGATGATTGCTCATCGCCATCGTTATCATGGCTCCGTCCAGAGGCAAAAGCCCGGAATGGTTGCCGATCAGGAGTGCTGCTCCTGCGGAAGGAATATTCTCAATGCCGCGTACGCGCACTTTGAAGTGCTCCTCGTAGCAAAAGCGAAAAACCGGCTCCCATTTGGCGAATGTCTCCAAGTCGAAGCCAAACTCATCTTCAACGCCTGCATAACGGGCGAAATACGATGGGTTTCGCTCTTCCAACGCTTTTAGCGGGTCTTTTAGCGAGGTTTGAATACTTTTCCAAGTAACCACAGGAACCCCAATATGCCAGGGCCGAACGAAACGAACAGAACAAACTTCTTGAAGACCTGCTTCATAGTAGCGTTCAAACGCACATAGGCGGATTCCCGCTCTTCGTTTGTGGATTCGTTGTTTTCAGTTGTCGTGTCGAAATCTTGCATAGACAGTCACTTCTCTTTAAAAGCAGTACTGGACGCCAATTGCTGACAAAATCATCAGTCCATAGTCATGAATGCGGGCAGGCGTTATTTGCTGCTCCACGATTGCCTAAGTATAGATACTTGCAGTCAATGGAGCCTTAGAAGCGAGCCTTCTCCTTAAGAAACATTTACCGTCCGTATTAAGCGCCTGAGTGGCTGGGCTGCACAGCCTATAATCATATCTATTCGTTGCCGGCGGCGTTCTTTTGCCCAGTCGGCAATCCCAGCTCACAATCTGCCCCCAGGGCGACGGAGAATTTTATGCAACCTGACATGAACCAACTGCTGGGCAACCTGGCTAAGATGCAAAATGAGATGCAAAAGATTCAGGCCGAACTTGCCAAAACCAAAATCGAAGGAACCGCAGCAAACGGCGCAGTAACAATCAGTTGCACCGCCGATCTGGAATTCACAGGCGTCAAAATCAAGCCTGAGGCCGTCGACCCCGAAGACATCGGCATGCTCGAAGACCTGATCCTGACAGCGATCAAAGATGCCTGCACAAAGGCAAAACAAGCCGGCGAGAAGCAAGCCATGCAAAATCTCGGCGGCATGCTGCCGCCCGGAATGGGTTTCTAATTCAGGAAACAATCGACAATGTATTTCACCCCGCCGCTTGCCAGGCTGATTGAAGAATTTCAAAAACTGCCGGGCGTCGGGCCGAAATCAGCACAGAGAATGGCTTTTCACGTCCTGAGCATGACCCATGAATCGGTCAAATCTTTTGCCGAGTCGATGATCGACGCAAAAGAAAAAGTGAAAAATTGCAGCAATTGTTTTCACTTGTCCGCTGCCGATCCGTGCGAGCTGTGCACAAATGAAAGGCGGGACAGGCGGCTGGTTTGCGTGGTGGCAGACTCGCGCGATGTAATTGCCCTGGAGCGAACTCGCGAGTACAAAGGACTGTATCACGTGCTCACAGGATTGATTTCTCCTCTGGATGGAAAAGGACCCAATGAGCTGACCGTGCGCGAATTGATCAATCGCGTGCACGACGACAAGATTCGCGAGTTGATCCTGGCCATCAATCCAACTGTGGAAGGCGATGCCACCGTGCTCTATATTTCCAGCCTGGTAAAACCGCTAAACTGCAAAGTTACACGCATCGCCTTCGGACTTCCGGTAGGCGCCGATCTCGAATACGCCGACGACATGACCCTGTCGAAAGCCATGGAAGGCCGCCGCGAGGTGTAAACAAGGGAGCGCCAACATCCCCTGGCGGCTTTTATAAACTTCCATGTCAAAGCCGGCTGGGAGCCGGCGCTCCCTAGATAAGTGCGGCATCGCCCCTACTTTGTGATGATTTTCTTGATGCGTTGAGCCAGTTTTTCTTTGCTCAAGCCGTTCAAATCGAGAAGTATTGCACGCGCTCCGTGCTCCACAAATTGATCCGGAATTGCAATCGGCAAAACACGCGGCGTCACATCTGAAATTTCTTGTCCTTCAGTGCTCATCCATTCGAGAATAGCCGCTCCGAAACCACCGGAGAGACAGCCTTCCTCAATTGTGATGAAGGTGTCGTGACCGTCGCGAAGAAGGTCGTTCAACATACTGACGTCGAGCGGCTTTGCGCTGCGTGCATTGACTAACATAGGTATTTGATCCGTCTCAATCATATCCAATGCTTGCTGGGCCGTATCGACCATGGCGCCAAAAGCAAGAATTACAGCAGGTTTCTTGACAGTCTTGGACCTCGCGCCGGGAGCAACTATTTGCCACTCTGTAGGCTCGATAAATCTTGGCTGGCTGGCGGGAGTTCCACTGTATTCAGTGCCGTCTGCGCTGGCGCCTATAGCTTTGTCTCTGGGAAAGCGGATAGCGACAGGACCATTACTTTCTTTGACTGCGGTGTAGACCATGTCCCGCAATTCGGCAGCATCCTTCGGAGCGAGGACCGTGAAGTTGGGGACACTGCGCAAAAATGCGATATCGAAGACGCCCTGGTGAGTTTCACCGTCTTCGACAAGACCGCCTCTGTCTACGCCGAACACAACCGGCAAGCTGAGAATTGCCACGTCGTGAATGACTTGATCCATTGCTCTTTGAAGGAAAGTCGAGTAGATAGACACGACCGGTTTCAATCCAGCCTTAGCCATTCCGGCAGCCATGGTTACTGCATGCTGCTCGCAGATAGCCACATCAAAGAAGCGCTCGGGATAGGCTTTGCCAAACTTGACCAGCCCGCTGCCTTCAGCAGTTGCTGGCGTGATTGCCACCAGATTTGGTTCTTCCTTGGCTACATCTATTAGCGCTTGAGTGAAAACATCGGAGTATGTCGTCGACTTCGGATTAGACGGCGATGCGTCAACTTTCTCCCTGAGCTGCGGTTCCAAACTGAATGCCGGTACTCCGTGATACTTGATGGAGTCGTCTTCAGCTGGCTGATATCCCTTGCCTTTGCAAGTGATCAGGTGAACGATTTGCGGCGCTGATTTGTCCTTCACCGCTTCCATGGCCCTGACTACCGCGCTAACGTCATGACCATCAATAGGTCCGCTGTAATTGATGCCCAACTTTTCAAATACGATGCCGGGCGTGTCAAAGCGCTCTTTTGCCTGCTTTTTCACTTCCAGGATCATATCCCAGATGCCGGCTGTCAGTTGAACTTTATCCAGACTGCCCTCGATGGAATCGAGCTTTTCTTTGATATCGCGGTAGAAAAATGTCTCTTTGATGCGCTTCATGTAGAGCGCCAGTCCGCCGGTGTTTTCACTTATGGACATCTCATTGTCGTTGAGAACAATGAGGACGTTCTTTTGAATATGCCCGAGGTGATTGATGGCCTCGAGCGCCATGCCGCCCGTCAATCCGCCATCACCAATAACTGCGATGACTTTGTGATCTTGCTTCAAATGATCGCGCGCAATCGCCATGCCGACTGCAAGAGAAACAGAAGTAGAACTATGCCCGGCGACAAATGCGTCGTGTTCGCTTTCAAAGGGGGTGACATAGCCGCTCAAGCCTTTGAATTGGCGCAGCGTATCGAATTTGTGGCGCCTGCCGGTGAGCATCTTGTGCACGTAAGCCTGGTGACCGACATCCCAGAGGATCTGGTCTGTCGGAGTATTGAATACTCGATGCAGCGCCAACGTGATTTCGACAACACCCAAATTGGAGGAAAGATGCCCTCCGGTGCGAGACAAATTGTTGACTATTTCCTGGCGAATCTCGCCTGCGAGTTTTTGCAGGTCTTCCACCGACATATGCTTCAGCTCGGCCGGTCCGGTGATAGCATCTAAGAATGATGTCGGCTGTTTTGTAAGGGTGTGCATTGATCCCTGGACTTCCACTAGTGACAACCTTTAAAGGTACATCATATCAATGACTGCCCTTTGTTAGCTTAATAAACTCGTCTGTTTTCGGCATTCTCCGCACAGATTCCCGAGTCTTCAATCGTCACCAAACGCAATAGTCGAGGAGATGTAGATGAGGAGCAATTAACAAGGGTATTCAGTTAAACTGTGTCTCAGAAGAAGCAAAAAATCAGGCGCCGAAATGAATTTCAGAAAGTTCTCAAAATACATCGACAGGACAGCACTCTTGCCCTTTGCAATGGGCTTTTCGCCTGGATCGGCCGTAGCCTTTGCTGTGGCGTTTTTCTGCCTTATATCCAATGCAGGCGCCCAGGACTCCGCCGACGACGCAAAAGTGGAACCAAAAAAAACCCCACCGCCTGTGTTCACGATTGAAGTACCGGGTCCGGCGCACAAAACACGCAGCGCAGGCACATCGAAAAAAGAAAATTCAGAAGATCCAAATCAACGAGAGCAGGCAGCCAATCAGTTTTTCAAAGACAAGCAAAAACGCAGCATCTCAACCCGAACGAAAGTGAAAGAGGCTTCGATGCGGCTTTCCGGTTCGTTATGCCCTGCTTGCTTAAAAGCTCTGGCAGCAAGATTTCAAAAGACCGATGGCGTCATTAGCGCCACTGTCGAGTTGCCTTCTCAATTGAAAGCCTCGGAAACCGAAACAGTGAACGCCGCCGGAAAATTGCCGCGTTACGCAGTCGCTCGCGTCACATATGATGCCGACGTTTTGACGATTGACCGCATTAAGGACATAGTACGCTCCAACGACCTCGCTTACTGGAAAGTGCTCGTCATTGACAAATGACAAGAAAACGGGCACCACTTCTAGTGGCACCCGCTTTCAATTTCAGGAGAGGTCCATTGCCTTCGGAGATTCTCCTCTTATCCTAGCCGGTAGCATCTCCGGTCTGGACGATCTTGTACCATGTGCCGTTGAACTCTACTATTACCTGCCTGCCCACCGACAAATATTTTGTTATTCCTGGAACCGACTTCATCAATGCAAAGTACTCTTCGCTCTTGAATTCGATCTCTTTGATTGTCTTGTCGGCTTTCTTGAAGGTGCTTTCAGTCCAGAACCCATCGACCAGATAGAAGGTCTTATCTTCAATGGTCTTCATTTCTCCGGCCAGCAGATCTTGCTTGTTGATTGCGTTGGACTCTTTCAACTCATTGAGAGTCTTGGCTACCAACACGGCTTTTTGACCGCTCTCTTCCTTAGGCTCATATGTGGCAAATGCATCCGCACGAGCCTTGCGAGCCATCATTCTGCCCATTACCATACTGCGATCCATACCCTTTGTACCGACAGGCGGTTGGGCATAACTTCCTTCATCTCCGAATACGGACACGTCCCTTTCAGCGCTATGTGCAACGAAGGTATCGAGGCTAGTCGCCGGCATGCGCGAAGCTCTTCCCCGGTGCGACGCCGGAAGTGACGACAACGTCATTGCCGGTGGTGGTGGAACCAATCCACCACGAACACCACGCTCAATCCTGTGGAAGCGATCATCGAAACCGCCTCCTGCGCCTGCTCCGCCTCTGCTGAAGCTGACTGCACCAGGCATATTTCGTCTCAGGGCACTACCGTGACTTTCGCTGGGGTCAGTGACCAGATAAGAAGTGTAAGCAGAGATAATGCCGTATTTTTGCGAGAGCGCAATGATTTCGTCTACGACTTCCTTGCTTTCATCGTTGGCATGTGCCACTTCGGTCAAATAGCCGATCCTTCTCATTGCCCAGATGCGCGGCAAGTAAGAATGCCCGGTGTCTTCCTTTGCAAATTCCACAGGGAATGCAAAATCTTTGTTTTCACTATTGATGCGTCCTGACAATTTCAGGGAAGCTTTGCCTTCACCCTTGTAGCGCCCGATTAAGAGCACCTGCTGTCCGGCAAAAATGTCTTTCACTTCTTTGGGATAAACATCTTTCACTTGAATGCCGTCATATGTAATTTTGACGTCGCTCAAAACCGGGCTTTTGATCTTCTGATAGAAGTTGCTCAAAGCCACTTCCAGACTCTCGCTCGGCTCTACATACTGGGCAGTGCCATGATGCTCTTCTGCAAGTTTGTTGAGCAGGCGGGTGTTGACGTCATAGCCTACGCCGAAGTCGAAAATGCGGATATCGCGTTTTGACTTGACGCCCTGCAAGAGCTTATCTACAACGGTTTCGCCTACTGTAGGTTCTCCGTCTGTAATGAGAACAAGATAGGCTGGACGATCGGAAGCTTCATTGAGAATTGTGGTGCCCAGCGAAAGTGCGTCACTAATATTGGTACCACCGCGTGCTTCCAACTCGCTGATGAATTTTTCTGCAGCCTTCTTGTTTTCAGGACTGGCAGCCAGAAGTTTGGGACTGAAGGCATCAGCATCAGTATTGAATTGGATGAGGCTGAAGCGATCTTCCGGTGACAGTGCATCAACAATATATTTCAGAGCCTTCTGGTTTTGCTCCATTTTTTCGCCTTGCATCGAGCCAGATGTGTCGGCGACTACAACAATGTCTTTCGCTGTCGGGCCAGTGGATGTCACGGGAGGCGAAAGAGTCATGAGGAAATAACCATCTTCTTCCGACTTGCGATGAGTTAATAGATTCGCTGCGACATCTTTGTCGGAAATACTGTAATAGAGAAGGAAATCTTTGTCGGGCACGGTATTGTTGGCGGCCAGAGAAACATTCGCTTCCGTGTCGCCTTTGCGAGTCGAGGTGACGGTATGGGTGGGCGACCAGATTGTGCGAAGCGGCTGCTTGCCTGCCAGCTTCACATTCATCTTGATAGACTCGACCGGCTCGGCTTCGCCTTCAGCTTTGAGCGGGAAGCGATACTTGAGCATGCCATTTTCAGCTTTTAAAACTTGCGTATATTCAAGTTCTACCTTCTTTGTGCCATGCGCCGGAATTGGGAAGATTCGCGCTCTCACTGTTTTGTAATCGGCAAATTCCAGAAGTCCGGGATCAACCATGCTGCGCACAATTTGCTCGTATTCGGTGCGCGCTGCATTGGCCTCTAGAATTTTTCCTTCCACCGGTTTGCCGTCGATGTGCAGAGAAAAGGAGCTGAAAGTCGTATCGTCAGGCAGAGGGAAGAGGTAGGTGCCGGCCAGATTGCTGTCGGTGTCGTTGGAAAACGTCTGCGTGATATAGGTTTTCGCGACCTGGTCGACGATGTCGACCTTGATGTCTTCATCTTTCAAGTGCAATCCGAAACTGACGGAAGCTTGCAAGATCGGTCGCCGGCCTGGCGCCGGCACAGTGGGAGTAGCTCCGGGATGCGGGCGAACGACCGGTCGGGGAACCAGAGCGGGACGACCACCCATAATAGGATCGACAACAATCCAGCCGGAGGCGAGAACCTGGGCCGGTAGCGCCAATGTGGCGGCAAGCGACGCGATAGATGCCAGTGCAACAGTTCTCATGTTTTGACCTCGTTGATATCGGCGCGTCTACTACAAACGAGCAAGGGTGCCAGTCAGGCAGAATGCCGCTTGTAACAGCTTAGAGAATTCCCGCCCATGATTCGCCAGGATAAGAGTACTTAGCAACCTGGGGTTTACCCCAGCTTTTTACCCTCTGTTTTCGGCTGCGCGATTTAGCCCGAATTAATCGCCGAAAGCGCCAAATATTCAGGAAATTCAACTTAAGAAAAAGTTCAAGAGTGCTCACACTCAAGATAAAGAGATGCAGGCTTTAACCTGCACCTCTCTGCTCTATTTAAATCGCAGCTGCTTTATGCCACCACTTAAGGTGTGACAATCTTTACGCAACGTCCCTCGAAAAGGACCATTACTTTTGCTCCGGCTCCAAGGAATTTGGTGATGCCCGGATGTTTTTTCACCAGTTCGAAGTATTTAGCCGAACCGAATTCAATCACTTCCGGCTGGGCATGCGAGCCTTCCAAAAGTGCGCTGTCCGTCCAGAATCCGTCTTTCAAGTAGAATGTTTTGCCTTCAATCCACTTGATGCCGGATGATTTGCTCTCCTCATCCTGGACGAAATCTTTCGTCTTCATTTTGCTAAGCGCCCTTTCTCTCGCCACTGCAACTGCACCGTTAGATGGCGCCATGGCAATTTGGCGAGCCAGAGATGATGAAGCTTCTGATTTTTTGGCAAACAGACTGCCTCTTACGGCGCTGCTTGTTTGTTTGCCATCGTAAGCAACAAGAGAATCTTTCTCGGCCGGTGCGCTCGGTGCAGGAGATGCCATCGCTCTCAGCTGGCCAGGGGCATGATAAAACGCAACTCCAGGACCTCCAGCCGCTCCGCCACCTCCGCCTGCCCCTGCTCTTGGACGGAAATCGGTGCTGGTCATGGCACTACCGAAGTTAGCTCTGGAGGCGCGGCGCATCTGTGCCTCAGCCATGGGCATCGGCCTGACTCCACCGCGCCCTTCATTGGGGTCTAAGGAGAGGAAAGAAGTATAAGCAGAGATGATGCCGTGTTTTTTCGAAAGCGCGACGATTTCGTCGATGATTTCGCGATTGTCTCCGTTGGCTTTGGCAACTTCGGTCAAATAGCCGATACGCCGCATCGCCCAGAGGCGCGGCAAGTATGTATGGTCTGCTTCCTGAGCAGCAAATGCCAGAGGAAAACTGTACGATCTGGCCACACCGTTTACTTTGCCTGTGACATTCAAATGCGCGCTGCCGCCGCCCTTGTATTTGCCCAGTACGAGAACTTGCGAGCCTGAGAAAATGTCTTTGACAGAGCGCGGATAGGTGTCTTTGACTTGAATGCCGTCATACGTGATGGAAACATCGCTCAAAACTGGACTCTTGATCTTTTGATAGAAGCTGGACAGAGCAGTTTCTATATTTTCATCCGGTGAAACATACTGCGACGTGCCATGATTTTCAGAGGCCAGGCGGTTGAGCAAGCGCGTGTCCAGGTCGTTTCCGACGCCAAAGTCAAATACGCGAATGTCTCTCTTCGATTTTACTTTCTTGAGCAGACTGCCGACGTCGGTATCGCCTACGGTAGGTTCTCCGTCTGTCATCATGACCAGAAAACCAGGGCGATCGGTTACTTGATTGAGCATGGTAGTGCCCATGGAAAGCGCGTCGCCGATGTTGGTGCCGCCTCGAGCATCGAGGTCGTCGATAAATGCAATTGCCTGCTTTTTGTTCTCGGCAGTGGCGAGCATCAATTGCGATTTCAATGCTTCCGCGTCAGTATTGAATTGAACGATCGAGAATTTGTCGGCAGGATTGAGGGCGTTGACTACATACTTGAGCGCCTGCTTGAGCTGGTTCATCTTCTCGCCTTGCATGGAGCCTGAGGTGTCGGCAACCAGCACGATGTCTTTGGCGACAACTTGTTCTGACTTCATAGGCGGTGAAAGCGTGAGCAAGAAATAGCCGTCTTCTCCCACCGCTTTGTGAGTGAGAACATTCGCCGCCATGGCTTTGTCGGAAACGCTGTAATAGAGAAGAAAGTCCTTATCGGGCACGATGCCTTTGCCGAGAAATGAAACTTTGGCCAGACTGTCGCTCGCTCTGGAAGAATTGATCAAGTGCGTCGGCGACCAGATCGTGCGCAGTCCCTGTTTTGACTGCAGCTTCATGTCGATCTTCACCTCCTCGACAGGAAGGTCGTCACCGCCCTTTGACTTGAGCGGGAAAGAATACTTGAGCAAGCCATTTTCGGCTTTCAATAATTGAGTGTATTCGAGTTCGACTTTCTTGGTTCCGTGCGCGGGAATTGGAAAAATACGCGCTCTTACTGTTTTATGATCCGCATATTCTAATAAGCCTGGATCGACCATCTGCCGGACAATCGCTTCATATTGCTGCCGTGCTTCTGCGGCTTCCAGAATTTTTCCTTCTACCGGTTTGCCGTCGATGTGCAAAGAGAAAGAACTGAATGTGGTGTCATCAGGAAGTGGAAATAAATATGTTCCGGCTAGATTGCGATCGGTGTCGTTTTTAAAAGTCTGAACAATATATGTTTTTGCTACCTGATCTGTGACATCGACTTTGATCGCTTCCGCTTCTAAGTGAAGCCCAAATGTGACCCCGCCTTTTAGGATCGCTCTGCCTGGTGGGTTAGGGGTGACTACCGGCCGGCCCGGCCGGGCAGGGCCAATCGGGCGCAATGGCACGCCCGGGCGTATAGTGGTGACGTTTATCGGCATAGGAACCATGACTGCCGCGCCGCCGCCGAATGACGGATCGACAACAATAAAGCCGGACGCTCGGGATTCCTGGGGCGGCAAAAGGCCTAAACCCACCGCCAGCATCGATGCTAGAGCCAAACGCTTCATATCACTTACCTCTCAAATTGCCGCAAAAAATGCCCGTTTTGTCCCATTTGCCTGGACCTGCCTTCAGGCTACTTTCTTAATGGCGCGAAGTCTTTGGGAAGAAGAGGCATATCCGTCTGGGGTAAACCCGGAGGGCAGCCCGGCAAAAATATATATAGGTGCGGGGGACACATGGGTTCGTCAGGTTTCGGCCGGGTCAAGCAGCAAGACGACGCATGGCGCCCTCCCTACAAAGGTTTTGGGAATTGGGGCCGAAAGGACAGCAAGATGCAAGGAGGAATGGCTCAGTATATCCGGGGTTTACCCCAGCCAATTGCCGAAACGACCGCGCTAGACTACAGTTGGAGCAGGTAAAACTGCTTTTTTGGGGACCAGGATGAGGGTGATACTCGCATCTTTAAAACGGCTCTTTCTTCCGTCCATGTGGATTCATGGGCGAGACAGCCTACTTTTCCAGAGATTGTTCTGGGGAGCCCTGGCCGGATGTGTAGCCACGTTGTTTCTCGCCGAGTCATCAGTCTTGGAAAGCATGGAATTGAGCATGTTGGAGTGGCGCTACAGAGTTTCGCAAAAAATCTATTCGGCCGTTCAACGTCCGGCGGAGTCGCGTGACTTAAGTATTGTAGATTTCGACGATCTATCTCAATTCGATATCGGCATCGCCCGCTTCAATGATGACCACGCGCAAAAAATGCTGGCCACCGCCATTGAAAATATCGAGAAAGAAAGTCCGGCCATTGTCGTTATCGATCTGGATTTGCGAGGAGCGGCCAACACTGAATTGATAAGCGTCATTCGCAAATACAACAATGTAGTAATCGGTTTGTTCGGCAGCCTTGAAGGCTCAACCGATTTGCCGAGCCGCGCCATCATGAATAATGTTCGCGCTTACGGATATGACGAATTGATTCGTGAAAACAATGGGCTTGTCTGCCGGTTGCCTGTCAATTACAGAGACTCTCTGGGCGATATCGACACGTCGTCGGTGAGCGCGGCACCTGTGCCGTCTTTGACCGAGGCTGTAATCGACTTGCATCGCCAGATCAAAGGCGTCGGCCCGACTACGCAATATCTCAATTTCCGCTCCGATCAACCGGCCTATATCAACTTTCGCCGCATTCAATATCCGTCTGTTTCACTAAGAGATGTTTTAGAGGCGGATTTCCAACCAAATCCTTCTTTCAAGGATCGTATCGTCCTTATCGGTTGCTCTTTCACCGAACGCCAGCAAGAGCCGCTCAAGAGGCGCACACCCTTAGAGGACAATGTTGCCGATGTGGTCATGCATGCAGACGCCATCCAGACACTTTTGGACAATCAAGTCATCTATAGTTTCCCCAGAAATATTGCTCACCATTTATTGCTGCTTCTGGGAGCAGCCTTCGGAGCCGTCGCTTCAATTCTGCCCTTGAGCACAAGAACAGCTACTTATCTTACTTCCGGCATGGTGCTTGTCGGTATGGCGCAAATTCTCTTTGAAGGATTTCACATGGCGCTGCCGGTAGTGCCACCACTTGCGGTATTGACGCTGGGTTTTTCACTGGGCACATTCATATATCTGGATACCGATTTGCGCCAGCGCAACAAAGAGCTGGCTCAGGCCAGAGAATCCATGCAAGTTAGAGCCGAGGAAGAAAGGCAGCGCATCGCCGAGGATCTGCACGACGAGACTTTGCCTGCCCTTTCGGCAGTAGCGCGCATGGCCGACAGACTGGCCACCGACCTGGACGACAATCCGGTGCCCAGGCAAATGCGGGAAAAACTCGACCAGGCGGTTATCGAAATGCGCCGCGTTATCAACGACTTGCACCCGTCGGTTTTGGAGACCATGGGTTTCAAATCGGCTCTGGAAAACCTGCTCTCGATACTGACTCGCGACCATGAAATCGAAGGCAATTTCCTGGACGGCGACGGATCAGACG